>NZ_JADPKU010000066.1:0-120576 GCF_023074095.1 Bradyrhizobium sp. 137
CTACCGAGCTCGCTTGGCTGCTCGCCGCCCATCTAAGGCTCCTAATTCGCCGTCTAGCCAGACCTTGATAGCGTCCACGCGCTTTTTGAGTCAGGCTCTCAGGAGGCTCACGCAAATCGAGTTGCCGCCGCGCGGCCTTCCAAGCCACGTCATTTTCCGTCTTTGAAATGTTCAGCATGCGTACCAATATCTCAAAGTGCTTGCGAAAGCGGGCAATCGCGGTTGTGCTGACCGTGGTATTGGCGGACTTCTCCAGCAGCACCGGGTCGATAAACAGCGGTATGTCAACGTCTAGGAAAGGATCGATTAGCCCGGCAGCCGATAGAGCTTGTGAGGGAATGCCGAAATAGACTGAAAAAAGTATCGGGTTCTGGACGCGAGCCATAATTGACTGTAACTCGCGTGCAGATTGAACAAAGACGTCGATGCCAAATTGGTGTGGATAAGCCGCCAACCGGCGTATGGTCGGGCTGCTACCGCGAGCCGTGGCTCTATCGCGCCTGCATCCGAGCGAGCGGACGCCCAGCGGACTGTTCGGATGATACCAACGCGTATCCCTAAGGTGCGCGACATTCCCGGTTCCTCGTCCGAATGGAACAGCCGCGTCGCGATCAGATATCGGAACGAAAGCACCTGACAGGTTTTAGAAACACATGAGACCGCCGCTCGCCGGTACTAACACGGCGCATGTCGCGGGATAGCCAAAGGTCGCTGTGAGCGACCCGCTGTCCTGAATACAAGCGCTCGCGCAGATAGCCAAAAGCGGCGGTCTCCGGTTCTTTTAGTAGGGCAGCCGTGCTCGCGGGCGGAGAAGCTGCGAAAGGGGCAGGCAGGAGGTTTTGTTGTGCCCCGCCGCATTGACATAGACCACAAACACAGCCGAGCCATAGCTAAAGAAATTGCCGAGAAATTGCGCGCAGCGCTAAAGCCTGAGCGCGCAGCGCTAAAGCCTGAGCCGGACCCACCGGAGAGGCTTAAAAAGCAAATCGACCGGCTCCGGAACTTAGAGGAGCGCTCACCGTCAATCGTTCCCGGGGTAGAGCATAGGAAAAAACCTCGTCGTTGAGCCGCAGATGGCTCGCCGAACATGGACGAGCAATGCCATCGGTGAAACGCCGTGCATCAAGAATTTTGAGTGAGTACGGTGAGGCGCAGTCCGAATTGATCGGCAAAGCTGTCGTGCTCACCGATGGAAAGGCAGGCACGGTGAAAATGTTTGGCTGGATGAATTGCACGGGCTTCGGATTTCGATCAAAGGCCATGACGGAAGATGGCCGGTCTCAACCATCAAGCTTGTGGAGGGCTAGAGACCTCAGATGGGCTCCGAGCCTTGCATCCGGCTATTCGTTGAATGCTTGCAGCGCCGCTTCTAATTCTGCGAGGATGTCGTGTAGGAGACCGAGTGCGAGTGGATCGGTGACGTCGTGCTCATCATACGGTACCGCATGATCTGATCTTGAAGCTCTTGCTGCTCTTCGTCGGCGTCCATAATCCGCTCCGCAATTGAGCAAGAGCCGAAGGGGGCCGACCCGATTAGGCGAAGAAAGTCGTGGGCGTTTGTCACGCAGGCTAGACGCCCTCAAGCGTGATCAGCATATCGAGATCACTCGTGCTCTCTTTGCGTAGCTTTATGAGCGGCTGATACTCAGGCGAGTTGTACCAAGCATCGAGCGATTGCTTGTCCGGGAATTCGATGATGACAACTCGATCCGGCTCCCAATGGCCGCCTTCGGGAAATTGATGTGCGCCGCCCTTTGTCAGATACCGTCCGCCATATTTTTCGATCATTGGCCCGACCTTGACCCGGTACTCCTCAAACACGGCGGGCTCGGTGATGACGTGCTCAGCGATCAAGTAAGCCTTCGGCATGGCCGCTCTCCGGCATGGTCTTCGGTCAGAAGCCTATCACGGATCGCGGAGAGCCGTGATTTCCGCTGCACGACCATTCAGAACATCCCGATCAAGATAGAAAGGCCGATCTCGACCATGAAGGTCACGGCCATGATTGCGATCGTGAGAAACACATCGCCCACCGGGAGAGGGGTCATTGGCGCGCCTCGCGCGTTGCGAAGCCCCCGAAGCCCAATAGCCAACCTCCCGTCGGTGAGAAATGTTTCGGTTCCAAGCGCGCGCGGGATGCCTAACGCATTTCAAGTTCCTTGATCGCCAAAGCCGCAATTTCTGCCGGATCACGGATGTCGGTTTGCGCAATCTCGATGATCTTCCTAGCGACGGCTTCCGCAAGGGGATCATTGTCGCCGCGATCCTCGATGCAGATGAGATAGAGCGCCTGCTCGTAAGCTGCCGTAACGCGGCTGACGATTTCCGGCTTTAAATCGGCGGTTTGTAATCGCAGGTAGGTAGACATTTCTTGCCTCCCAATCCCACGCGGGAGAGCATGATAGCATGGGAACCGGGTTGGCGATCGTAGAACTTCTGCTCGGAGCAGCGGGATCAAGGTGGGCATGTCGCACGTTACTAGGACGGCGGCAGGACACCCGTGCACGGCAACGAGGCGGTGCACGTTAAGAACAACGGTGGCAGCCATGGCAGTTACCCCTCAACTGCGCCCGTGGTCCAATCCGCCCGGTTTAGGTCATCCGGAGCATCGCCGGGCGATCTGCAACGAGATCGGTGAGCAACTTCGAAGCACCCTCACGGACAATCTCACCCCGCTACCACCGCGACTAGAAGGAATGGTGGAGCGGCTGACCGAATTGGACAATGAGGCAACGTCGGCCGCGCCGGATAGCGAGGACGATGCACCGTCCCGGCCACTCTGGAAGCTTGTGTCGGCGCTTTGGCGGGTCCTCCGAAACGGGCGTTGAGGGCCGGGACGCGCGACAGCCCGCTCTCCGCATATCTGGCGGCGACCTTTTCCGATTTTGGTGCATCCGGTACTCTCGCGAATTCAACGGGATAGGGCCGATGACCGAGCTAGAACGGGCATGGCGGGAGTGGCGGGCGCTTTCTCGGCGGGATCGGGCCGTATTCCTCGCGCTGTTGCGACAGGACTACGCCAGACAGCGCGCGGCAGCGCTGCGGCGACGCGGCTGCGCGCATGGCCTCACGGTATCGCGGCTCGCAGACTTGGCTCTGAGCGAGGCGGACCTCAACGGCACCGGCCATAAACCGCCGCCCATGCGTTCTAACGGCGAGGGCTACTCCGGGCCGACCCATTTGCGTAAATCGCGGTAAACGGCCTGCAGGTGATTTACCGGGACGGATGGCAAGTAGCCCCGTTACGGACAGGAGGTCGGCCTTTTCCGACCTCGCTGATCAGCTCGCCCTTAGACTGTTAATCAGATGCGAGTGCCCGCAATCGGGACTGCGAAAGAGACGAGCCGCGAGCGTGGCCTGCGGCACGCGCCGATGGTTCTCGTCGAGTACGCCAATCGCACCTGCAATCCGTCTTACGAAAAAACGAGCCTTAAGCCTTCAGGTCCGTGATCCTCATAATTGCGACCACATTCCCATCATTGAACGCCTGCTCTTTTGTATCCTTGTTGCAGGTCCACACGAAGTTCTTCTTGGCTGTAAAGGTCTTTCCGTCCTGATCAAGCCGAAGCTCCCCTTCGGTGATATGGCAGATCATGGCATTCATCATCGGCGGCCCCATGGTCTTCGATCCCGGCTGCATGATGATGTCGCGCATCGAGACGATCTTAAAGCCAGGGATGAGGGACGGTGTCTCGCCATTATAAGCGCGCACTACGACACCCGGCCACGGTGTCTCGTCTTTGTAGCCCGTGGTCTGAGCGGCGGCTGGCTTTATCATGGCCGCCGAAGCCGCTGCCAACCCGATACCCAACGCTGACCTTCTATCGATCTTGTTCATCGCTTTCTCCTGAGATTACAGCAACGAGCCGCCACAGAAGCGGCGCGCGCATTTCGTGGAATGTGAATTGTCGTGCGAACAGCAAAAAAAGCGTCGGTTTCTTAAGAGAGCGTGCCTGCCGATGACATCAATACCGCTCGTTCGCCCGGACGGCGATTTCGGCTGTCCCGTCTTATTCAAGGGCAACTAAATTATACGCCACCCGACGCGCCTTAGAAACAGCGTCGAAAATGCACAATGTCTCAAATTGGTTAGAGCCCAGGGACCGTAGACTGGATCGGGCTCGGCAGCTTCACTCCGACGACGGATATAGCAAGTCAGCGTAACTGACCGGGTCCCGCGCGGCTCATGCTCTTGCTAGATGATCCTGCACTCGACACCGTACGCGGCGGACAAGGAGCAACCGCCCACCCGCCGCGCCGAACGCGCCGCCTGCCCATGCGCAAAACCGGCGGCGCATCTCAGAACCTACGAGCCAATATGACGAACGATGCCAGCCTCGCCCGCATCTGCGCGCGGCTCCGGCGGCGGCGCGGCGGCCCACTCGATCTGCAAGATCGCGCGCGCGTCGCAATCGTCCCGGTAATCGGCCGGTAGACCCTGCTGCTTCGCGATCTCGATCAGCGCGCACTCCTCGCGCTCGACGAAAAGCAGGTCCGCGAGAATTTGCGTGATCCGCTCTCGCCGCTCCTCGTCACCGAGCGCCGCCTCATCGTCGGCACATTCGTCGATCTCGACGGATAGACGATCGATCAGTTGATCCTTGAACAACCACGCAATGAGCGCCTTAGGATCGATAAGCCGCCCGAACGCAACAGCGCCAGGAGCGACGTTGTGCACTTCGAACTGCCAGTTTGCGAGCGGCCACTCGATCGGCTCGCCATGCTCGATGCTGCTAGCCGCATCCGGCCGCCCTTGCTCGGCCAATGCTTCGACTTGAGCGACCATGGCAGCCTTGCGAACCGCGCTCGGACGGGGCGCGCAGCGTGCGCGGGCCTCATCGGCCCGCAGTTCGCGAGCGCGAGCGCGACGGCGCTCGATGGCATCGATCAGGTCGCCTTTGAACGACGGACGCTCGATCTCGATCATCCTGCCAACGGTCCCTGCTGGACGCGCCGTGATCATCTGCTCGATGTTGCGCAGCAGGGTGCCGAGCCGCTGGCTTTCGGTACCCCGCGCCTCCTTCGTGGCTAGCAAGCGGGCAAGGTCGCTGCGCTTCTGATCAAGCTTTGCCTGTTCGGTCGTGACCCGCATGTCATCGCTGCCGAGACCGAAGCCACCCCGTCCGCGCGGCTCCATCAATTCCGCAATGCGGGCCTCGTGCTTGAAGATTTCCGCGCGCAACATCTGCTCGTCCTCGAAAGCCGACCTGTACAGCGTGGTCACATCTGCGCGGCGGCGTTGCAGGTCCGCAACTTTCTCGCGGGCTTCCGCCGGAAGCACTTCCAGCGGATCACCGGCATTGATCACCATCATGCCGGTAGTGGGCCGGAGACAATGCTGCTGCTGGCGTCACCTGCCGGAAAGCTCGCCGCCTCGTTCCTAATCGGCGGCCGATCGCCGCCGAAGCCGAAATCCTGAAACCGATTGCGCGTCATGGCGTGCCTCGCTGAGAATTGTGAGCGGATCACACCACGTCTCGTTTGCAGCGAAATCAGTTAGCTCGCTGCAATGAGGCCAAAGCGGCATTTCTCCGACTAGGGCGCACGAGCCGATCAGCACGCGCAGAATGTGCGCTGTGGTGAGGGCCCGCCATATGTTGCGGTGACATCGGCGCTTCGAACACGATCAGCCGAATGTCGGCATAGATCTCCTCCAACTTATTTGGGCGAGGAGATCGGGCCTATCATTACTAGCTCTAGTAAAGATAAATCTGCATCTCCGTCGTCTAACGCCGCGCGCGATCGTAAGGTCAAGGTGGCGGAAGGCCTGAGCGAGCCGCAGTGCTAGCCGCGCCAAGCCAAGATATCGTTGATCGTCCGCACCGCCGGGACGTGGCCGCCACGCATTTTCAGGATTTGCCAGATTAGGCGGCGGCGATCGTCGCGGTGACGACATACGAGATCGGCCCGCGTCCTCGTCCACGTCGTCGAGGCATAGCGCGCAAG
Organism: Bradyrhizobium sp. 137; assembly: GCF_023074095.1. Lineage (NCBI taxonomy): Bacteria > Pseudomonadati > Pseudomonadota > Alphaproteobacteria > Hyphomicrobiales > Nitrobacteraceae > Bradyrhizobium > Bradyrhizobium sp. 137. The sequence goes on from NZ_JADPKU010000066.1 coordinate 5,947, forward strand.
CTCGTCGTGGATGCGCATGGATTGTTGATGGCGGCAAAGACCGGGATAGCACCTTGCCGCCAACTCGCGGACCAACCGGTCGCGCTCAGCAAGCGCGGCCAAGGTTTCCGGCGTCCGCTGACCCGGCCGGGTCCGCAGCGCGTCCCGCAAGGCGGCCAACTCGTTTGCCGAGAGCGCGGCGAGATCGATCCGGACGGGCGCGGTCATGGCGTTCGCGAACCTCGATGCGACTAAGGTTCGTAAAGCTCGGGAACAGCGAAACAGCGACGACGCAAGGCCAATGTGCTCATGAACCGCCCCCTACCACCGCGCGATCTTTCGAGGAGTGTGAGTGCGAAACCATCTGCGACATAGAACGGGCCATTGCTTGCTCCTCTTATTTGTGGCGCGACAGTGTTGAACGAATTCATCCGCTAAAGCGTGAGTTTGGTCGTGTGAGAGGCCGAGACGCTGCGCGCAAGGCATCAATTCGGCGGTTCTTTCCTCGATACTTGTGCTCGCCAACCACTGATCGATTGTCGTCGCTCTTTCTTCCTTCCCTTCTTCAAAACCAATGCCGCGAAGCGGCCGCCGAGCGAAGCGAGGCGGAATAATAGGTGTTGAATTAGGTGTTCTATTAAGGTGTTTGTCAGCCACCGGTGGCGGAACGCGATCGGCCACCGGTGGCAGATCGCAATGCTCGATTTGGCTAATCGCATCCGGCTGATCATGCTTCCGTTCCGCCACAGGTGGCGGATCACCGCGATGGTTCCGTTCCGCCACGGATGGGTGCGGCTCTTGGCATCGGCACTCCGCTGCGATTTGAGGCGAGCTAGTCGGTCGTTCATCGCCACTATGTGATCGCTGAGCACGCGGTAGACATTCGCGCCACCCGTTCGTCTCCAATCGATCCAGCCATGTTTCCGAAGCGGTCCACGTCCCCTAGCGATCCCGCGCTCGGGAATGGCAGTCTCATCGCTGATCGCTCGATCGGAAAGGATCGCCTCGCCGGAGTGCTGATTGATGTGGCTAAGAATGCAGTTACCTATCACTTTGGCACGTGCATTGAGACGAGGATCAGCAGCCAGGGCCCTGATCCAACGAACTTGAAACTCGCGAAAGACCTGCGGGCAGTTTCGCTGTGACGGGCTTGCGCACCGTCGAGGCGCGCGATAGCCTTGCCGATGTCGGCCATTTTCGATCTCCATCGATGGTTGGCGAATTGCAGAAAGTACCCGCGCGCGGTGGCGGACCGTGGCGCGGGTTTTCTTTTGGGTGGTGCGTGCGAGGCTGGCGGAGACAGCGACGATCGGACAGGAACGAGCGTCGGCGGCACTGATCTTGCCAACGTCTCCGGCCACACCTTTGCACTGTCGATTGCAACGACTGCGTTGCTCACGGCGCGCGCCCCGCTATTGGACGGGCAGGCTGCCTGCCATCGCGCTCACAGTGGTCGTGCACCGGAGCGGCAGATCATTCAACGAGGCGAGATCGGCCTTGCTGAGGCCCCTGCATGTTATGTTGACATCAAAGTCATTCGTCGCGGCCGCTGATTTTGCCATAGGACTTTCCCTAGCGTTCGGCACGGCCCGGCGAATAGGGGAATGATCGCCGGGCCGCGCGTGGTGGCAACGGGAAGCCGATCAGGCATGACCGCGCGGGGTCGTGAACAGCATGCGATGATGTGGGCACGACGGCGAACCTCTCATGATGAGCATGCAGCTATCGCATAAAGGTGGCTCAGATTTTTGCGCGTGTCATGCATAAACTGCGCTCTGTGTCGGCCGATTGCGTAAATCGAAGCTTACAATGCTTCGTCCTGCGGCACCGCTGTTGCCTCTCGCTGCAAATTTCCTCACTATCGGCTTTTATTTGAGCGGACATATTGACTGAGCTGGCAAAGCAGATTGAGAATTCATCCATCAACGGGCGTTCGAAAATTGCGACAGCGCCCGTGCCACGGCGTCACTGCTCGCAGCTTCGTCTCAGCGGGCGGCACCACCCGACCGTAGACATTGGCGATGGACCCCGGATCACTTCCGGGGAGGTTGATGGCTGTCATGATAAGTACAGAGTTGGCGAACCGCGTTTGCGTGACATGCAATCAGGAAAAGCCAGAGACTGAGTACTCTTTGCTGGCCCGCGACAACGAGCGACACGGCATGCAGATCTGCGCCGAATGCCACGCTCTGGGTGAGGCCGAGACGAGGAACAAGGCACCTGATAACTGGCCCCGACCTCGACGCATGCTGAACGAAAAGCAGGTTCTTGAGATCGTTCCGGTCGGGCGCTCGACGTTGTGGCGAATGGAAAAGGCAGGTCGGTTTCCGAGATCGACCTATATCTCGCCGAACCGTCGGATTTGGTTCGAGGACGAGATCATCGCTTGGCAGACGGCGATAGCCGAGTGCGATCCGCATTTCGATCCCGCGCGTGGTCGTGGCAAAGGTCGGCGCAAGGTCCGCCAGCAAGCGGCGGTGCAGCGATGACCGGCGAGTATTTTCAAACAAGTACGAGAAAAGGTCGCGGCCGGGCGAAGCGCTCGCACGACATGATCAAGGCGATGTACAAAATCGTCGAAGACGCCCGGCCGATCACCGGACGTGGTGTCGGCTACAAGTTGTTCTCGCTGGGCTTGATCCCGTCCATGAGCAAGATGCAAGGCGTCTACCGCCTGCTGAAAGAGGCCCGCGAAGAAGGGACGATCCCATGGGAATGGATCGTTGATGAGACCCGCGAGCTTGAACGCGTGCCGACATGGGATGATGTCGCGGAATATATGCGGGTCACTGCGCGCGACTACCGGCGTGACTTCTGGCAGCAGCAGCCCGAACGCGTCGAGGTGTGGTCGGAGAAGGGTACGGTGCGCGGGGTGTTGCAGCCTGTCCTCGATGCCTATGGGGTCGGCTTCCGGGTCATGTGGCTTCGGCAGCGCCACCGTCATCAACGACATCTCGGAACGCGATAATGAGGACCATCCGGTGACAATCCTCTACATCGGCGATTACGACCCGAGCGGAATGTGGATGTCAGAGCGCGACCTTCCCGAGCGGATCGAGCGCTACGGCGGACACTACATCTCGATTGAGCGGATCGCGCTACTCCGCGACGATTGCGATGCACTCGGCAGCCGTCCTGCCTTCAATGTGGAAGAGAAGAGACTGGACCCGCGCGCCAAATGGTTTCGCAAGACCTACGGACAACTGTGCTGGGAACTGGACGCGATGGACCCAAATGATCTGCGCTCACGCGTGGAGGAAGAGATTAAGACGCATATCGAGCCCGTCGCATGGGAGCGCTGCCGCATCGTGTTTGAAGCCGAGTGTAAGTCTATGCGCGACTTTCTGGACAAGTGGCCGCACGCTGAGAACAAATAGCTGGCCAGCCACGACCATGATCACGCCCCGGCACCATCCGGGGCGTTTCATTTGAGTGTCGGCGAGTTTCAACCCCCGTTGCCCTCATGATCTAGGGCCTATTGGGGCCCGGTTGACAAAAACCCCGAAAATCTCGAGAAAAAGACCCTTGCAGCCAGGACCACACGGTTTTGCCGTACGCGCGGCTCGCCTGCGCCGCAGGGTTCGACGGCGTTGTGCACCTTGCCATCGAGATGCTGGCGCGACGAACCTGACAGCGCCGTCCGTCTGCGCGAAGCTTAAGGGCTCACGGAGAGCAATCCGCCCTGCCCCTGGCCTCTCGCGCCCGACGCTGCCGCGTCCACCGCAAGCCCGGCTCCGCGATCATCACGACACATGATCGCCCCTCTCGGATGAGCCGGGATGGCCGACACATACGTCATTTCCGAATTTCGGTAAAGGAGAATATTTTTCCGCTTAGGGCTTGACACCGACACATGTGGAAACGGTCGGGTGTTTTGCCTGACGGACCCGCGCCGGCCTGGCTAGTCTGTTTACATCCATCCACATTTCACCACCTGGGGCGCCTAGTCCCACCTTGCCCAGCCGGTGCGCGGGGCCATGGGCGCCTCTCCCCCGCCGGGGCCCGCTTGCATTTTTCACGAGCAGCCTGCGACAATTCGTGCACCGCTCGGACATAATGGCGCGGCAATCCTGGGGCTTGTCGGCCGCCCGCCCATGCTCCCCCGGAGTTCCCATGCTTTCTGCCGACCGGCCGGCAACACGCCTTGCGACCCGACTCGCCTTCCTCGTCGCGGGCTTCGGCATTGCGTGCTGGGCACCGCTGGTGCCGTTCGCGAAGACGCGCCTCGGCGTCGACGACGGCATGCTCGGATTGCTGCTGCTCAGCCTCGGCATCGGCTCGGTCCTCGCCATGCTTCTGACCGGCGTGCTGAGTGCGCGCTACGGCAGCAGACCGACCATCATCGCGGGCGGGCTCGGTCTCGCCCTGGTGCTGCCGCTGCTTGTGATTGCGAGCTCGCCCGGAGCGCTGGCGCTGGCGCTCTTTGCGTTCGGGGCCGCGCTCGGCTCGATCGACGTCGCCATGAACATCCATGCGGTGGAGGTGGAGCGCGCCGCAGCACGTCCGCTGATGTCCGGCTTCCACGCGCTGTTCAGCATCGGCGGTTTCGCCGGCTCTGCGCTGATGACGGCACTGCTCTCGCTGCAATTCGGCGCGCTCACCTGCGCGCTGGTCTGCTCTATCCTGATGCTGATCGCGATGTTGGTGAGCTGGCCGCGCCTGCTCCGCTCAGCGCAGGTGCAGGAGGGCCCTCTGTTCGTGCTGCCGCACGGATCGGTGCTCCTGCTCGCGCTGCTTGGCGCCATCACCTTCCTCGTCGAAGGCGCGATGCTCGATTGGGGAGCTCTGCTCGTCATCGGCGCGGGTCTCGTCTCGGAGGCGCAAGGCGGCGCCGGCTATATGGTGTTCTCCATCGCGATGACCGTGGGGCGGCTCGGCGGCGACGCCGTCGTCGCACGCATCGGAGACCGCGCCACGCTGTTGTGGGGAAGCCTCATCGCCATCGCGGGCTTCGTGGTCCTGCTCACGGCTCCGGTAGCGGCGGTTGCCATAGCCGGCTTCCTGCTCATCGGCCTCGGCGCATCGAATCTGGTGCCGGTGCTGTTCCGCGGGGCGGCCAAGCAGAAAGCCATGCCCACGGGCCTCGCCGTCGCGGCGATCACGACCGCCGGCTATGCCGGCGTCCTCATCGGTCCCGCCGGCGTCGGCTTCGTTGCTCGCGCCAGTGGGCTGCCAACGGCGTTCTGGCTGCTCGCCGCGCTGATGGGTCTCGTCACGCTGTCGGCAGGCATCGTCACGAAGGAGCAGCACCGGACATCGCGCGCCAGGGCGTGAGCGGCCGATGCTGCACGAGCGGTCCCGGATTACGCTCGCGCTCCATCCGGGCTTCGACGAATACCCTACACCGGATCGAACGCCCGGATCGGCGGCAGATTGCCCGTGAACTTTTCCACCTCGACCGCTGTCAACTGCCCCGTGCAACCCTGCGCCAGGGACGAGGTGCCGATGTCGCGGGTGAGCACGTTCGGATTGCCGTGCACGCAGAGCGGCGCGTCGTCCTCGGGATCCATCGGGTCATACCACGCGCCGGTCGGCAGTTGCACCACGCCCGGCGCGATGCCGTCGGTGACGTGGACTGCGGCAAGGCAGGCGCCGCGGTCGTTGAACAGGCGGATGATATCGCCATCCCTGATGCCGCGCGCATCAGCGTCACGCGGATTCATGCGCGCGACCTCGCGGCCGCGATGTTTGGCGGCCAGCGAATGTCCGCCGAAATCGAGCTGGCTATGCAGGCGCGTCACCGGCTGATTGGCGACGAGGAAGCACGGCGCACCCGGCTTCGGTGTGTCGGTCTTCTCCAGCCAGACCGGATGACCGGGACAATCCGCATCACCATGGCCTGCGATCTTCGCCGAGAAGATCTCGATGCGGCCGCTCGGCGTCGGCAAGGCGTGACCTGTGGGATCCTCACGGAAGCGGCGCAGCCTGCCGCCGTCGTCGGGCTGCTGCGGCACGATCAGGCTGCCGCGTTGCCAAAATTCATCGAAGCTCGGCGCCTCCAGGCCACGCTTGGCCAGCGAGGCGCGGGTCGGCTCATACAGATGCTCGAGCCACTGCCGCGAGCTGCGGCCTTCAGTGAAAGGTTCGCGCGCACCGAGACGCTCGGCGAGATCGGCGAAGATCTCATAGTCGTCGCGCGAAAGGCCAAACGGCTCGGCGATCCGGTGCATGGCGACCATGAGGGGATCGTTGGTGGAATAGCCGATGTCCTCGCGCTCCAGCGTCATGGTCGCGGGCAGCACGATGTCGGCATGCCGGGCCGTCGCGGTCCAGCCGAGCTCGTGCACGACCAGCGTGTCGACTTGCGCAAACGCCTTGCGCAGACGGTTGATGTCCTGGTGGTGATGGAAGGGATTGCCGCCGGCCCAGTAGACGAGGCGAATGTCCGGATAGGTGCGCGTCTCGCCATTGTAGCGGTAGGTAGCGCCCGGGTGGAGCAGCATGTCCGCGATGCGCGCGACCGGAATGAAGTCGGCAACGCCGTTGCGGCCCTGCCCCAGCGTCGGTCCTGGCACGTCGTTGACGCGGCGGCCGTAATAGCCGATCGCACCTAACGAATAGGCATAGCCACCGCCGGACAGACCGATCTGGCCGAGCGCTGCCGCCAGCACCAGCCCCATCCACACTGGCTGCTCGCCATGTTCGGCGCGCTGCAGCGAATGCGATACGGTGATGAGTGCGCGCTTTCCGGCGAGCCGGCGCGCCAGCGCGCGGATATTGTCGGCGGCGACGCCGCAGATCGGGGCGGCCCATTCGGCGTGCTTCGCTTGCCCATCGCTCTCGCCGGTGAGATAGCGCAGGAAGACGGGCCACCCCTCCGTATAGCGATCGAGGAAAGCCTGATCGTGCAAGCCTTCGCTCACCAGCGTGTGGACGATGCCGAGCATCAGCGCGGTGTCGGTGCCCGGCACGCAGCTCAGCCATTCGGCGCCGGCTTCGACCGGAAGATCGTCGCGCAGCGGGCTGACCAGGACGAACTCGCAGCCGCGCCGGCGCGCCGCTGCCATGGCGCCGCGCTCGACATGCTTGCTGATCGAGCCGCCGGCGACCATGGAATTCTTCAGCGCCATGCCGCCGAAGGCCAGCACGATCTCGGTGTCAGAGGCGATCTGCTCCCAGGTGACGTTGCGCTTGGTGATATCCTCGTATCCGGCCAGGATCTGCGGCAGCAGCACCGAGGACGCGCCGGAAGAATAGGTGTTGACCGAGCGCACATAGCCGCCCATCGCGATGTTGAGGAAGCGATGCACCTGGCTCTGGGCGTGATGAAAGCGGCCCGCGCTCGACCAGCCATAGGAGCCGCCGAACACGGCGCCGGGACCGTGCGTGTTGCGGACGCGCTCCAGCTCGTCGCCGAGCAGATCGAGCGCCTTCTCCCAGCTCACGGAGACAAATTCGTCGCGGCCGCGGCGATCGTCCGGGCCGGGACCGCGCTCGAGCCAGCCGCGGCGGATCGCCGGCTGGGCGATGCGGGCCTGATGCCGCAGTGCGCCCGGGAAATTGTCGATGATGCCGTTCGGATCGGGATCCCCCGCATAGGCCCTCACCTCGAGTCCGGCCTTGCCTTGACGCGCGGAAAACACGCCCCAATGCGAAGTATGCGGCTTGAAGCCGTCGGACAGGTCGAGGCCGGGGTCGGGGAAGCCAATCGTGTCGTCCATTAGATCGTCCTTGTTCCGGTATGTGGTGACAGTATAGCGATCCGCATCCCGATGTCATCGAGATCCGGGCTGATGCAAACGCCGGGCTCCCGTGTGTGAAGGGCAAGGCATCGAGCGGAGCACGAGCGCGGTACGGGGCGCGTATTGGTCGTGAACATGTGCGATATGCGTCCCTCCCCTCAAGCCACAACGGTCTCATCATGATCAAGCGCGTCTCGCCTTACGAAGGTCTGCTCCACGAAGTGGTCGAGCACAATGCGTGCTTTACATCGGTGGAATCGTTCCCGAGGACACGAGCCTCGATATGTCGGGCCAGGCAAACGACGTCCTCCGGCAACTGGCGCAGCTGCTGAAGACCGTCGGATCCGATCTGACCAACATCTTGCAGGTGACCATTTACATGACCGACCTGAAGGAGAAGGCCGAGTTCAATGCGGCCTGGAAGGCGCACTTTGCAGAAGCTCATCTGCCGGCGCGGGCCGCAATTGGCGTCGCCGATCTCGGCCCGGGCGTCAAGCTCGAGATGACCGCCATCGCTGCGCGACAATAGTGGTGCAGGCCCAATCCGCTGTGCGGATTCGCGTCGCGGCCCGCGTAGCGGTCGCAATGCGCATCCGCTTCCCTCAGGGATTCTGCGCTCGAAGCACACTGATGTAGATCCCTTGCGTTAGAATGGCTGCGGGCGTTGGGGACCTGTGTTGTTTGACTGGGATGATCTCAAGTACCTGACGGCGATGGCCTGTCGCGGCCAGCACGCTCGCGCCCGCAGAATTTCATAACGGCTGCAATACGCTCGCTGCATCACATCTCCCAAGGCTCGGAGCTTTCTTTGGTTAGGTGGTGCCGGGCGCCGCAAACGCCGCCGGTGGCTAGGACCTGCGGCTCCAGCGTTTCGCCCGAACGGCGTGAAAGCGCGCGTTCGTCTGGGGCTTGATGAACAGGGCTGCGACGCTCGGATGATGCTTGCGGATTTCACTCTCGAGCGAGATCACGCATTGCTCGATATCGTCGGCGCGCTTCTCGTCGGCGAACTCGACGCTGAGGGCGGCGACGATCTCGTCAGGGGATAGTTGTACCGTCAGGAGCCCGTTGGCTTGTAGCACACCCGGCGAGCGCCGCGCGATCTCGAGGATCGATCGCGCAAGCTCAGGGTGCGCCGGCTCACCGATCAATAGACTCTTGCTCTCGCGGGCGAGCCCGACGGACGTGATTCCCAGGAGAATCCCGATCAGGATCGAGCCGACGCCGTCCCACACCGGTTGCGCCAGCCATACCGCCGCCGCCGTTGCCGCGGCCGCAATGACGATGCCGACCAGCGCCGCACTGTCCTCGAGCAGCACCATGAAGGCGGGCGGGTCCTTGCTGCGGACAAAGGCCTGATAGTAGCCAAACCGCGCCGCGTCCGAGCGGAAACGGCGCAGTGCGACCAGCCACGAGGCGCCCTCGAACAGGAACGACAGCCCGAGCACGATGAAACTGACGATGGGATCCTCGATCGGGTCAGGCGCGGCGACATGCAGGACACCCTGATAGAGCGAGACGCCCGAACCGAGCGCAAAGATCAGCAGGGCGACGATGAAGCTCCAGAAATACAATTCGCGCCCATAGCCGAGCGGATGGGATTCGTCCGCTGGACGGCTGGCACGACGGTAGCCATAGAGCAGCAGCATCTCATTGGAGGTATCGACCACCGAGTGCACGGCCTCGCTGGTCATCGCCGAGCTTCCCGTCCATATGGCGGCGCCGATCTTGGTGACCGCGACGAGCAAATTGCCGGCAAGCGCGGCATAGACGGCGGTCTTCGATGATGATGCAGCGGCCATGTTCACCAAGGCCCGTCCTCCTCTGCAGTCGGCGGCCCCGCCGGTTACGCAAAGGTCAGCGCTTTCGCCGGCACAGCGGAAGGAACCAGACGCCGTCTACGGCAAGCCGTCGGTGCACTCACGCGCTACGATTTTGCCGTGCCCGGCTCGGCCATCTTCCGATGCTGCTTGGCCAGCATCTCGTTCGGCGTGATGTTGGCGACCGTCGTCTGGATCTTGTTCTTCAACCCGGTGACGATATCGGCCTCACCCCGCAGCATTGCATCGAAGCCGGCCTTGGCCACCTCGTAGGCGCCATCCTTCTGCTCGGTGCCGACCTTGGTGTCCATCATTTCGGCGCGGCGGAAGAATTCAGTGTCGGTGGCGCCAGGCATCAGGCAAGTGACGGTGATGCCGCTATCGCGCAGCTCTTCGCGCAGCGCGAAGGAGAACGAGTCAAGAAAAGCCTTGGAGGCGTTGTACACCGCCTGGAAGCTGCCGGGCGTGAAGCCGGCGACCGAGCCCGTGATGAGAATGCGCCCGGAGTTGCGGCGCAGCATCGCGTTGCCGACGCGATGGATCAGGTCAAGCGTGCCGGTGATGTTGGTGTCGACGACGCGCCTGATGCGTTGGAAATCCTGATCGAGGAAGGCCCGGCCGAGGCCGATGCCGGCATTCGCCAGCAGCGCGTCGATCGGGCGGTCGGCAATCGCGGCGCAGAGCTTATCGACACCTTCAGTGGTGGCGAGATCGGTCTCGACCGGCTCCACACTACCGCCGAGCCTACGCAGATCGACGGCCACCCGCTCGATCGCAGGCTCGTCCGCGGCGATGACGAGATTGAAACCTGCCTGGGCGCAGCACCTGGCGAGTTCCAGGCCAATACCGGTTGAGGCGCCGGTGACGACGGCGAGTTGATTGGCGGACATAGGGCATATCCTCGCGGATTGGGATGATGACGCCCAATCGCCCAACCGACCACCCTGTTCCAATTTCCGCCCCAGGCTCGTGCAGTGCGAGGAATTTGCGCCTCGCATAGCAACCATCGTTCATGCCTGGACTTAGATGCCACGTGATTGATAGCGGAGGACGGAGATGAAGGCGCTGGTATGGCATGGCAAGGAGGACATCCGGTGCGACAGCGTCACCGACCCGGAGATCCAGGACCCGCGGGACGCCATCATCAAGGTCACGAGTTGCGCCATCTGTGGTTCGGACCTGCACCTCTTCCACAATTTCATTCCAGGCATGCTGCCCGGTGACATCATGGGCCACGAGACCATGGGTGAAGTGGTCGAGGTCGGCTCCGGCGTCGACGGCAAGCTGAAGAAAGGTGACCGCATTGTCGTGCCGTTCACGATCATTTGCGGCGAATGCGACCAGTGCAAGCGCGGCAATTTCTCCGTCTGCGAGACCACCAACCGCAAGCGTCATCTGGCTGAGAAGGTGTTCGGTCATTCCTGCGCCGGCCTGTTCGGCTACACGCATCTGACCGGCGGCTATCCCGGCGGGCAGGCCGAGTATCTGCGTGTGCCCTACGCCGATGCCACGCACATCAAGGTTCCCCCCGGCATCCCCGACGAGCAGCTGTTGTTCCTCAGCGACATCTTCCCGACCGGCTGGCAGGCCGCGGTGCAGTGCGATATCGAGCCGACCGACACTGTCGCGATCTGGGGCTGCGGCCCGGTCGGACAGATGGCGATCCGCAGCGCCATCCTGCTCGGCGCCAACCAGGTGATTGCGATCGATTGCCTGCCCGAGCGGCTCAGCATGGCGGAAGCCGGCGGCGCCACCACGATCAATTTCGAGACCGAAAGCGTGGTTGAACGGCTAAACGAACTCACCGACGGCAAGGGACCGGAGAAGTGCATCGATTGCGCCGGCATGGAAGCGCATGTGATGGCCTCGCAACCGGACACGCTGCTCGACCGCGCCAAGCAGATGGTGATGCTGGAGAGCGACCGGCCCCACGTGCTGCGCGAGATGATCTATGTCTGCCGTCCCGGCGGCATCATCTCGGTCGCGGGCGTCTATAGCGGCTTCTCTGACAAGATGCCGATCGGCGCGTTCATGAACAAGGGGCTGACGATGCGGACCGGCCAGACCCACGTCAATCGCTGGACCGACGACCTGCTTCGCCGCATCGAGGAAGGCGAGATCGATCCGTCCTTCGTCATCACCCATACCGTGCCGCTCAGCCAAGGCCCCGAAATGTACCAGGTGTTTCGCGACAAGCGTGACTCCTGCGTCAAGGTCGTGCTGAAGCCCTGAGGAAGTCCGCCATGTTTCACTTCTCCAACATCGTCCGCACCAAGGGTGATCCGAAAATCCTCGAGGGCGGGCCGAGCCTGAAGCGCGCCGAAGACCAGCTCGCTCGCGCGCTCGGCTGGTTCAGTATCGCTCTCGGCGCCGTGGAATTCCTTGCGCCAAGGCGCATCACCGCGACGATGGGCATGGAAGGCCATGAGACGCTGGTCCGCGCCTTCGGCGTGCGGGAGATCCTTGCCGGGATCATGTCACTGTCCGTGGACAAGAACGCCGGCCTCTGGGCCCGCGTCGGCGGCGACGGCCTCGATGCCGCCGCGCTGCTCTCCGGACTGACACCCGACAATCCCAAGAAAGGCAATATCGCGCTGGCGCTCCTGATGGTCGGGGGCATCGCCATGCTCGACTATCGCGCCGCGCAGGACACCAGGCCGCGGCGGCCGCCGCGCGAAGCAAGGCGCAAGCTCTATCCGAACCGCAGCGGCTTCCCCAAGGGGCTGGAAAACGCCAGAAGCGGCGCGAAGCAGATCGCAGCGCACCCCATGCCCGAGCGATCCTGAGTTCGCGCGAGAGACAAACCGTAACGAGGTGAATCGAGGCAATGAACGAATCCCGTGACGAACGCGCGTGGTGGCAATCCGCAGTCGTTTATGAAATCGCGCCGATCTCGTTCCAGGATTCCAATGGCGACGGCAAAGGCGACCTCGCCGGCTTGATGTCGCGGCTCGACTACCTGAAATGGCTCGGCGTCGATGCGGTGTGGCTGACGCCGATCTACCGCACCCCCTTTCGCGATCTCGGCTATGATATCTCCGATTATTGTTCAATCGACCCGAGTTTCGGCACGCTCGACGCGTTCGATCGCCTCCTCAGTGCCCTGCACGCGGAAGACATCCGGGTCATTCTCGACTTTGTCCCCAATCATACCGCCGACGACCATGCCTGGTTCGTCGAGAGCAGCAGTTCGCGCCACAGCGCGAAATCCGATTGGTACGTCTGGGCCGATCCGGCCGAGAATGGCGGGCCGCCGAACAATTGGCTCAGTCGTTTCGGCGGCAGCGCCTGGGAATGGTGTGAGGCGCGGCGGCAATATTATTACCACTCCTTCCTGGTCGAGCAGCCGGACCTGAACTGGCGCAATCCGGACGTGAGAGCAGCGATCGCCGACGTCATGCGCTTCTGGCTCGACCGCGGCGTCGACGGCTTTCGCGTCGATGCCAGCGCCGTGCTGATCAAAGACGATCTCTTGCGCGACAATCCACCGAACCCGAAGGCCAAGGACAAGCCGCCGCCGCAACGCCATACGCCCGTATTTACCGACGACCGGCCGGAGACGATGTCGTGCATCGAATTCATCCGGGAGGTGATCGATGGCTATCCGGACCGGGTGTTGTGCGGCGAAGTTCAGGGCAAGACCGACCGGATCGGGCACTTCTACGGCAACGATCGACCTCGCCTGCACCTGCCGCTGAATTTTGCGCTGCTGGACTCGCAATGGGACGCGCTGTCGCTCCAGGCGACCATCGACGCCTATCTCAACGCCATCCCCAAGGGCGCTTGGCCGGTGTGGGTGATCGGCGGGCATGACAAGCAGCGGATCGCGAGCAAGATCGGTGCGGCGCAGATGCGCGTGCTCGCGGTGTTGTTGATGACGCTGCGTGGAACGCCGTTCTTCTTCATGGGCGACGAGATCGGCCGCAAGCGCGTTCCCATTCCCGCCGATCGCGTTCACGATCCCTTCGAGAAGCTCGTGCCGGGCTATGGACTTTGCCGCGACCCCGAGCGCGCGCCGATGCGCTGGGATGACGGCGAGAGCGGCGGATTCACCACCGGCAGCCCGTGGCTGCCCCTCGGGCCCGGCGATGCGCCAAACGTGGCGCAGCAGAGACGGGACGAGCGTTCGCTCCTGGCGCTGTTTCGCGCGCTGATCGCGTTACGGCGCGAGCATGCCTGTCTGCGCGACGGCAGCCACGCGCCGCTGCGCTCGCAAAACGACGTGCTCGCCTTCAAGCGCCTGGCGGGCCCAAGCGAAGTGCTGGTCGCGCTCAACATGGCCGCCGAGCCGCGAAGATGGCACTGGCAGGGCCGCGGCCGCCTGCTGATGTCGACGCACCTGGACCGGCCGCGCGAAGCATTGCGGGATGCATCGATCCTGCTTCGGGGCAATGAAGGCGTGATCATTGAGCTCGCGCGGCGATGATCGGAGGAACCATCGGCGCGCCGAGGAGTCTGATCAACGCCTCCGGCATCTCCCCCCGTGCTGCCGGACGCATTTTGGACGAAACCGCTAGCTCCGACGCTCATTCCCCCTTTGGGGGCCGGGGCGGCGGCGTGAGCTTGGAGGCTGCAATGGGCAAGGTGAAGGGTCTTAAGCAGCGGATCGCCGGCAAGGCGAAACAGGCCGTCGGCGAGATCGTCGGGGATCAGGAGCTCCATGAGGACGGCAAGGCCGAGGCGGAGCGCGGCCGCGACGAACAGGACAAACCGAGCGAGCTCAATCCGCTGAAGAAGCTCCAGCAGCTGACGTGAACGCGCCGTCCGAGCCGGCGCTTTACGTCACCAGGAGGCGACGCCGCTCGCGCTGGACCGCGGCCATCGCGCTCGGCCTGATCAGCAGCACCTTCTCGACCATCGTCAGCCAGCTCTTCGCCGCCCGGATCGGCCGCGATGCAGCGGTCGACTGGATGATTGTCGCCACCATTCCGGCGCGCGACTGGGCGATCAGCGCCGAGCCCTCATGGAGCGCGGTCGTCACCGGCATCGCGTTCCATCAATGGGCGGACTTTTCCTGGGCGGTTGTCTTCTTCGGCGTGCTGGGACGCTGGACGGCGGACTTGCGGCCGCTGACGATCCTGCTGCTCGCGCTGCCCTGGGCGGTGTTTTCCTCAGGCATGGAATGGCTCGTGCTGGTACCGCTTTTTCCGTTCTGGCAGCCCCTGTTCACGCTGCAGCAGCCCTACTGGATCGGGCTTCTGGTGCACGGCTCGTCGGCCGTGATGTATCCCCTGTTCGCGCGGCTGCGCTGGGCCCACGGCGATACGCCCGCCCGCGATGTGCGATTCACCAATGCCTGGATCACCGGCGCCCTGGTCGTGATCGCACTGCTCGGGACGACCGCCTTTTTCGGCCGCCATGGCTACGAGCTGCCGTGGATGGGACGCGACAGGGATGTCGACCAAGCCTATATCCGGCACATGACCACCCACCACGCGCAAGGCATCGAGCTTGCGCGGATCGCAACCGAGCGTGCGCAAGACCCGCATTTGCAGAAGCTCGCCATGCTGATGATCGCAAGCCAGACCGGCGAGAAAACAATCTTCGAGAACTGGTGGCTGAGCTGGTTCGACACGGAGATGCCGGACTGCACCGCGCAGGAGCGCTCCGCCATGCCGGGCTTTCTGACGCCAGCCGAGATGCGTCAAGTCAGGATCGCCGCGCCCGAGGCGTTCGCTCGCCTCTTTGTTGAGATGATGACGTTGCATCATCGGGGTGCGGTGAAGATGGCGGACCAGATGTGGCACAGCCGTGGCGATCCGCGCCTGCGTATCATGGCTCATGCCCTCCGCCATGAGCAGCAAGGTGACATCGCGCTGATGCAGGGCGTGAGCGGCGTCGCCGCGGTGGCGACGGCGTTACGCAACATGTTCGGCGATAACGCCAATTGAGCGCGCGGAACCTTGGCTCGCATCGATGCGGCAGGCCAGGAAGCCTCTTTGCGGCAAGACCGTCTTCAAGATCCACCTGACGCACTCGTGCGAGTGCGTCGCTCGATGCACAAAAGGCCGATCCGCTCGCCGCGGCTTCACGCGACCTTCAGCGCGGCCCCGCTGTCGGCGTCGAGAAATCCCGTAAGCCTACCCCTGATCAGTCGCTCGGCATCCGCCATGATGCGGTCGAGCAGCTCCTTCACGGTTGGAATGTCGTGGATGAGCCCGACGACCATGCCGCAACTCCAGGCGCCCGCGTCCATATCGCCCTCGATCATCACCTTGGGATAAACGCCAGCCACCTGATCATGGATGTCGTCGATCTTGAGGCTCTTGCCTTTCTCCCGCTCGACCCCGAGCAGCTGCTCGACACCCTTGTTGTTCAGGACCCGCTCGGTGTTGCGGAGCGCCCGCATGACCAGCCTTGTATCGAGCTCCGACGCCCGAACCAAGGCATTCTTGACGTTCTCGTGCACCGGCGCCTCCTTGGTGGCGATGAAGCGCGTGCCCATGTTCATGCCGGCGGCGCCCATTGCCAGCGCCGCAACGAGGCTGCGCGCGTCCGCCATGCCGCCGGAGGCAACAAACGGGATCTTCAGTTCCTCGGCGGCACGCGGCAACAGGATCATGTTGGGCATGTCGTCTTCGCCCGGATGGCCGCCGCATTCAAAACCATCGACGCTGACGGCATCGCAGCCGATCTGCTCGGCCTTCAGCGAATGCCGGACCGAGGTGCATTTGTGGATCACCTTGATGCCGCCCGCCTTCAAGGCCGGCATGTACTGTTCGGGGCTGCGCCCGGCGGTTTCGACGATCTTGACGCCGCCCTCCCTGATCGCAGCGATGTATTCCGGATAGGGCGGTGCGCTGAAGGTGGGCAGGAAAGTCAAGTTCACCCCGAATGGCTTATCGGTCATGTCGCGGCAGCGCGCGATCTCCTTGGCCAGCAGTTCCGGCGTTCGCTGCGTCAGGCCGGTGATGATTCCGAGCCCGCCGGCATTCGACACCGCGGCTGCGAGTTCGGCAAAGCCGACATAGTGCATCCCACCCTGGATGATCGGATGTTCGATGCCGAACAGTTCAGTGATCGCTGTCTTCACGAATGACCTCCCCGCGTTTCCGCTCAGTGAATGATTTCGAACAGTCCCGCCGCGCCCATGCCGCCGCCGATGCACATGGTCACCACGCCGTACTTCGCCTTGCGCCGCCGGCCCTCGAGAAGGAGGTGGCCGGTAAGCCGCGCTCCGGTCATGCCGTAGGGATGACCGATCGCGATCGATCCGCCGTTGACGTTGAGCTTGTCCGGGTCGATGCCGAGCTTGTCGCGGCAATAAATCACCTGCACCGCGTAAGCCTCGTTCAGCTCCCAAAGATCGATGTCGTCGATCTTGAGGTCATGGCGCTTGAGCAAGCGCGGGATCGCGACGACCGGGCCGACGCCCATCTCGTCGGGTTCGACGCCAGCGGCGACGAAGCCGCGGAAGATGCCGAGCGGCTTGAGGCCCTTCCTGGCCGCGATCCTGTCGCTCATGATGATGCAGGCCGAAGCACCGTCCGAAAGCTGGCTGGCATTGCCCGCGCTGATCGTCTTGCCTTCGAACACCGGCTTGATCTTGGACAGGCCCTCGGCCGTGGTCTCGGGGCGTGGACCTTCGTCCTTTGTTAGCGTCACCTCCTGGTAGGTGACCTCCTTGGTGTCCTTGTTGACAAGCGCCATCCTGGTCGTGAATGGCACGATCTCATCGTTGAAGCGGCCGGCCTGCAAAGCAGCGCCGACGCGCCGTTGACATTCGAGACTATATTCATCCTGCTTGTCGCGACCGATCTTGTAGCGCTCGGCGACGATCTCGGCGGTCTCGAGCATCGACATGTACATTTCGGGCTTCATCGCCATCAGCTCATCGTCGACGGCGTGGAACTTGTTCATGTGCTCGTTCTGCACGAGACTGATCGACTCGATGCCGCCGCCGATCGCGACTTCGACGCCATCGAGCATGACCGACCGCGCTGCAACTGCGATGGCCTGCAGCCCCGACGCACATTGGCGGTCGATGGTGGTGCCGGCGACGGTGACCGGCAGGCCAGCGCGGATCGCGCCCTTGCGGGCGACGTTCATCACCATGGTGCCTTGCTGCATCGCGCAGCCCATCACCACGTCCTCGACTTCGCCGGGCGCGATGCCGGCCCGCTTCACCGCTTCGGCCATCACATGCCCGGCCATGGTGGGGCCGTCCGTGTTGTTGAGCGCGCCGCGATAGGCTTTGCCGACGGCGGTCCGAGCCGTGGAAACGATGACTGCTTCAGTCGTCATGCTGGCCTCTCTGTTTACGCGGCTGCGTCCAGCTGCGCGTAGCGCAGCACGTGGAACGCGGGATCGCCGAACTGGATGTTGATGGAGGAGATTCGCTTGAAATAATGTCCGACGTTGAGCTCGTCGGTCATTCCCATGCCGCCATGAAGCTGTACCGCCTGCTCGGCGACGAACTTGCCGGCATAGCCGATCTTCGACTTGGCGCCCGAGGCGAGCCGCGGGAGTCCCACATCGCCCGCAGCGAGGCTGAGGTTGAGATGTTGCAGCAGGGAGAGCGCCTCCTGATGCGCGATGAACATGTCGACCATCCGATGCTGCAGCACCTGGAAGGAGCCGATGGTGGTGCCGAACTGCTTGCGGGTCTTCGAATATTCCAGTGTGGCGGAATTCAGCTCGCCCATCGCACCGACGCCTTCCGCGCAGAGCGCGCCGATCGCGCGATCGCGGCAGGCCTCCAGCGCGGCAACGCCCTCGCCTTCCGGTCCGAGCAATTGCCCGCGAGCCTCGCGCAGGCTGATCTCGGCGGCGCGGCGGCCGTCGATGGTCTTGAAGCTCTGAAGATCGACGCCGGCGGCGCGGCGATCGACCACGAACAGGCTGACGCCGCCACGGTCACGGTCATCGCCGGAGGTCCGGGCCGAGACGATCAGATCGTCGGCCCACGGCGCGGCGATCACCATGGTCTTCGCGCCGCTCAGGATGTAGTCATTGCCCTCGCGCCGCGCCGTCGTCGTGACATTGCCAAGATCGAAGCGCGATTCCTTCTCCGTCCAGGCCAGAGCCCAGGTCTTTGTGCCGTCGATGATGCCGGGGATGAAGGCTTGTTTCTGCTCCGGCGTGCCAATCTGCTCGATCAGGCCGCCGGCCAGCACCACCGTTTCGACGAAAGGCTCGATGACGAGGTGCCGGCCGAACTCATGCATGATGATCATGGTCGACAAGGGACCGCCGCCGAGACCGCCGACCTCCTCGGAGAACGGCGCCGCGAGCAACCCGAGCTCCGCGAAGGCCTCCCAATGCTTCCGGCTGAAGCCTTGCTCGCTCGCCACGATCTTGCGGCGCGTGTCGAAATCGTATTGGTCGCGCAGCAAACGCTGGACGCTGGATCGCAGCATGTCCTGCTCTTCCGTAAACTGGATGTCCATCCGATCCTCCCGATGCGCCGCGCCTAAAGACCGAGCACTGCTTTGGCGATGATGTTTCGCTGGATCTCGTTCGATCCGCCGTAGATGCTGAGCTTACGCGCGTTCAGATATTTCTCCGACGCGGTATGAGCGTACTCCGGGCCCGGCATGAAGTGGTTGGTGCTGATCGGATGCTCGCGGATCGCAAGGCCGTAATTGCCAATCGCGCGATGAGTGAGTTCGGTGATGCTCTGGAATATCTCGGTGCCGCGGATCTTGAACAGCGACGCCGCCGGCCCCGGGTCGATGCCGCGCGCCATCTGGGCGACCACGCGCAATTCGGTCGCCTCCAGAGCCAGGACATCGAGCTCGATGCGGGCGATGTCCCGCAGAAACTCGAGATGTGCCGGATCGTGCGCTGGTATCTCGGCCTTCACGATCTGCTTCAGCTTCCCGATGTAACGGGTCGACCGGCCGATGCCCGCCATGCTGGTCCGCTCGTTGCCGAGCAGGAACTTGGCGTAAGTCCAACCTTTGTTCTCCTCGCCGACGAGGTTCTCCACCGGCACGCGGACGTTCTCGAGGAAGACGTCGTTGACCTCGTGGCTGCCTTCGATCGTGATGATCGGCCGCACGGTGACGCCGGGCGACTTCATGTCGATCAGCAGGAAGGAGATGCCGGATTGCGGCTTCGCGTTCGGGTCGGTCCGCACCAGGCAGAAAATCCAGTCGGCGTGCTGCGCCAGCGTGGTCCAGGTCTTGTGGCCGTTGACGATGTAGTGGTCGCCGTCGCGCACCGCCTTGGTTCTGACGGTCGCAAGGTCCGAGCCGGAGCCCGGCTCCGAATAGCCCTGGCACCACCAATCGTCGCCGGAGAGAATCCGCGGCAGGAAGCGCCTCTTCTGCGCCTCGTTGCCGAACGTGTAGATCACCGGCCCGACCATGGTCACGCTGAACGCGAGCGGCGGCAGCGTTCCGGCCCGGGAGGTCTCCTGCTCGAAGATGAAGCGTTGCGTGATCGACCAGCCCGGACCGCCATACTCCTTGGGCCATAACGGCGCGATCCAGCCCTTATTGTAGAGAATGCGATGCCAGAGCAGCGACTGCTCCTTGGTCAAATCGGTCTCGGGATTCGGAACGCGCATTTCCGCCGGATAATTCTCTGCGATGAAGGCGCGCACCTCATCGCGAAAGGCAGCGTCCTCACTGGAAAGATTGAGCTCCATCGCAGCGGTCTCCGCTACCACTTCTCACCGAAGGGGCGGATCTCCAGCTCGAAGGTCCAGGCGCTGCGCGGCTGCTGATACAGCAGCCAATAGGATTCCGCGACCGACGACGGCGGCATCAAGAGATCGGGATTGTCGAGGGCGTCCGGACCGAGCGCCTCGACCCGCCGCTGGCGCACCCATTCGGTGTCGACCCCGGAGTCGATGATGAGATGCGCAACGTGAATGTTCTTCGGCCCCAGTTCGCGCGCCGCGGCTTGGGCAACGGCCCGCAGACCGAACTTGGCACTGGCGAAGGCGGCATAGCCGATGCCGCCGCGCAGGCTCGCCGTGGCGCCGGTGAAGAAGATGTTGCCCTTGCCGCGAGGCAGCATCAGCCGCGCGGCTTCGCGGCCGGCGAGAAAGCCGGAATAGCAGGCCATCTCCCAGACCTTGCGGAAGACGCGCTCGGTCGTTTCCAGGATAGGGAAGTTGACGTTGGCCCCGATGTTGAAAATGCAGACCTCGAGCGGCGCATGTTTGTCGGCGTCTCCCAGGAAGGAAATGATCTCCTCCTCCTTGCGCGCGTCGAGCGAACGCGCGTGGATTTCGCCGCCGGCCGCCTCTATCTCCTTGACGAGCGGATCGAGCTTGGCGCCGTTGCGGCGCCCCGCAAACACTGTGAAGCCCTCCGAGGCAAACTTCTTTGCGATCTCGCTGCCGATATAGTCGCCGGCACCAATCACGGCCACGGTTGCGTTTCTCTTCTGCAAGGGTCGTCTCCCGGATTAGGTTAGATCTGTTGAAGCTGCTCTGCCGGTGCCGGAGCATCCCGCATAATGCGCTGTCCGCGCACCGTGATCACCCGGTCGCCGGCAATATCGACCGCGCCTGAAAGAGCTCGCCACTGCCAACCTCCCGAACGATCGGCCCGGTTCTTTGTCGAGGCCTACTCGAATTGGAGTTAACGTTCTTTTTTAGAACTCGTCAATTGCTAAATTGCCATCTGGCGATTTCGGCCGGAACGGCAGAGCAGCTGTCGCTTTTTTTGGACTTACAGAACGTCGTTTACAACATTGCTGCGAACGGCTAGCTATAGGTATCAAATAAGAACTTACAGGGAGAAGCGATCATGGAAGGTCCCGGCGTGGCGATCCTGGTGGGCGCGGGCGATGCGATCGGGGCCGCCGTCGCCCGGCGCTTTGCCAAAGGCGGCTACACAGTTTGCATCTGTCGGCGTGACGCAACCAAATCCCAGGCGCTGGTGGACGAGCTGACGGCTGACGGCCATCGCATCCATGCCTTCAGCGTCGATGCGCGGCAGGAAGCCGAGGTCCAGAAGCTCTTTTCCGATATCGAAAAGAAGATCGGACCGATCGAGGTCTGCCTTTTCAATGCCGGATCGAACGTCAACAAGCCTCTCGTGGAGACCTCCGAAAAACTGTTTTTCAAGGCCTGGGAGCTGGCCTGCTACGCCGGATTTCTCGTCGGGCGCGAGGCCGCGCGCGTCATGCTGCCGCGCGGGCACGGCACCCTTTTCTTTACCGGTGCGACGGCCAGCATTCGCGGCGGCCAGGGGTTTGCGGCGTTTTCGTCGGCGAAGTTCGGGCTTCGCGCGGTGGCCCAGGCCATGGCGCGCGAGCTTGGGCCGAAGAACATCCACGTCGTCCATCTCATCATCGACGCCGGTGTCGACAGCGAAGCCATCCACCAGCGCATGAAAGCGGCGAAGGGGATTGAGGCAAGCGAGATCCCGCCGGACAGCCTGACGAAGACCTCCTCTATCGCAGAAGCCTATTGGTTCACGCACCAGCAGAGCCGCGACGGCTGGACCCATGAACTCGATCTTCGCCCGTCGGTGGAGAAGTGGTGATGAGTACGACACCCGACCTCACCCTGTGGGGTGCCGGAACAAGCCGCACCATTCGTGCACATTGGGCGATGCACGAACTCGGCTTGTCCTACAAGGTCAAGCCGATCGGACCACGGACAGGCGAAACCAAGACCGCTGAATACACCCGGCTCAATCCCCGCCAGAAGATTCCGCTGTTGCAGGATGGCGACTTCTGCATCGGTGAAAGCGCCGCGATCGTCGCGTACCTGTCGCGCATGTATTCCACGCCGGAGCGCTCGCTGATTCCGGAAGCCACCCGCGACTATGCCGCGTGGCTCGAATGGTGCTTCTTTGTCGTGGCCGAGCTCGATTCGACGAGCCTCTATGTCATGCGCCGCCACCGGGCGGATGCGCTCGGACACATCTATGGCGTCGCCCCCGAGGTCGTCGCCCAAGCCGGCCAATATTTCCAGCAACAATTGCGGCATGTGGAGGTCGCGCTGATGGATGGGCGCCAGTTCCTGATGGGCGATCAGTTCACCAGCGCCGACCTCCTGCTCACGACGTGCCTCGATTGGGCCATCGCTTATGGGGTCGACATTTGCGACAATGCGCACCCATACCTTGAGCGCATTCACGGGCGGGACGCGTATTGCAGAGCCCAGGCGGCGAATGTTCCCGTGGCGCCAATTACGCCGGTATCGGCAACCGTCTGAGAGCAATCGCCGGTGCGCGCTTCCGTCTATACGGCCGCGCGCACGCTGCGCTCGGCGATCATCTTGTCGATGGCGCGGTCGTCGTAACCCAGATCGCGCAGTACCTCGCGCGAATGCTCGCCGACCCGGGGGGCCGGCCCGCCGATCGCGGCCTGGTTGACCTCGAAGCGAGCTGCCGGCCTCGGCTGCCGCACCCGGCCGACCTTCGGCTGATCGAATTCGGCGATGATGCCGCGGGCCAGGACCTGTTCGTTGTGGATGATCTCGGCCCGACGCAGGATCGGCGCGCAAGGCACATCCGCTGCGTCGAGGCGTTCCAGCCATTCGGCTGTCGTATGCTGGCTGATGTATTCCGCCATCTTGTTGATCCGCGCGGTGGCATTGACCGAGCGCGCCGCTGGGGTCGCAAAGCGGGAATCCTTGGCGAGCTCGGGGTCACCGGAGGCACGGCAAAAGCCCTGCCATTCGGAATCGGAGATGGTACCGGCGGTGATGTAGCCGTCGCTGGTCTTGAACACCAAGTCCGGCCGATCATTCGGATCGGCCGCGGCTGCCTCGGCGCCGACCACCGTGTACTGCATCATTCCTTCCGGCCAGAGGTAGGAGATCATCGTATCCAGCATCGCCACTTGGATGTGGTCGCCCTGCCCCGTCTTCTCACGGGCATAGAGCGCAGCAGCCACGGCCTGCGCGGTGAACACCGCGGTGGTCTTGTCGCAGACGATGGTGCGGATCATCTGCGGGCGGTTCGTGACCGGCTGCGACTGGATATCGGCGAAGCCGGACAAGCCCTGAATGATCGGATCATAGACCCGTTTCTTCACGTAGGGGCCGCTATCACCGACGCCGCTGATCGAGACGTAGATCAGGCGCGGATGGCGCTGGCGCAATTCCTCGACCCCGAGACCGAGGCGTTCCATGGTACCTGGCCGGAAATTCTGCACCAGGACATCGGACTGCGCGATCAGCTTGGCGAGCACCTCGCGCCCGGACGCGCTCTTGACGTCCATCGACAGCGAACGCTTGCCGCGGTTTGACGAGATGAACAGTGCGGAGAACTCGCCCTCCTTGTCGATGGTGGCACGGCTGCGGCGGGTGATGTCGCCACCGATTGGCTCGATCTTCAGCACGTCGGCGCCCTGGTCCGCCAGAAACATGGTCGCGAACGGACCCGACACCACGCCGGTCAAATCGAGTACTCGAACGCCGTGAAGTGGTCCGGGCATGGGCATTCTCCCTGAATTTGCGTTTGCTTTGGGTCCGAGTGGCTTTCGCCACTCAACCTGGACAGTCGGCGCCGTCAAGCCGTCTTGGAAACAGGTTGTCTGGTCTGCTCGAGGATCGACTCCTCGACGTCGCGGATCTGGTCCTTGCCGAAGAACATCTCCTTGCCAACGAAGAATGTCGGTGCACCAAATGCACCGCGGCTGACGGCGTCATTGGTCAGATCGATCAGCCTCTTCTTGACGTCATCCTGCTGCGCGCGCGCAATCAACCGGTCGATGTCGATCCCCGAGGACACGAACGCGCTCCGGAAAATTTCCGGATCATCCATCTTCTTGGGCTCTTCCCACATATGATGATAGGCAGCACGGAAGTAGGGCTCGAACATACCCTCGAGCTGGGCGGCGACAGCGCTACGCATCAGCATCAGCGTGTTGACCGGGAAGAATGGATTCTGGCGAAACTTCGTGATGTTGTGGCGGCGGATGAACCGCTGGGTCTCCAACGCCTGGTATTCCGGCTTGTTTTTGATCCCGCGAAGCGAGTCGAACGGCGACATGTTGCCGGTCGCCTTGTAGATGCCGCCGAGCAGAACCGGGACATACGCGAACTTCACGCCGGTGCGCTGCTCGATGCCGGGAATGGCAACTTCCGCCAGGTAGGCGTTCGGGCTGCCGAAATCGAACTGGAATTCAATCGTCAGGGTCATCTGGGCCTTCTCCCGGAGAGCGAATGGCGGTCACCGGCGATCCGATCGCCAGCCCGAGGTTCCGCTAATCATATAGTTCTAAAATAGAACTGTCAAACACACCTGCAATCTGCTGATTTGGCCTACCAGGAGGGGTATTGTTTGGAATTCAGTACCTATCTAGAATGCGAAACCGCGCGGCCGGCCTCCGTGACGATTCGAGACGGCCCATGCCAGGACGATTGGAGTGGGTGAATGAAGTGGAAAGAGCTCGAGGAAGAGCCATGTTCGATGGCCCGAACCATCGGCGTGATCGGCGATCGCTGGACTCTTCTGATCCTGCGCGAATGCTTCCTGCGCACGCGCCGCTTCGAGGGATTTCAATCGGCGCTCGGGATCACGCGGCACTTGCTCGCCGAACGGCTGAAGAAGCTGGTTCGGCAGGGCATCCTGCGCCGCATTCCCTACCAGGACTCCCCCAAGCGCCACGAATATATCCTGACCCAGAAGGGCCTCGACCTCTATCCGATCATGATGGCGATCGTGCATTGGGGCGATACCCACATGGTCGACGAGCGCGGCCGGCCCTTGCTGCACCAGCACCGCAGGTGCGGAAAGGACTTCGATCCGGTCATGGTGTGCTCTGAATGCGGCGAGCCGCTCTCGGCCAAGGAGGTTCATACTCACCCTGGGCCGGGTGCGCGCAGCACTCCGGCGACGGCGGTGCCGGAGGTCCGAAAGACAAAGGCGCGCTCGCGCGCCGCTTGAGGCCTGCGCATCGCGGCCTCGTGCCAGAGAGATGGCAATACGAGGAGGAAAGCGGCGTCGGCGCCCATTGAACCTGCTGCCACACACTCTGTCCTGATCTGGCGGCCCGAAGGCGGGCGTCTCGTTGAATGTCGCAGCGAAGCGGTCTTCCAAATGCGATTGCCCTGCCCTACACCCGCGCCACATCCCGGCATGGTTCGTTCATATAGAGACGTTCAACCTGCTCGGCGCGAGCTTTGAGCACCGCGCGCTGGTTGACATAGGCCTTGTCGGTGATTTCTCCTGCTGCCATTGACGGCGGATCCTTCAGCAGGGAGAAGGCGCAGACTCGTTCGCTGCTTCCGACCGCCTCGTTGTATTCCCGAAAGCGGTCCTTCAGAAACTGAACCACGACAGGATCGCAGGTCAAATCAACGGCTGCAATCTTGGATATCCGGCCTGCCTCGGTCGGGTTCAGCCAGCACAGCAGCGCGCACGTCTCGCGATTTTCGCCGGCAACAACGATGTCCAGCAAGACGCCACGTGTGGCAGCCAGGATTGCCGCACGCATGTTTCCGATTGAGACCCAGGTGCCATTCGCAAGCTTGAAGTTCTCGGAAATTCTACCGGTAAAGCGAAGGCCCCGCTCCGGCCTCTGCGGATCCAGAAACGAGACGGTATCGCCAATGCGATAAAATCCTTCCTCGTCGAAGGCCTTTTCCGTCAGATCGGGCCGTTCGAGATAGCCGGGCGTAACGTTGGGGCCCTTGACCCGGGCCTCGTAGGTATCGGAGACCGGAATGAGCTTGAGCTGCAGCCCCGGCGCGGGAAGACCGATCTCTCCGGGCTGATCCGTTGCCCAATGCGTCGTGCTGATCGTCGGCGCGGTTTCGGTCGTGCCGTAACCCGACATGACCGGAATTCGCCGGCCGGTGGCGGCAAATGTCAATCGATAGAGTTTCTCGAGAGTGTCCTGAGAAATTGCGGCGCCAGCATAGCTCAATCGGTCCATCCGCTTGAACACGCTGGCACCAAGGTCGAGGTCGTTCTCGATTGCATCACATAAGAGGTTATACCCGGCAGGCACGTTGAACATGGCGGTTGGCGAGATCTCCCTGAGATTCTCGACCGTTTTGTGAAAGAGATGCGGCAGCGGCCGGCCATCATCGATATAGAGCGTCCCGCCATTCCTGAGGATGCCGTGAAGGATGACATTACTACCCATCGTATGGTGCCAGGGCAGCCACTCCACCTGGACCGGCGCATCGGGCGGAGACACCAGCAGACTTCCCATTTGCAGAGAGCTTGCCATCATGCGGTGGGTGTTGAGCACGCCCTTGGGGAAGCCGGTCGAACCGGACGTGAAGAGAATTTTCGCGACGACGTCACAAGGCACCTCCCGCGATGCGCGCTCGAATCCTTCGCGCCCGGTTCGCGCGGCCAGAACCTGAAAAGGCACTGTGTCCGGCGCACCATCGACGCTGATCCAGGTCGCGGCTGCCAATTCGGGAATGGCGCGGCCGGCGGAAAAGTCGCGTCCGCTTTGAACGAACACAAAGCTCGGACGCAGCACTTCCGCGATGTCCTTGAGACGTGCGAGGCCCCCCGGCATCACGGTGTAGTTCGGCGAAATCGGCGCCAGGATGACCCCGATCGACATCGCCGCAAACGAGATCACCGCGTTCTCGATGGAGTTTCCGGAAAGGACCGCCAGCTTGTCGGCTGGCCTTGCGCCCATATCGATCAGGCCTTGGCCGACCGCCTGAACCTGCGACCATGCCTCACCATAGGTGATCTCGTCCCATCCTCCCTTCGCATTGCGTTGCGCAAGGAAAACCCGATCCGGAACGGCATTGGCCCAGCGCGGCAGAAAATCGGTGATGCGCCAGTCGCACGGCGTCCATTCAAGAGGCGAGCTCAAGATGAGCGTGCCGTCGGGGCGACGCTCGATCGAAACCTCGCGCGGGGCAAACGTCAGTGCCGTCGTCGACATCGAAAATGATCTCCCGAATTGCTGAAGGACGACCACATGCCGTGCATTCCCGTAATGCCCAGCGGCGGCCTACCGGCGCATTGCAAGCTTGGGACGCAGCTCATGCGGCATCTGGCTGGGGCGAGTTCATTCGGACCTGGCGTCGAGCACCTCGCCGAAGGCTTCCCAGGTCGATCCGGTCCATCGTTGCAAGCGCATCTGCGTCCAGATCATGTTCTCGGATTCGCTGGTGTTCACCTTGATCCCGGGCAGCGGTCGGGACGACGAAATCCCTGAGGTTCTTGGCCTGCGCCAGAATGTTCTTGCGGGATAGATCATCGCCGCATTGCTTCAGGATCTGCTCGAGCAGGATGCCTTGCTGATAGCCGGTCAGATAGCTGCCGTTGGTGATATCGACGCCGGCCAGGTACTTGTCGAGAAACGCCCGATAGGTCTGCATGGCGGGATCGTCTTTCCATGTCGGATCCACGACGTCCTTGTTGATCGTCCCGACGATCACGCCGACTGATTTGTCGAGGCCAGCCGGCGCGAGCGTGCCCCCGACCGAACCGGATGGAAAGTTGATGATCAGCGTCGCCTTCCAGCCGATCACAGAAGCCTGCCGGATCGCCTGCGCGGCGAACTTCGGCGTTCCCGCGATCACCAGGGCGTCGGCACCGGAGCTTTTCAGGTTTGTGATCTGTGAGTCGACGGTCGGCTCGGTGACCTCATAGGACGCGCTGACGACCTTTCGATCGTAGTCCTTGCCGAGAAAGGCCTTGAAGGCATTGACGTAATCTTTGCCGAGATCGTCGTTCTGATAGAGAATCGCATATTTGGCGTTCGGCAGCGTCCTGGTCAGATATTTCGCGTAGATTTTTCCTTCGGTGTCGTAGCTGACAAGACCTGTCGTGGTCAGCGGGTAACTGGCGACGTCGGTGAACTTGGACGAGCCGCTGATGATCGCGATGCTCGGCACGCCTTTCGCTCTCAGGTATTTTGCCGTGGCCGAAAGGCCGGGCGTGCCGAGCTGACCGAACATGAACGCCACCTCATCGCTCTCGACGAGCTTGCGGACGTGCTCTACCGCTTTCGGAGGGCTGTAGGCGTCGTCATAGGCGATGTAGTTGATCTTGCGGCCGTTGATGCCACCGCGGTCATTCACCGATTGAATGTAGGCGATAAGGCCCTTGCCGACGAGACCGATCGATGACGCCGGTCCGCTGAACGGAAACACCCCGCCAATTTTGATCTCGGTCGCAGTAACGCCGACCTCGTCGGCCGCAAACGCCGGACCATTCAAAAGCAAAGCCAGGGCCGCAACGGCCTTCCATTTCGTCAACATTGTCCGTCCTCCCAAACCCGCACCTTCCTGGTACGTGGTCCTGTTTATTCGCGCGGCTGCACGCCCCGCCTCACCCGCAGGCCTGAGTTGGTCCGGCGCGGCAATCCGTAGAAGGGGCGGCCGTTATGATCGGCCATCTTCTCGGTCCATCCTACAGTTCTATTTCAGAACTGGTCAAGCGATTAGATGACGGCACGCGGAAAGTCCCGTGCGCGCCCGGGAGGTGCCGAATTCGACTTTCAAATGCCATCATTGCGCAGTGGCGACAGCTCTGATCGCCGGGCACAAGGCCTCGGCGCACAGCCGGCGAAGCAATATAAGTTCTAATATTGAACTTACTTCCTCAACCTTTGTGCTCGGCGACGATGTCAGCGATCGAAGTCCGATAGGTAACTGCCGCATTCGAGGCAGTTGCCCGCCGGCCGGAATACAAGCCGGCCGCTCGCAACGAAATCACGCCAATTCTGATCACAGCGCCTCTCCTGGCGTCCTGGCGATACACCTGGCGTCCTGGCGATACACAAGGCTTAGGAACCACGACAGCACGCTGGCATTTTCCCGCATGTCTGACGGGAGCACTCAAACAGGCAATAGCGGCGTCGGCGTGCTTTTGGCATTTGCCGCAGCGAGCGCGCAACGGGAGCGAAGCACCGAAGCCGCACAGCGCCGCACGATCCACAAGAGGAGATGGCAAGGTGATCGAACCGCAAAGTCGAGGATGATCAATGCTTGAAGACCTTCGCGCGATTACCCAGCCAGGGGCCATGATAGCCGTCCTGATCGTCCTGCTGCTGATGGCCGTGGCCGATGCGGCAATCTTCATCGCGACCAGAGGATGGCCTTTCTGAGATGCTGTGAACCAGCCATTTCGCGGAGATAGGAACCTTCATACGATTGACCGGTTCGCCCTCGAACAGGGGAGCACGGCGAACATCGATGCCTGTCCGGATGCGAACGGCTCTGGTGCCATTTGCGACGTTGCCGCTGGCCGCTTGCGCCGGCCGGCAGTCCGTGCTGGACCCGCAGGGACTTCAGTCCAGCCAGATCCTTCATACCATCTTCATCTTCCTGACCGTTGCGGCCGCCGTCTGGATCGCCGTCGTGGTCGTGCTTGGAGTCAGTTTGCTGCGCCGAAAGCGCCCGGCCGACCAACCACTCGCGCTGCACCAGCCGTTTGAGCGGACGAGCGGTCGCGTCATCTTTGTCCTGGGGCTCGCAACCCTCGTCGTCGTGCTCGGACTCTCCATTGTCAGTTATGCCGGTCAGCGCACGATCTTTGCCAAGGACGAGAACGCCCTCACGCTCAAGATCATTGGCCACCAATGGTGGTGGGAAGTCCGCTATGAAGCTGACAGTCCGCATCGGAGCTTCGTGACCGCGAACGAGATCCGCGTCCCGACCGGCCAACCGGTGAAGGTCGAGCTGGAATCCGCCGATGTGATCCACAGCTTCTGGGTGCCGAGCCTGACCGGGAAGATGGACCTCATCACCGGGCAAAAGAACGAGCTGCAATTCACGGCGAAGAATGCCGGCGTCTATCGCGGGCAATGCGCCGAATTCTGCGGCCTCCAGCATGCGAATATGGCCTTCGCCGTGCTCGCGCTGCCGCCGGATGAATTCGGCCGCTGGCGCGACCACGAGAACCAGAGCGCGAACAGCCCTACGGATCAGCTTGGCAAGCAGGGCGAGGCTCTTTTCCGGGCCCGCGGATGTGCCTTGTGTCACAACATCAGCGGTACGCTGGCCGGCGGGCAGCTCGGCCCGGATCTCACGCATATCGGCAGCAGAACGACTATCGCGGCGGGAACGCTGCCGAATACGCCGGCGACGCTCGCGGCCTGGATCGCCGATCCCCAGCACATCAAGCCCGGCAATCTCATGCCAAAGATGCCGCTGCAGTCGGGCGAGCTCATCGCGATCCTACACTATCTGGAGCAGCTCAAGTGAGCATCGCCGCTGAACCACGTGAGATACGGGACGACGTCCTGAATGGCCTTCAGCTGTCCACGCAGCTGGAGCGGGTGTGGCGCACGCCGTCCGGATGGACGGGTGCGCTCACGTCGGTGGACCACAAGGTCGTCGGCCGCCGGTATATCGTCACCGCTTTCGCTTTCCTGCTTCTCGGCGGCATTCTCGCGATCCTGATGCGCGTTCAGCTTGCCGGACCGGAGAAGACGTTCCTGTCGGCCGACAAGTACAACCAGATCTTCACCATGCACGGCTCGACGATGATGTTCCTGTTCGCCGTGCCGGTCATGGAGGCGTTCGCCGTCTATCTCGTGCCGCTGATGGTCGGCACGCGGAACATCGCCTTTCCGCGCCTCAATGCCTTCAGCTATTGGATGTTTCTGTTCGGCGGGTGCTTCCTCTGGATTTCCTTTGCGCTCAATGTCGGCCCGGACGTCGGCTGGTTTGCCTATGTCCCGCTCTCCTCGCTGCAATACACGCCGACGAAGCGCCCGGACGTGTGGGCGCAGATGATCACCTTCACCGAAGTCGCTGCGCTTGCAGTCGCCGTCGAGATCATTGTCACCGTTTTCAAGCTCCGTGCGCCCGGGATGACCCTTGACCGCATTCCGTTATTCGTGTGGGCCATGCTGGTAACGGCCTTCCTGGTGATGTTCGCGATGCCCTCGGTCATGGTCGCATCGACGTCGCTGATCCTCGACCGGCTCGTCAACACCCGCTTCTATGATTCATCCTCGGGTGGGCATCCGCTGCTCTGGCAGCATCTGTTCTGGTTCTTCGGCCATCCGGAGGTCTACATCATCTTCATTCCAGGCACCGGCATGGTTTCAGCAATCCTGGCGACCTTCGCGCGCAGGCCGGTGGTCGGCTATCCCGTCGTCATTCTCTCTCTGATCGCGACTGGCTTCCTGTCGTTTGGTCTGTGGGTCCACCACATGTTCGTCACGGGCCTGCCCCAGCTCGGCGCCGGCCTATTCACGGCGTCCAGTATGCTGATCGCGGTGCCGAGCGGGCTGCAGATCTTCTGCTGGCTGGCAACGCTCTGGGACGGACGGCCGGTCTACCGCACGCCGCTCCTGTTCGTGATCGGCTTCATCGTGATCTTCGTGCTCGGCGGCCTGTCCGGCGTGATGGTCGCCTCGGTCCCGATCGACACCCAAGTGCACGACACTTACTTCGTCGTTGCGCACTTTCACTACGTCTTGATCGGCGGTGCGGTGTTCCCGCTCATCGGTGCCGTCTATTACTGGTTTCCGAAGATCACAGGCAGGATGCTCAGCGAGAGCCTCGGTCGCTGGAATTTCTGGCTGGCCTTTATCGGCTTCAACGTCGCGTTCTTCCCGATGCACATTCTCGGGCTGATCGGAATGCCGCGTCGGGTCTACACCTACACGGCCGACATGGACTGGGCGCACTTGAACCTGTTGTCCAGCGGCGGCGCGCTCGTTTTCGCGCTCAGCTTTGCGCTGCTTCTGGTCAATGTGATCTACAGCCTGCGCAAGGGTGAACTCGCGGGCGACAATCCTTGGAGCGCTTCAACATTGGAATGGGCGACATCCTCGCCACCGCCGCCGCAGAATTTCGACCGCATTCCCGTCGTCAAACACCGCGATCCGCTGTGGGCCGATAGCATGAGCCTGCCTGTCGTCGCGGGTCTGAGCGCGGAGCGGCGCGAAGTCCTGCTCACCTCACTGGCAGAGGCCGAGCCGCAAATCCGCGAAGCATCGCCCGAACCCAGCATCTGGCCACTGCTCACAGCCATCGCAACCACAGTGTTCTTCATCGGTTCGATCTTCACGCCGTGGGCGGTGCTCTGGGGCACGCCGCCGATGGCCGTCGCCTTGATCGGCTGGTTCTGGCCGACCGGCAGCAGGGAGGACGAGGAGTGAGACAGACCATCGTTCGCAGTGTCGCCGAACTGCCGACTTACGGGTACGGCCCACGCAGTGGACCATGGTGGGGCGCCATGGGCTTCATGGCGCTCGAAGGCATGGGGTTTGCCATCGCGATCGGCGCCTATCTTTATCTCTACGCCGTCAATCCGAACTGGCCGATCGGCGCCGCGCCGCCCGATCTTTGGCCTGGCACGGCCGAGGTCGCGGTCTATCTGCTCAGCATCATCCCGAACGAGATCACCAATCGGGCCGCGCACCGGCAGGATCTTGCCAAAGTGCGGGCCGGTCTCATCGTGATGGCCTTGATCGGCACCGCCCTTCTTGTTCTGCGCGGCTTCGAGTTCGCCCATCTCAATACGCGCTGGGACAATTCCGCCTACGGATCGATCGTGTGGCTCATTCTCGGATTGCACACGACCCATCTCGCCACCGATGTTGGCGACACGATCGTTCTTGCGGTCCTGATGTTCACGAGGCACGCAAAGCCGCGCCGCTTCAGCGATGTAACCGACAACGTCTTCTACTGGAACTTTGTCGTGCTTGCCTGGCTGCCTCTGTACGTGCTGCTGGATTGGGTGCCGCGCCTATGACCGAAGCTGACGGACATTCCAGATGGCTGTATTGGGCCGGCGTTGCGCTCGGGCCCATTGCATGGGGTATTAATTTGCAAGGTGTCTACGTGTTCGCGCACTTCTCGTGCGAGAAGACGAGGATGAGCGGAGCAATCCTGAGCGCTGTTCTGGCCATCCTCGCTCTTGCAGGCACCGTCATATCGGCACGCGCGGTTCGGCGCGGTGCCAGCGCTGAATGGTCCGATGCGCAAGGTGGCGGTCCCAGGACGTTCATGGCGTGGCTCGGCGTCGGCTCCGGCGTGCTGTTCGCGCTGGTCATCGCGAACCAGCTCGCCGCGTCGCTCATGATCAGCCCATGTCTGCGCTGAGCTTTGCGGCGTTGTTGCTTGCGCTGCTCGCGAAGCCGGCCGCCGCGCACGGACTATCCGATGTCGATTCGGGATCACTCTGGAGCTACGACCCCTGGCTCATGGCCCCGCTCTATGCCGCGGGCATTGGCTTCTATGTTGGAACGCAGCGCCTCTGGCGGCACGCGGGAGGCGGCCGCGGCGTCAGCTTCCGGCAGGTCGCCGCGTTCTGGACCGGCTGGCTCGTCGTCGCGCTTGCGGTGACTTCGCCGCTGCACTGGCTGGGCGAGCGGCTGTTCACCGCGCACATGGTCGAGCACGGCTTGCTCATGCTCGTGGCGGCGCCACTGATGGCGTTTGCCCGGATCAACGGCCCGCTGCTGTGGAGCCTACCGGCCTCGTTCCGGCCATTGGTGGGCCGAATTCTCAATCTGCCGATACTGGTTTGGCCGTGGACTTTTGTGAGCCACCCCATCAGCGCGACCATCTTTCAAGGCGCGGCGCTCTGGATCTGGCATGCACCACCCTTCTACGCGCGGGCGCTTGAGAACGCCGGGATCCATCGCCTCCAACACGTCAGCTTCTTTGTGACCGCGCTGTTGTTCTGGTGGGTGCTGCTGCATGGCCGCGGACGGGGCCGCAGCACCCGAACTCGCGACGGCATCGCCGTCGCCTGCCTGTTCATCACCATCCTGCATTCGGGTGTGCTCGGGGCCCTGCTGACCGTATCGCCGCGGCTCTGGATCCCGGCGCAGGGCGCCCTCGCCGGGGAATTCGGCCTCTCGCCCCTTGAAGACCAGCAGCTTGCAGGCATCCTGATGTGGGTGCCCATGGGCATACTCTACACAGCCGCCGCATTGTTCTTTGCTCACCGGTGGCTGACCACGAACGCTGGCCAGTCGCACCTGCCGCTCACGCGCGGTCCTGCATAGGAACCGCAACTTCTCTTCGGACGTTCGCCTGCTGAGTGCGACACTCCAGGGAGGCCACATGGGCAAACGATCTGTCATGGCAGCAACGGCTGTCTTGTCCACGGCGTTCTTGGTGCCTGCAATCTTGAACGCGCAGGACCAACCCCGGCCGGCTATGTCGTGTCCGGTCGACCATGAGCAGCTCGCCGATATCCTCAAAAAGAGTGTGAAGCCCGGCGGTGGGCCGGGCAATGGAGGCTTCGACAACAACGAATGGGCTGCTGTCGTCAATCGACAGGGTCTTGTCTGCGCGGTCGCCTACAGTGGCACCAAGGTCGATGATCAGTGGCTGGGCAGCCGGGCAATCGCAGCCGAAAAGGCGAATACGGCGAATGCGTTCAGCCTGAAGGACAAGGCGATGGCCACGGCCAACCTCTACGCGGGCGCGCAACCTGGCGGAATTCTGTTCGGCGCAGGTCTCAGCAACCTCCCATCGCCAGCGGTTCTGTACTCGGGCTCGCCCGACGAATTCGGCACGGCGCACGATCCAATGGTCGGAAAACCCGTCGGCGGTGTGATCGTCTTTGGCGGTGGGCTGGCGCTCTATGACGGCAACGGGATCGCCGGTGCGCTTGGTATCAGTGGCGACAGTTCCTGCGCCGATCACAATGTTGCCTGGCGCGTGCGCCACCTGCTTGGACTTGACCGCGTGCCGGCCGGAGTCAGTCCCAATATGAAGGACGCGATCATCTATGACATCGGCCCGGACGGCAAAAGCCCGTCAGGATTCGGCCACCCCAAGTGCAACGGCAAGGAGGATCAGATCGCGGTCGATCTCGGCGCAGGCGTATCGGGCAACGTCGTGAGATAGCTGCGAATCCCTCCTTTTGGAACCAAGGGGAAGCGCAACGTTTGTACGTTCGCACCGGCCTGCAACGCGGCATGGCCTCGTCACCGCCATGGAGTGCCTTACACATGTTAGTGCGTGGTTTCGCGCGGTTGCTGAGCGTCCTTTGCGCATTCGGCGCGCTGCTCTCGTCGGGGTCGGCACAAACCGATCTTGCCAGCCGCATGAAGGATCCGGGCCAATGGCCCATGGCCGCGCGCGATTACGCCAACACGCGCTACAGCGAGCTCGACCAGATCAACGCGACCAACGCTTCGCGCCTCCAGCTTGCGTGGACCTTCTCGGTTGGCGCCGATCGCGGCCAGGAAGCGGCGCCGCTCGTCGTGGACGGCACTATGTACGTGGTCGGCCCTTATGCAGGCCCCTACCCCAACCGTGTGTTCGCACTCGATGCCATCACAGGTGAGTTGAAATGGTCTTACGCGCCGAAGCCGGAGCCGGCGGCCGCGGGCGTTGCCTGTTGCGATGTCGTCAATCGCGGGCTCGCTTTCGACAACGGCAAGGTCTTCCTCAATACACTCGATAACCACACCGTCGCGATCGATGCGAAGACCGGCAAGGAACTCTGGCACACGAAGCTCGGCGAGATCAACAAGGGCGAGACCATCACGATGGCACCCATCGTGGTGAAGGGAAAGATTCTCGTCGGCAACAGCGGCGGCGAAATGGGCGTTCGAGGCTGGGTCACGGCGCTAGATGAGAACACCGGCGCGATCGCCTGGCGCGCCTATTCGACGGGCCCCGACAAGGAGGTGCTGATCGGGGACGATTTCAAGCCGTTCTATGACAATCTCAAGGGCACGGATCTCGGCGTGAAGAGCTGGCCGGCCGATCGCTGGCAGGTCGGCGGCGGTACGGTCTGGGGCTGGATCTCCTACGATCCTGATCTGAACCTGATCTACTACGGTACTGCCAATCCAAGTCCCTGGAATGCCAACCAGCGCAGCGGCGACAATCTCTGGAGTACCACGATCTTTGCGCGCGATCCGGACACCGGTCGCGCCAAATGGGCCTACCAGATCAACCCGCACGATCTGTTCGACCACGATGAAGTCAACGAGAACGTGCTTGTCGACCTGGAGCTTAGCGGCCAGACCCGCAAAGTTCTGATCCATCCCGGCCGCAACGGCTACATGTACGTCATGGATCGCGCGACAGGCGAAGTGATCTCGGCCGACGCTTATGAGTTCGTCAACAGCTACAAGGGCGTCGATCTGAAGACCGGCAAGATCATCGCAAACGAGGAGAAGACGCCGCTGGTCGGCAAGACCGTCGAGAACATCTGCCCGAGCGCGCCCGGCGCCAAGGATTGGCAACCGTCGGCCTGGTCACCGCGGACCAGGCTGCTGTACGTCCCGCATCAGCACCTTTGCATGGACTTTAAGGCCTCGCAGGTCGGCTATATCGCCGGCACGCCCTATGTCGGCGCGGACGTTGATATGTATGCCGGCCCTGGCGGCTATCGCGGCGAGTTCATGGCGTGGGACCCGGTCGCGCGCAAGAAGATCTGGGAGATCCACGAGAAGCTTCCGGTCTGGAGTGGCGCGCTGGTGACGGCCGGCGACGTGGCGTTCTACGGCACCATGGATCGCCTTTTCAAGGCGGTAAACGCCAGGGATGGGCGTGTGCTCTGGCAATTCCGTGCCGGCTCCGGGTTCATCGGCCAGCCGGTTTCCTATCGCGGCTCCGACGGACAGCAATACATCGCGATCCTCTCGGGCGTCGGCGGTTGGCCGGGGGTGGTGGCCAATGCTGAAGTCGATCCGCGCGTGCGCAATGCTGCACTGGGCTTTGCGGGCGCGACGCAGGATTTGCCGTTTTACACCGCCGGCGGGAGCGAGTTGCTGGTGTTCAAGCTTGGAGACGCAAAGGGTGAGGACACCAGCCATGCGCCCTCGAAGTAATTGTCCGGGCATCGCCCTCGGCATCCTGATCGGGCTCGCGAGCACCGGAGCGGCGGCATCGGACGGCGAACTCCGCGTCTGTGCCGATCCGAACAATCTGCCGTTCTCGAACAGCGCGAAAGCGGGATTCGAGAACAGGCTCGCAGCCATGGTCGGCGAGCATTTCGGCCAACAGGTCGCCTACACTTGGTGGGCGCAGCGGCGCGGCTTCGTCCGCAACACGCTCAATGCCGGCAAATGCGACGTCGTGATGGGCGTACCGGTCGGCTATGATCTCGTGGAGACGACAAACCCGTATTATCGCTCGAGCTACGTGTTCGTGGCTCGGCAGGATAACCACCTCGATCTTTCGTCGCTGCTCGACCCGCGCTTACATCACCTCGTGATCGGCGTGCATCTGATCGGCGACGACGGCAACAATCCACCGCCTGCGCAGGCGCTCGGCGAACAAGGCATCGTCGACAATGTCCGCGGCTATTCCATCTACGGCGATTATCGCCGAGCTGATCCGCCCGCGCGCCTGATCGAGGCAGTCGAGAACGGCGAGATCGATGTTGCTGCCGCCTGGGGGCCGCTGGGCGGCTATTTCGCGCAGCGCTCTCCCGTCCCGCTGACGGTCACGCCAATTCAGGATTACGAGCGCTTTGGCCCCCAGCAGTTCCAGTTTTCCATTGCCATGGGCGTACGCAAGGACGACCACGCGCTGCGCGACCGGCTGAATGCATTCATCGACGAGCATCGATCCGAGATCATGTCGCTGCTGCGCAGTTTCGGCGTGCCGCTGGTCGAAAAGCCGGTCACGGCGTCCGGAGGGCATGAGTGATGCCTGCTCCAGCATTACGCATGAGCTTCCTATCGTTGCTCCTCGCGATCGTGTCGAACGGCGCCGGAATTGCCCAGCAGACTCTGCCGCAGTCACAGGAGGCGCAGATGCCGATGCCGGCACCGCGCCCCAATTTCGGCGGCAGCGTCGGCAACGGTAGGCCCGGCGTCTTCATGCAGGTCCCGGTCAGCCACCTCTTCCCCGGCGCGCAGCCGGACCGACCCCAGATCAAGAATCCCGTGCAAGGCGATCCCAATGCGGAGCAGCGCGGGATGACTTATTACGTCAGCTTCAATTGCGTGGGCTGCCACGCGCCGAACGGCGGCGGCGGCATGGGGCCGGCGTTGAGCAACAACATCTTCACCTATGGCTCGCAGCCCGAGAGCCTCTATCTGTCAATCTACCAGGGGCGGCCCAATGGAATGCCGGCCTGGGGCGGCGTGCTGCCCGACAGCGTGATCTGGGACCTCGTCACTTATATCGGCAAGATCAGCAACGAGCCGAACCGGCAATGGGGCCGGACCTTCTCGGCAAATCCGCTATCCCCTGAAGTGGAGCAAGTGCCGAGCGAGCAGGTCTCGACGACCGATCCGTGGTCCGCCACCAAGACCTTCAATTTCGGCCGAAAACCCTGATCGGGAAAGCGGAGCAGCCGATGGGGACTCCAACGACACGATCGCTCATCGCCTCCCTGCTGGCCCTGACGGCGGTGGCCTGCGACAAAGGCACGGCTGCCGGCCCGGACAATTTCATCGGCGATGCGCGCCGTGGCACCGACCTCGTCAAGCAATATCAGTGCGGCGGCTGTCACGACATTCCCGGCATCGCCGGTGCCGACGGCAACGTCGGCCCACCTCTGCACCGGATCGGCACGCGGACCTACATCGCCGGCTACATCCAGAATTCGCCGGACAACATGGCCGACTGGATCGAAGATCCGCAGCGGACGTTGCCGGGCAACGCCATGCCGAGAATGGGCATCCCGCAGAAGGACGCGCGTGATATCGCGGCGTTTCTCTATACGCTGAAGTAGGAAATATGACTCCCATCCACTTGTTCCGTAACGCGCCACTGCTCGCGATCACCATTGTCATCGTCGCTATCATGGGATTGGCCCTCGCCGGCGGCGGCGCCTGGCTCGCTGTGCTTGGGGGCTCCTTTTACTATCTCGTCGCCGGGGCCATGCTTCTGCTCACCGCGTGGCTGCTTACGCGCCGGCGTGCCGAGGCGCTCTGGGTGTATGCCGCGCTGCTGCTTGGCACGATTGCGTGGGCAATCTGGGAGGCCGGCCTCGATTTCTGGTCCCTGGCGCCGCGCGGCGACGTGCTTGCGCCGCTGGGCGTCTGGCTGCTGTTGCCCTTCATTACGCGTCGTTTGGCACCTCGCTTGCGTGCCGCGCGATCGGCGCTCGGCCTCGTACTGATGGCGGCGGCGGCCGTGCTCGCTCTCTCCCTCACGCGCGATCGCCACGATCTTGCCGGCACGGTGCCGGAGAGCGAAACGACGGGCGCCATTGCCTCCTCCGAAGCAGCCCCGCCCGCCGCCGGCGAAAACTGGACGGCCTACGGCGGCACTGGCTGGGGGACGCGCTATTCCTCGCTCAGCCAGATCACCAAAGCCAACGTGAAGGACCTCAAGTTCGCCTGGGAATTCCGCACCGGCGACCACAAGGGTCCTGATGATCCCGAAGAGATCACCAACCAGGCGACGCCGCTCAAGATGGCGATCTCCTCTATACCTGCTCGCCACACCAAATCGTGTTCGCGCTCGACGCTGCGACCGGCAAGTTGCGCTGGAAGTTTGACCCTCAGATCCAACACAACAAGGCCTTCCAGCACATGACCTGCCGCGGCGTGTCCTATCACGCAACAAAGCCTGGCGCGGTCACGGCCGACGGCGCGCCGGCCCCAAGCGATTGTCCGCAGCGCATTTTCGTGCCGACGAATGACGGCCGGATGTTTTCGCTGGATGCCCAGAGCGGCACGCCCTGCGCCAGCTTTGGCAACCAAGGTCAGATCGACCTCAAGGAGGGAAGCGAGGTCCAGACGCTCGGCTTCTACGAGGGTACCTCGCCGCCCGTGGTGACCGACAAGGTTCTGATCGTCGGTGGCGCCGTCATCGACAATTATTCCGACCGCGTGCCTTCAGGCGTGATCCGCGGCTTCGACATCTATTCCGGGCGACTGATATGGGCGTTCGACGCCGGCAATCCCGATCCGAACGAGATGCCCTCCGCCTCGCATCATTTCACGGCTGGTTCACCCAATTCGTGGAGCATCTCGGCGGTCGACGAAAATCTCGGGCTCGTCTACGTCCCGCTCGGCTCAAGCTCTCCGGATATCTGGGGCGGCGGCCGTTCGTCGGACAAGGAGCGTTACGATTCGGCGCTGATCGCGCTCGATATCGCCAGCGGAAAACTACGCTGGTCGTTCCAGAACGTGCACCATGATCTCTGGGATATGGACATGCCTTCGCAGCCGAGCCTGGTCGATCTGCGTTCGAATGGCGGCACCACGCCGGCGATCTACATTCCGGCAAAGACGGGCGACATTTTCGTGCTCGACCGCCGCGACGGGCATCAGCTGGTGCCCGCGCCGGAGAAGCCCGTGCCGCAGGGCGCCGCACCCGGCGACCGGCTGTCCCCCACCCAACCCTTCTCGGAATTGAGCTTCCGCCCACCCGGCATGCTGACGGACGCGCAGATGTGGGGCAGCACGATGTTCGACCAGCTCGCCTGCCGTATCAAGTTCAAGCGTCTCCGTTCCGAAGGGCCGTTCACGCCGCCTTCGGAGCAAGGCACGCTGGTGTTCCCGGGTGATTTCGGCATGTTCGAGTGGGGCGGAATTGCCGTCGATCCACAGCGGCAGATCGCGATCGCAAACCCTCAATCGATACCGTTCATTTCCCGCCTGGTGCCGCGTGGAAAAGACAATCCGGCCGCGCCGAACGCTGCGCATCCACCCGGCACCGAACTCGGCGTTCAGCCGATGTACGGCGCTCCCTATGGCGTCGATCTCGGCATCTTCCTGTCGCCGCTCGGCATACCCTGCCTCGCCCCGCCCTGGGGGAATATCGCGGCCATTGCCCTCAAGACGCACAAGGTGGTGTGGCAACACCGCATCGGCACGATCCGCGATCAGGCCCCTGTCCCGCTTCCGTTCAAGCTGGGCGTTCCCATGCTGGGCGGGCCGATCGTGAGCGCGGGAGGCGTCATCTTCATCACGGGAACAATGGATGACTATATTAGGGCATTCGACGTCGGTGATGGCAAGCAGCTCTGGCAGGACCGTCTTCCCGCTGGCGGCCAATCAACGCCGATGACTTACGAGACCGGCGGCAAGCAATACGTGGTGACGGTCGATGGCGGCCACGGCTCGTTCGGCACCAGGCTCGGGGACTACGTGCGAGCCTACGCGCTGCCATGATGTCCGTCGGTCAAGACAGCCTTGGTACGGTACGTCCCGTCGACGTCCGGCGACGCCTGGTCCTGATCTGCGGCCGACGCGGCCGGACGGCTACCGAGGCCACCAAAGCCACACACGCAACCATTCCCACAAGTGCAAGCCCCTGGCTGATGACCCTAGCCGGTGGAAGCTGCTTCCGCCCCAGCCATCCCCCGTCTACCGACGTGCCGAGCGGCGAGGCTTCGATGATACTTCCCTCGCTGATCGGTGCGCGTCCGGCGCGCGACAGGAGGAATCGGAATGCGCCACCCAACAGATTTTCTGTCAATTTCGGCGCGATGGCATAGGCGATCTGGCCACCGCGCGCGGGCCAGCCGACGGCCACTTCATCGCGCGGCGCGCGAACGAGGCTCAAAAAGGCCTGAGCGACATCTTCTGACTGGTACAGCAGCGGCCCCGGATCGAGCCTCTTCCCGGACATGTTGGCGCCGTGGACGAAGCCCGGCGTATCCACCATCGCCGGGAACACGCCGCAGACATGGATGTTCGGATGCGCGCCGAGTTCCTGGCGCAGGCTCGCCGTGAAACCGCGCAGGCCGAACTTGCTTGCGGAATAGGCCGCCGCAAACGGCGTCGGCACCCAACCCCCCAGCGAGATGTTGTTGATCAGGATGCCTCGGTTCTCGCGGAGAAAGATCGGAAGCACCGCGAAGGCGCCGTGCATCATTCCCAGGAGATTGACTTCGATGGTTCGGCGGTGAAGCGCGAAATCGGCGTCCTGATAGGCGCCGAATACACCGGTGCCGGCGTTATTGATCCAGACGTCGATTCCGCCGAATACATCGTCAACCTGTCCTGCCAATCGCTGCACCGCTTCCGCATCGCTGACATCGGTCTGGACCGCCAAGGCACGG
Source organism: Bradyrhizobium sp. 137 (assembly GCF_023074095.1). Taxonomy (NCBI): domain Bacteria; kingdom Pseudomonadati; phylum Pseudomonadota; class Alphaproteobacteria; order Hyphomicrobiales; family Nitrobacteraceae; genus Bradyrhizobium; species Bradyrhizobium sp. 137. The sequence continues at coordinate 48,172 of NZ_JADPKU010000066.1, forward strand.
CCTCCCAGCGCCTCGCACTCTGCCGCGAGGCTTGCCAGGATCTCGCCGCGACGCGCGGCAAGCGCCACGCTCGCCCCTTGCTGCGCAAACGCCAGCGCCGCCGCTCGGCCAATTCCGCTGGATGCTCCCGTAATGACGACCCGTGTGCCCGCCATTCGCCGCGGCGAAGATCCCGAGGCATCCATTGGGACAAGCCAGCGCAACGACCGCCGGAGGCGCACGGCCGCCTCCGCCTTGAACCAGTCGCCATGCGCGAAGATGACCCGCTCGGGCGCCAGGTGCACGAGCCGTTCGGCCGCGGCCTGTACCGAACGGCCACCGAGGCGCAACAAGAGCCGAAGATAAATCGGCGCCTTGCCATCAGGCTTGGCGATGCCGAGCAGGTTTGCGGCGGCCTGATTTGACGCGGAAAGATCATGGGAATCAAGGTTCTGCACGAGATCCGTCAGGATCAATGTGCGGCTCCGCTTGTCGAATATCTCCACCTCGGAGAACATCGGGGCATACACCGAGATGGTCTCAAGCTCGGCGGCCCACTCTCCGGGGTGGTGTCGCCGAGCTCGCGGTCAACGCGAAGTCCGGCCTCTCGCACCTGTTTCCGCGCAGACAGTCCTCGCGCCGTAAAGGTCAACGTTTGCGACAGATGCCTTTGCCAGGCAGGCAGAACATCCAGTGCGCAACGTTCGGCGCGACCAGATATTTGATTGATCCCAACCGCTCCAGCTCATTGCGCAGAGCAGGCGAATATCGCACCGGCGAGTGCAGCACGAGGTCACCATTCGACAGCCGAATGACGGTCATGCGAACAGGCAGACGCAGACCGGCCGCGCTGATTGGCGCATCGTCCGCGATCCAGATGTCCCCCGTCACCCTCGTGAGGGCGGCGGTCGATGAAGCGGCGTCAAATCTGTGCATGAGCATCTTCCGGTCGGGACCTTGCTCAAATCCCCTGACATGACGCTCGTTCCTAGCCAGGGCGCCCGGCGCAAAAGCTTCGATGACTCAAAGATGTACCCGAATCCGTTCACGGGAGCCGCGCAGGTGCCGGCGTCCGCGAGTTCGCGACGGCCCCATTCCCGCCCGTTACCGCCGCATGGCTGAGGCTTCGGACAAGCCCTGGAACCGGCCTTCCGGAGGACCGCCGAGAGAGGTCTGTCCCTTGTCGCCATCGTGTCGGTGTCGAACAGGGGGACCGCCTCCCGCGGAAAGACCTCACGCTACGCAATAGTGCCCGCGAAGATTGCAGACGCCTCGAAGTGCGGACGACTGCCGCTTTCCCTGACTTCATTTCACAGGAACATTGAAGACTGGCGAACGTCGACTCGCACCAATCGATCATACCCTGGTCGAGGGAGCGTATCACAGGTTAATGCCTGCCCTTTGCCATTTGGGTCAGAGTTGCGGTAGGCGGCGGGCGATCGGATGACCGATGCAGACGGGATTTGCCTTTTCCAAGCTTGCCGATCACCTGGCGAGTATCGGTGACGTGACCGCCGACGACCTCGATCTGCTGGCAGAAATGCCGAGCACGATCGCGCACTTCAGTTCACATCAGGCTATCCTGCGCCACGGCGATGACAGCCATCAATGCTGTCTGCTGCTCCAGGGCTACCTGTCCTGGCAGGACGCCCAGGCCGCAGACGGGCAGATCACATCGATCTCGGTCCCCGGCGACATCGCTGACCTCCAGACCCTCTATCAGCCCCGCATCAATGGCAACCTCATTGCGCTCGGACCAGCCGTGGTCGCGCTGGTGCCGCATCGCTTCTTTCGCGAACTATCGGCGCGCTCGCCCGCGATGTCGCGTACCCTCCTGCTGATGCTGCTTGGCGACCACGCCAGACAGCGCAACTGGGCCGTAAACCTCGGCAGCCGGGACGCCTTGACGCGTGTAGCGCACCTGCTCTGCGAGATCACGACACGCCTGCAGAATGTCGGGCTCGCAAAGGACTTCAGATTGGCTTCGCCGTTCACCCAATCCGACCTCGCGGCGGCCTGCAGCATCTCCCCAGTCCATGTCAATCGCACCATCCGGGAGTTGCGCCGCTGCAACCTGCTGCACTGGCACGGCAAGACCTTGATGATCTCCGACTGGCCCGGACTGGTCCGGCTGGCAGGCTTCGATCCCGCGTATCTAGGCATCCGGCCACCTGATCAAGGCCGCCGACCAGTGCAACTGGAATTGACCAAAGGTGCCGTCGCGTCGGCCAGATGATATTGTGTAACCTTCTGCTCACACCTCACGCGCTCCTGTAAGGCTCTGCGCACTTCCAGAATGACAGCACCCCAATCGCCGGCTGTCTTTTGACGAAACAGGCGCAGGCTCGGATACCAAAACGTACGGCACCCGGATGAAGGCCAGCGCCAGTCGCAATCGGCGTGCAGCAGCACCCAGGCTTCGCATCCGAGTGCTCCCGCGAGGTGTGCGACCATGGTGTCAACGCAAATGACGAGATCGAGCTGACAGAGAAGACGACCGAGAGCCGCGATATCGGGCGTGCTGATGTCGCGAGCGCCGATCTGCGCGAGCTCTTCGGTCGCCGCCTCTCTCTGGAGCGAATGAAGCGCTACGCCAGGAACGGCGAGACGTCGCAACAATGCGGGGAGAATAGCGCGCCGCTTATCCCATTGGCCGACCTCCCAGACGAGGCCGACGGCCAGACCTTCGCAGTCGAGTGACACAGGCATGCTTCTCGGCGGCAGCGTCAAATATGGCGCGCTCATCTCGATCTCCTCTCTCCCCACCTTGAGCGCGTGCGGCACCTCCATGATTTCGACGTCCACCTCAAAGTCAGCTTCAGGCGTGCCCGAATGGAGCGCAAGCGTGCAATCGACACCTGCCATGCGCTCGACCAGCGGCAACAGTTCGGGCTGACACCAGACCGTGACACTGCGCGCTATGCCGCGAAGAGGTTGCATGAAACGCAGGAACTGGATCGTGTCGCCGAGCCCGTGATAGCACCGCACGAGCACGTGCTTGTTCGCAAGCGACTCCCCCCGCCAGATTCGCTGAAGGTGACGCGGACCGGTATGCTTGGGCGGGTACCCAGACGTCGCGAGATCTTCGTCATTGATGGCCCAGGCACGCGCAAAATCGCCTGCTCGCATGGCCTCCACCCAGCCGTTCGTCACGTCCCGAGATCCGGCTAGCGACGGACGAATTTGTGGAAGCGGCTCAGCTTTCCGTCCTTGGTCCGGTCCTGGTGCAGGAAGGCAATGCCGGCCTCATCGAACTTCTCGAAGAACTCATCCCAGCCGATGCGGTCCAGCCCCTCATCCGGCGGATCGAAATCGATGCGCAGGATGCCGGCGTGTCCATCTTCTTCGGTCGCCTTGACCGTCGCCGGCTGCCCACCGCGCTCTTCGATCCATTTGCGGATCGCGGCGTGATCGGTGGTCTGCTGGGCTTCGTTGTTCTGCGTCTTGGACGTCATGTGGCACCTCGCTTGTGCAGGCCCGGCAATGACACGGCCATCGTCGAGGCCATTTGCGATGAAACGCGGGCCGGCAGGATTTGTTCTTCACGCGCGCCGGGCCGACGCGAGACAACAGCATCATCTTCTTCATCTTCATTCAGGATGATCTTCGTTCCGTTGATCCGGCTGCGGATCTTATCCCAAGTTAAGCGCGCTGCATTTTTGTTGCCCTGAATCGATCCGCACGCGGGCTCGGCGGCTCCAGCACAGGAACGAACATACCTTCCGACACGTTCGCCGATCTACTTACGCTGACGCCATCGTCTTCCCGGAGGTTTTAGTCATGCATTCCCGTCTTCAGGACAGGCGCCGCGTGCGCGTCGGCATCGTCGGCGTCGGCAATTGCGCAAGCTCCTTCGTCCAGGGGCTCACCTACTACCGAAACGCCAAATCGAACGAGCCTGTGCCCGGCCTGATGAACGTCGATCTCGGCGGGTATCACGTCAGCGACCTCCAGATCGCGTCAGCTTTCGACGTCAACGCCGGCAAGGTCGGGCACGATGTCGCCGACGCCATCTTTGCCAAGCCGAACAACACGCATCGATTCTCCGATGTCGAACAGACCGGCGTGATCGTTCATCGCGGCCCGGTGATGGATGGCATCGGGCACTATCTTGAAGATGATGTTCCGGTCGCCGACGTCCCGGAGGCCGATGTTTCGGAGGTCCTGGCGATGTCACGGACCGACGTGCTGGTGTCCTACTTGCCCGTCGGCTCGCAACGCGCAAGTGAATGGTACGCAGCGCGCGCCATCGAAGCCGGCTGCGGCTATGTTAATTGCATCCCCGTTTTCATCGCCTCCAATCCGGACTGGCGGCAGCGGTTCGAGAATGCAGGCCTTCCGATCATCGGCGATGACATCAAGAGCCAGGTCGGCGCAACCATCCTGCACCGCGTGCTCGCCAATTTGTTTCGCGATCGCGGCGTGCGGCTGGACCGCACCTACCAGCTCAACGTCGGCGGCAATACCGATTTCAAGAATATGCTCGAACGAGAGCGGCTGACCTCGAAGAAGATCTCCAAGACTCAGGCGGTCACCAGCCAGTTCGACGTTCCGATCGATCCCGACAACATCCATGTCGGGCCGAGCGATCACGTGCCCTGGCTGACCGATCGCAAGCTCGCTTTCATCCGGCTCGAAGGCACGACATTCGGCGGCGTGCCGCTGAGTGCCGAAGTCAAGCTCGAAGTGTGGGACTCCCCGAACTCCGCGGGCGTCGTGATTGACGCGGTCCGCTGCGCAAAACTTGCCATGGATCGCGGTCAGGGCGGCGCCCTGACCGGCCCCTCCAGCTATTTCATGAAATCGCCGCCGCAGCAGTTCACCGACGAGGAGGCCGGACGGCGAACGCGCGCCTTCATCGAGGACAAGGTGTATTCCTGATGGCGAGGATCATTCATCTCGTGCGTCACGGTCACCATGCTTTGCTCGGCCGCACGCTATGCGGCCGGATGAATGGCGTCACGCTCGACGACATCGGCTGCGAGGAAATGGCGCGCTGTGCAATCACGATCAGCCCGTGGCCAGCCTTGATCCAGTCGAGCCCGCAGCGGCGCTGCATGCAATCAGCCTCCATTCTGGCGGCGCACTTCGGACTGCCGATCGAGATCGTCCCCGCTCTCGACGAGCTCGACTATGGCGAATGGAGCGGCCGGTCCTTCGAGGAACTCCGTCAGGACCCGCAATGGTCGCGCTGGAACAGGCGGCGCGGGGCTAGCCGCCCACCCGGGGGCGAGAGCATGCGGTCGCTCCAGAATCGCGTCGTCGGCCATCTGGAGCAGCTGCGCAACGATCATTCTGCGGGCACCGTCATTGCCGTCAGTCATGCCGAGCCGATCCGTGCTGCGCTCTTGCATTACGCGCGCATGCGGCTTGACGACTTTCTCTCGATCGAAATCGACCCATCCAGCATCTCCACTCTCAGCGTGGACAGCCGCGGGTTCAGGATTACCGGGATCAATCAGCGGGTGCCGGCGTGAAGATCGTCATTTTCGGGCTGACCATCTCCTCCTCCTGGGGCAACGGCCACGCGACCCTGTGGCGCGGCCTCTGCAAGCATCTGGCACACCTCGGCCATACCGTCGTCTTCTACGAGCGCGATGTGCCCTATTACGCCGGCGCCCGCGACTTCAATGAGTTGCCGGGCGGCCAGCTGCGGTTGTTTTCGACTTGGGACGAGACCCGCTCCCTCGCCCGCGGCGACGTCGGGGATGCCGATGTCGCGATCGTCACGTCTTATTGTCCCGACGCGATCGCGGCGACCGACCTGATCATGTCGGAAAGACGCGCCGTTCCCGTCTTCTATGATCTGGATACCCCGATCACGCTGGCGCGGCTCATGGAGGGTGGATCCGTTCCTTATATCAGCCCACGGGGCCTACGGGATTTCGCGCTCGTCCTCAGCTTCACCGGCGGGCCCCGCGTTGCCCACGAATTCCGCGACCGGCTCGGCGCCCGCGACATTCGCCCCCTATACGGCCACGTCGATGTCGATATTCATCGCCCGGTGCCGCCCCGACCGCACTACCGCGCAGATCTCTCTTATCTCGGCACCTATTCCGAAGACCGCCAGCGCGGACTTGAAGCGCTGTTCGTCGAACCGGCACGCGCGCGGCAGGACCTGCGCTTCCTGATCGGCGGGGCGCAATATCCTGACGACTTCCCATGGTCGCCCAACATCTACTTCGTGCGGCATCTGCCGCCATCGGAGCATGCGCCTTTCTTTGCGTCCTCCCGCTTGACCCTCAACGTCACACGCAGAGCCATGGCGGAGATGGGCTGGTGCCCCTCCGGCCGTCTGTTCGAGGCGGCTGCCTGTGGCGTCCCGCTCCTGAGCGACGACTGGCCGGGTATCGAAGAGTTCTTCGCGCCTGGCAGGGAGATCCTGATCGCCCGCGACGCGCAGGACACATTGGCGGCGTTGGCGATGCCGAGCGCCGAGCTCCAATCCATCGCTAGATGCGCCTATGAACGGACATTGGATCAGCACACATCCGACAAACGCGCGCGCGAGCTGGTGTCGCTGCTCGAGCAGGCGGCGTCCAGCGGCACGCATCGCCAGCAATCCGAGGAGGCCTGACCATGTGGGGCATCGTTCCGGCCGCGGGCCGCGGCAGCCGCATCCAACCGCTGGCGTTCTCCAAGGAGCTGCTGCCCGTCGGCAGCCGGCGCGACGACGGCACGGAGCGCCCCTGCGCGGTCTCCGAGTATCTCCTGGAGCGCCTCATCCTCGGCGGAGCGGACAAGATCTGCTTCGTCATTTCGCCGGGCAAATCCGACATTCTGGAATATTTCGGCGATCACTACGGCAGCGCTCAGCTCGCCTATGTGGTCCAGCCCGACGCATCCGGCTTATGCGACGCCGTCTTCCGGGCCGGCACCGTGGTCGGACATGACGAGCACGTCGTCGTCGGCCTGCCCGATACCGTGTGGTTTCCAAAGGCCGCCTTGCAGGCTCTGCCCGATGCCGACCTCTCCTTCCTCCTCTTCCCAGTCGAGCGCCCGGAATTCTTCGACGCCGTCGTGGTCGAGGGAGACAGCGTGCGGGAGATCCAAGTCAAGCAGCCGACCCCAACTTCGCGGTGGATCTGGGGCGCTTTCAGGATGTCGGCCACCGGCTTCCGCGAATTGCATGCGCTCTGGAACGCGCGAGACCGGCGAGACGAATATTTTGGGACTTTGGTCAATGCCTACCTCCAGGCAGGCGGCGTCGGCATCGGGATCAAGGCGGGGGAGTCCTATGTCGATGTCGGAACCGTCGACGGCTATCGCAAGGCTATGGCTCTTCTCGCGGACAGCGCCGGCGCTGACGGCCGGTCGAGGTTGCGGGTCGGCACCTCGTCGGATGGAGCTCGACCGATCCCCGCGATGGACAACGGAGCGACTGCATGACGAGAGCGCTACTTACGCGCGAGGAAATTCGCAAGCGCGTCGATGCGCTCGGGCCGTGGTTTCACAATCTCGACCTGAACGGCGTGCCGACCGCCCCCGCCCACTTCCTTGGCGACTATCCCAGCGTGAAATGGCGGCGATTTTCCGGAATCATTCCGGACCGCCTCGAAGGCAAGACCGTGCTCGATATCGGCTGCAACGCCGGCTTTTACGCCATGGAGATGAAGCAGCGGGGCGCCGAGCGCGTGCTTGGACTAGACACCGACGAGGAGTACCTGGCGCAGGCGCGCTTTGCCGCCGAAGTGAAAGGCCTCAGGATCGAATTCCGCAAGATGTCGGCCTATGATGTCGGGCAGCTCCGCGAGAAGTTCGATCTGGTGATCTTCATGGGCGTGCTCTACCACCTGCGCCATCCGCTTCTGGCGCTGGATCTCATCCACGAGCACGTCGCCAAGGACCTCCTCCTGTTCCAGTCGATGCAGCGCGGCGACAGTCACGTCGACGCGATCGAGAAGAACTACGATTTCTGGACCACCGACCAGTTCGATTCCGCCGGCTATCCCAAACTGCACTTCATCGAGCACAAATACGCCGACGACCCCACCAATTGGTGGGTCCCGAACCGGGCCTGCGTCGAGGCCATGCTGCGCAGCGCCGGCTTTGCCATCACTGCGCATCCCGAAGAGGAGGTCTATCTCTGCGAGCGAACGGAGCGCCCCCAGGCCGATGGACCCGTCTATCCTTGCCGGAGCACAAGCCGATGATCGAGGCTGCCAAGATCTGGAACGAGCCGAACAACAAGTCGCATTGGAATCTCCTGATCGATCCGGATTGGGCGATGTTCGCGAACTTGGCCATTGCTGCCGGCAAATCGATCCGCAGTGCACGGCCGGCATTGCCAATCGTGCTCGGCGGCATCTCGCCGATTGATCCGTCCTTCATGCGCAACATGCAGAGCCGCGGCGTGCTCGACAATTTCGATGCAGTCGCCGTGCATGGCTTTCCGCTCGACTGGAATCTGTGGCAGATCGGCGACTGGCCGGCCAAGATCGAGGAGATCAAGGCGGTCACCACCCTGCCTGTCTGGGTGACGGAGGTCGGCGTCTCCTCGTTCGGCGCCGAAGAGGTGCAAGCCTGGGGCCTGTCGCGCACAGCCGAACTCCTGATCGGCCGTGCCCCGCGCATCCATTGGTACAGCCTCTACGACCTTCCCTCCGCCTGGGAAGCAACGACACGGCACAAGGAAGCCGAAGGCTCCTCGTATTACAGGCATTTCCACATGGGCCTGCTGCGCGAGGACGGCACGCCAAAGGCGGCGGCCGACCAGTTTGGCATCTATGCGCCTGCAATGGGTCTGTGCCAGTGGTTCCACTTCGAGGATCATCGCCTCGACGACGCCGTGCACTGGATGCGCCGTCTCGGCGTGACCCATCTCAGGACAGGTCTTTCATGGGCCGACAGCTTCCGTCCTAATGCGCTCGCATGGTTCGACCGCCAGATGGGGGCGCTGGCGGAATTTCAGGTCACGGTGACGTTCTGCTTCACACCCGAGCATCGGGGCATCGAGCCGCATCACACCAGCCCGCCACTCGACGTCAATGAATTTGCCGATTTCTGCGCATCGATGGTCGATCGCTACTGCACGAAGACGGGTGTTGCATCCTCCGCAACGTCCGCCAATCCCCCTATCAGGGAACCGACATGCGTGCCCTGATCCTGGTGATGGACTCCGTCGGCATCGGCGGCGCGCCGGATGCCGCTCGCTATGGTGACGATGGCGCCGACACTGTCGGCCACATCGCTGAAGCCTGCATGGCCGGTCGCGCCGACAGCGCCGCCCGCGAGGGTCCGCTCCGGCTTCCCAATCTCGTCGCGCTCGGCCTCGGCCAAGCCTGCCGCCTCGCCACCGGGCGCGTGCCGCCGGGGCTGGACGGTCGGGTCGAGCACCGGCAATTTGGGTGCGCGACCGAGATCTCGAAAGGCAAGGACACCCCGTCAGGTCATTGGGAGATCTCCGGAGTGCCCGTACCGTTCGAATGGGGCTATTTCCCTCGAACGATGCCCTGCTTCCCCGGGGATCTGACTAAGGCCTTCTGCGAGCAAGCCGGATTGCCCGGCATCCTCGGGGATTGTCACGCCTCCGGCACGGAGATCATCGCCGAGTTCGGCGAGCGCCACATGCGAACGGGAATGCCGATCTGCTACACCTCAGCCGACAGCGTGTTCCAGATCGCAGCGCATGAGGAGACCTTCGGGCTCGAACGTCTGTATGAGATTTGCGCGATCGCAAGGCGACTGATCGATCCCCTCAACATCGGCCGCGTCATTGCCCGGCCATTCGTCGGCACAAATGCGAGCGACTTCAAGCGCACCGTACACCGGCGCGACTATTCGGTGCCGCCGCCCGGGCGAACCATCTTAGATCTCGCTGAAAGCGCCGGCCGTGACATCGTGACGATCGGCAAGATCGACGACATCTTCGCTCATCGGGCAACCGGGCGAAACATGCGCGGCGACGGCAATGACGGGTTGTTCGACGCCTCGCTCAAGGGGCTGGCCAGCCTTGCGGATGGAGGATTGCTGTTCGCCAACTTCATCGACTTCGACACCCTCTACGGCCATCGCCGCGACGTCGCGGGCTATGCCGCGGCACTCGAAGTCTTCGATGACCGTCTTCCCGAGCTACTGTCACGTCTGCGGAGCGACGATCTTCTGATCATCACCGCAGACCATGGCTGCGATCCGACCTGGAGGGGCACCGACCACACCCGCGAACAGGTGCCGATCCTGGCCCGGACGACGCAATCATCTGCTCCGATCGGCTGGCGTGCCGGCTTTGCCGATATCGGCGCCACCGCAGCAAGGCATCTGGACCTGCCGGAACCGCTGCACGGCGCGCACTTCTAGCGGGCAGCAGGGCTGGGGATTCACCTAGGTTATTGATCCAGGTTAGAGAAATATTCGTTTGTACAATTTCGAGGAACGAACATTCCTTGCATCGCTTCTGACTCCAAACGTGACTGGCGTGCAGGTCGTCCGACCAGACAGTAAGGCGCGCTTCAGCTCCCATCATCGGTCGATTTCCCCAAGGGATCGATCTTACGGCGGCACGGAGTGGTGCATGACGCGGGTATTAATCACTGGAGGCGCGGGATTCATCGGCTCGCATGCAACCGACATGCTGCTCGCTGCCGGTTATGAGGTCCGGCTGCTCGACAATCTTTCGCCGCAGGTCCACGGCGGCAACCGCCAGCGCCCGTCCTATCTCGCCGATGAGGCCGAGCTCGTCGTTGGCGACGTCACTGACAGCGTTGCGGTCGAACATGCCCTGCGCGGGGCCGACATGGTCGTGCATCTCGCTTCCGCCGTCGGCGTCGGCCAGAGCATGTACGACATCGAGCCTTTTGTGCGGACCAACGAGCTCGGCACAGCGGTGCTGCTCCAGGCGCTGTCGAGGCGCCCAGTCGAACGGCTGGTGGTCGCCTCCTCCATGAGCATCTACGGCGAGGGCCTCTATCGCAGGCCCGATCAAAGCGTCGTCGCCTGCGACGAACGGCCGATCGAGCAGCTGCGCAGAGGGGAATGGGAGTTGCGCGACAGTGCGGGTCACCCACTCGTCCCCGTGGCGACCCCGGAGAGCAAGCTGCCATCACTGAGCTCGGTCTACGCATTGAACAAGTTTGCGCAGGAGCGCATGTGCCTGATCACAGGCAAGGCTTACGGCATCCCGACCCTGGCGCTGCGCTTCTTCAACGTGTTCGGTCCCCGTCAGGCCCTGTCAAATCCCTATACCGGCGTACTCGCGATCTTCGCCGCGCGGCTCCTCAACGGTCGGCCGCCGCTTGTTTTCGAGGACGGCGAGCAACGGCGCGATTTTGTTCACGTGCACGACGTCGCCCGCGCCTGCCGCATCGCGCTGCAAGTGGAGCAGACGCAGGACGTCTTCAACGTGGGCTCGGGCCAAAGCCGGACCATCCTGTCGGTCGCCGAGGACCTCGCCGGGGTCATGGGCAGGAGCGACATCGCGCCCGAGATCACGCGGAAATACCGCGCCGGCGACATCAGGCACTGCTTCGCAGATATCGGCAAATCGCGCGACCTTCTCGGCTTCGAGCCGCATGTGGCTTTCAGGGACGGCCTGGAGGAGCTCGCGGAATATCTCGCAGACCAGATCGCCGACGACCAGGCCGAGCGGGCGACCCAGGAGCTGCTGCAACGAGGATTGGTTGCGTGATGAATGAGCGAGACAATAGGCCGGTTCTGATCACAGGCGGCTGCGGCTTCATCGGTTGCAATCTTGCCGACCGGCTGGCGGAGCGCGGCGAGCGCGTATTGGTGCTGGACAACCTGGCCCGCGCCGGCGTGCGCGAGAACGCGCAATGGCTGAAATCCAGGCATCGCGACCTCATCACCATCGCGGTGGCCGACATTCGTGAGCCGATCCCGGTGATCGATGCCGTGCGTGAGGCCCGCGCGGTGCTGCATTTGGCGGCTCAGGTCGCCGTCACGGGCAGCGTGAGCGATCCCGCCGCCGATTTCGAGATCAACGCGCGCGGCACCCTGAACGTGCTTGAAGCGGTTCGGCTGCACAACAGCACCGCTCCGGTCGTGTTCGCCTCCACCAACAAGGTCTATGGCCGCCTGATCGAGGACAGCGAGATCGCACTCACCGGCCGCCGTTATACGCCCACCAGCGACTTGCTGGCCGAAGGCATCTCCGAGAACGCTGCGCTCGATTTCTACAGCCCCTATGGCTGTTCCAAGGGGACGGCGGATCAGTACGTCCACGACTATGCGCGGGTTTACGGGCTCCAGACCGTGGTGATGCGCATGAGCTGCATCTATGGGCCGCGCCAGTTCGGCACCGAGGACCAGGGCTGGATCGCACATTTCCTGCTGAGCGCGATCCGCGGCAAACCACTGACGATCTACGGCGATGGTTATCAGGTCCGCGACGCGCTGCATGTGTCGGATGCAGCCTCTGCCTGGCTCGCAGTACTCGACCGAATCTCGCTAGCGCGTGGACGCGTGTTCAATCTCGGCGGCGGACCAGCCAATGCGGTCAGCCTCCGGGAATTGATCGACCACATTGCCGAACTGACCGGCCACCAGGTCACATACCGCTTTGCCGATTGGCGTCCGGGCGATCAGCCTTGGTACGTCACCGACACCCGTGCGCTGTCTACCGCCCTCGGATGGGCACCGCAGGTCTCGGTCGCCGAGGGCCTTCGCTCGCTTCATGCCTGGCTGGACAGCCGCTTCGGAACAACTCGGGGCAACCGCGAGGCTCTCGCATGACGCGCGTCGCCCTGATCAATCCGAACTGGGATTTTGGCGGCAGCATCTATTTCGGCTGCCGGTCCCCCCACCTACCGCTCGAGCTCGGGATCGCCGAGCATTATTTGAAAGCGGCCGGGCACCGGACGCTGCTGCTCGATGCGCACATGTTCGATCTGTCATTCGGGGACGTCGAGGCTGAGCTGCGCGCCTTCGAGCCTGACCTGATCGTCATCACGACGGCACCGACCTACCTGTTCTGGCGCTGCGCACCGCCGGAGCTGCGCGTTCCGCAGGAGCTTGCACTGGCGGTACGGGATCTTGCACCGGTCTTGGTTGCCGTTGGGCCGCACGGCTCGACCACGCCGCGGGCGGCCCTGAAGAAGCTCGCGGTCGACATAATCGTCATGGGTGAATGCGAAGCATCTTTGCTGCGGTTGGCCAACGGGGAGCGGGACTTCCCCGGCCTGTGCTTGGCGGACGGCGCCACGGTCCGGGTCAATGGCGGCCCGCAGGCGGTCGACTTCAAGGATCAGCCAGCGCTCGACTGGCCGGACGAGATGATCCGGCGGCATCGTCACCACCATCATCGCTTCGAGGCCGAACCGGTGGGCCCCGGCGCGGAGGTCGAGGCGTCGCGCGGATGCCCCTACAATTGCACGTTCTGCGCCAAGGAGAATTTCCGCAACGCCTACCGCAAACGGCCGCCCTCGATCATTCTCGACGAGATTGATCGGCTGCGCGGCCAAGGCGTCGAATATGTCTACTTCATCGACGAAATCTTCCTTCCTAACCCAGAACTTCTGGAAGGGCTGAGTACGCGCGGCCTCAAATTCGGTGTCCAGACCCGCATCGATCTCTGGAAGCCGGACATGCTCGCCTTGCTGGGTCGCGCAGGCTGCGTCTCGATCGAGGCTGGCATCGAAAGTCTCACCGTCGAGGGCCGCGCGGCACTCGCCAAGAACTGCAAGATGACCACCGACCAGCTCGCCGACCGCCTGGTCGAAGCCCGACGCTACGTCCCCTTCGTGCAGGCCAATCTGATCGAGGTCCCCGAGGACGACGATCCCGTAGTGCAGCGCTGGCGCCGCAAGATGCAGGATGCCGGTATCTGGGCGAACGACCCGGTCCCGCTCTATCCCTATCCCGGCTCGCCGGACTACCGAAAGCTGTGGGGCGAGGCCGACGATTTCGCCTGGGAGCGCGCGCATCGGCACTATCTCGAAATGTTCGACCAGTTCAGCGACGTGCAGAACGATCGGCCGGTCCCGCTTGACGCCCTCGAACATCCGGTGGCGCCATGAGCCGCGGTTCCGACATCAGGATCCTGATGACGACCGACATTGTGGGCGGCGTGTGGACCTATTCCTGCTCACTCGCCTCGAGCCTTGCCGCCGCGGGCGCCCACGTGACGCTGGCGACGATGGGTCCATCCGCGCGCGCCGACCAGCGCGAGATGCTGCACGGCTCGGGGGTCCGCCTCATCGAAACCGACCTCGCTTTGGAATGGCAGGACCCGGAAGGGCGTGACCTCCGCAATGCCAGGCGTGTCCTTTTAGGGCTCGAAGCACGGTTCAGGCCGGACATCGTCCACCTCAACAGTTTCCGGGAGGCAACCCTGTCGTGGCGTGCGCCAACCGTTCTCGTGGCGCACTCCTGCGTCAACTCATGGGCGCTGGCCTGTCGGGATACGGCTTGGCTCGGCGAGCCCCGTTGGGCGCGTTATACGGAAAGGGTGGCCGCGGCGCTCAACAGCACGCAGGCTTGGGTCTGCCCGAGCCGGTCATTCCACGATGACATCATGGAGATCTATCGGCCACGGTCTGCCGGCGCCGTGATCTGGAACGGGATTGCTGCTGGGGACCTCTCAACTCGAAAGCAGGAGTTGATCTTCGCGGCCGGCCGGCTGTGGGATCATGCCAAGAACATCGGAGTATTGGCTGCGGCTGCACCGGATCTGGATTGGCCGGTTCAGGTCGCAGGACCCGCTGAAGCAGATCCGTCCGTGGGGGTCACTTGGCTTGGGCAATTGCCGCACAGCGACTTGCGCGGACATCTCCAGCACGCGGCGATCTTTGCAAGCCCAGCACTTTATGAGCCGTTCGGCCTCTCCGTTTTGGAGGCAGCCGCCGCCGGCTGCGCGCTCGTGCTGTCGCACATCCCGACGTTCCGGGAATTGTGGAGCGGAGCCGCGCTGTTTTTCGATCCCTGCGATAGCCAGGCGTTGCACCGAGCTCTCGCAGAACTTTGTGCGGACGATCTCGGAAGAGCACGGCTGCAACGCGCCGCCTACGAGCGTTCCCTGACCTATTCGCTGTCGCGCACGACCGGCGCTTATCTGAAGCTCTACGAAGGGCTACTCGCTGCCAACCGCACGACGCCTCAAGCCGGCCAGATCGAGGTGCGCGCATGAAATGCGTCCTGTTCTACCACGCATTCACCTCCTGCTGGAACAATGGCAACGCTCATTTCCTGCGCGGCTACGCCCGCGAGCTGCATGCGCTTGGTCACGAGGTCGTCGTTTTCGAGCCGATCGACGGCTGGAGTCGGTTGAATGCCATCCGCGAGAGCGGCAGCGAGGTCCTGCAAGACATCGGACAGCTCTTCCCAGGCATTTCCATTCGTCGCTATGATGCCTCGCTCGATTTCGACGAAGCGCTCGATGGCGCCGATCTCGTCGTCGTGCACGAATGGAACTCGCCCGATGTGATCGAGCAGATCGGGCACAGGCGCGCGCACGGCGCTCCCTTCACATTATTGTTCCACGATACCCACCATCGTGCGATTACAGCGCCGGACGAACTTGCACAATTTGACCTCGATGCATTCGACGGCGTGCTCGCCTTCGGCGAGGTGCTTCGCCAGATCTACGTGAAGCTCGGCTGGGCCGACCGGGCCTATACTTGGCACGAAGCCGCCGATGTCGCCTTGTACCACCCGCTGCCGAATGTCGAACCTACCGACGATCTGGTCTGGATCGGCAATTGGGGCGACGGCGAACGCAGCACTGAGCTCAACGAATTCCTGGTCGAGCCTGTTGCCGAGCTGAATTTGCGCGCGAGTGTCTATGGCGTGCGTTACTCGGATGCCGCCCTCCAGGCCATCCGGGCCACAGGTATCCGCCACGGCGGCTGGCTGCCTGCGCATTGGGCTCCGGTGGCATTCGCCGGCGCGCGCGCGACCATTCATGTCCCGCGCGGGCCCTATGTACGGTCGCTTCCGGGCATCCCTACCATCCGTGTGTTCGAGGCCCTCGCCTGCGGCATTCCTCTGCTTTCGGCGCCGTGGTCCGATGCGGAAAGCCTGTTTCCGGACGGCGCTTATCTCCAGGCGGCCGATGGCGCGGAGATGAAGCGCGCGCTCGGCGCCGTTCTCGACGATCGGGAGCTGTCTTCCGCGATGGTGGAGACCGGCCTTCGGACCATTCAGGAGCGCCATACCTGCCGTCACCGCGCACAACAGCTTGTGGGCATCGTGGAGGCCATTCGTGCCTCCGATAGCTCGTCACAGCCGCTGCGTTACATCGGAGCCTCCGCATGAAGATCTGCTTCTTCGGATCCAGCCTTGTCTCGTCTTACTGGAACGGCGCCGCCACCTATTATCGCGGCATGCTCAAGCAGATTGCGGCGCTCGGACACGACGTCATCTTCTTCGAGCCTGACGCCTTCGAGCGGCAGGCCCACCGCGACATCGACGACCCCGACTGGGCCAGGGTCGTTGTGTACCCCGCGACCGCCGACGGCTGGCGCGGCTCGCTCGATGCGGCGGCGCGATCGGCCGACATGCTGATCAAGGCCAGCGGCGTCGGCGTCTTCGATCAGGAGCTGGAGACCGCCGTTGCTGCCTTACCCTCCCGAACCATGCGCATCTACTGGGATGTCGATGCTCCCGCCACGCTCGAAGCGATGGCAAACGATCCGGAGCATCATCTGCGCCGTGCGATTCCATCCTACGACATGGTCTTGACCTACGGCGGCGGCGATGGCGTCGTATCGGCCTACCGCGCTATTGGTGCGCGAGACTGCGTTCCGATCTACAACGCCCTCGACCCCGAAACGCATTTTCCATCGCCGCCCAAGCCGGACTTCATCTGCGATCTCAGCCTGCTGGCAAATCGCCTGCCTGATCGCGAGCGGCGCGTCGAGCACTTCTTCCTCGACATCGCGCGCCAGTTGCCGGACAAGACGTTCGTTCTCGGCGGCTCCGGCTGGGAGACCAAGGATACGTCCGGCAACCTCCGAAAGGTCGGGCATGTCGGCACCGGCGAGCACAACGCATTCTTCGGCTCCGGCCTTGCCACGCTCAACGTCAATCGCGACAGCATGGCGCGCTACGGATTCTCGCCGCCGACGCGGGTGTTCGAGGCGATCGGCGCAGGCGCCTGCTTGATCACCGATCATTGGATCGGCATCGACCATTTCCTCGAGCCGGATCGCGAAGTGCTGGTGGCCGCGAATGGAGCCGAGATTGCCGGCCATCTCGGCGCCCTCAGCCCTGATCGGGCCGCCGCGATCGCCAGCCGAGCCCGCGCGCACATTCTCAGCCAACACACCTACCGGCATCGCGCCCGCCAATTCAACGATCTCTTCGTCGGAAGCAGCTCGCACATCGAGGCAGCAGAATGAACCTTAGCATCGTCGTCGTCGGTCTTTCGGTCACGTCATCATGGGGCAATGGTCACGCCACGACCTATCGCGCCCTGATCGAGGCCCTCGCGCGACGAGGCCACCATGTCACCTTCCTGGAGCGCGACGTCGCCTGGTATCGCGAGCATCGCGATCTCACCAAGCCGTCGTCATGGACTGTCGAGCTCTATCAATCACTGAAGGATGTCCCTCGCCGCTTCGGAAAGCTGATCCGGGACGCCGACCTCGTCATCATCGGCTCCTATGTGCCCGACGGTATCGCCATCTCCGAATGGATCACGAGCCAGGCGCGAGGGATCACCGCCTTCTACGACATCGACACGCCGGTGACGCTGGCGAGACTCGACCGGGGCCTCGACTATCTCTCCGCTGCGATGATCCCGCGTTTCGACCTCTATCTATCGTTCGCCGGTGGCCCGGTGCCCGACATGATCGAGGCGCGTTACGGCAGCCCGATGGCACGGGTTCTCTATTGCAGCGCCGACGCGGACGCCTACGTGCCGCAACAGGCCCAGACGAAATGGGCGCTGGGCTACCTCGGGACTTATAGCGAGGACCGGCAGCCCGTCCTTGAACAATTGCTGTTGTCCCCGGCGCGGATGCTGCCGTCCGAGCAATTCGCCGTCGCGGGCGCGCAATATCCTGAACATATCGCCTGGCCCGACAATGTCATGCGGATCGAGCACCTCGCGCCAAAGCAGCACCCGATGTTTTACGCGGAGCAGCGGTTCGCCCTGAATGCGACCCGCGCCGACATGCGCGCGCTGGGCTTCTCGCCGAGCGTTCGGCTGTTCGAAGCTGCCGCCTGCGGCACGCCCGTGATTTCCGACCGATGGCCGGGGATCGAGACCATCTTCGAGCCGTCGCGGGAAATCTTGCTGGCCTCAACGGCGCGCGACGTCATCGAGATCCTGCGCGACATGCCCGAGGAACGTCGACGCACTATCGCCGAGAGCGCGCGCCGCCGCGTTCTGACCGATCACACCTCCGACCATCGAGCCCGCCAGTTGGAGGTCTACTGCGCCGAAGCAACCGCGCGCCGCCGCCGTAAATCGGCGCGGCTACCGGCTGGCCGACCGGTTCAAGTCGCCGAACTCTGAGGGAGCTTGCCATGACACTCCAGACCCGAATTCCCACGCTCCGTCGCTCGCCGACAGTGCTCATCGCCGGCGGCGCCGGCTTCATCGGCTCTCATCTCTGCGATTCGCTTCTGCAACGCGGCAACAGGGTGATCTGCCTCGACAACCTGTTCACGGGCACAATCGACAATATCAGGCCGCTGCTGAACCATCCGAACTTTCGCTTCATCGAGCATGATGTGCGCGAGGAGATCGAGATCGACGACGAGATCGACCGGGTCTACAGTCTCGCCTGCCCCGCCTCACCCCGGCATTACCAGAAGGATCCGGTCGGCACGATGAAGACATGCGTGCTCGGCACCATCAATTTGCTCGAGCTCGCCCGCCGCAAGGGCGCCCGCGTCCTGCAGGCCTCGACGAGCGAAGTATACGGCGATCCGGAGGTGCATCCACAGCCGGAATGCTATCTTGGCAACGTCAACCCGATCGGGCCGCGGGCCTGCTACGACGAGGGCAAACGCGCCGCCGAGACGCTGATGTTCGACTACCACCGCACGCACGGAACCGAGATTAAGGTCGCGCGCATCTTCAACACCTATGGCCCGCGCATGCTGGAGAACGATGGCCGTGTCGTCTCCAATTTCATCGTGCAGGCGCTGCGCGGCGAGCCGATCACGATCTATGGCGGCGGCACGCAGACAAGGAGTTTCTGCTTCGTCGACGATCTGGTGCGGGGCCTTCAGCTGCTGATGGAAAGCCCGGCCTCGGTAACCGGCCCCTGCAACCTCGGCAATCCGCACGAGGTCACGATCGAGGCCATAGCCCGGGAGGTCCTGACGTACACGGAGTCGGCCTCCCCACTCCGCTTCGTGGCGCTGCCGAAGGACGATCCGAAGCGTCGCAAGCCGGTCATCGACACCGCCGCGCAACTTCTGGGATGGCGTCCGCGCGTAGCGCTGAAGGACGGTCTTCAGGCGACGATCGCCTATTTCGCGTTGCGCGTCGCGGATGAGTCACCGACGCTGGTGCCGGCTCTTGCACGGCGAAAGAGAGGTCCGACGCGCGGCATGCTCAAGATTGCGGATTAAGATCAACGCGCTTCTCGTTGGATCGGATCCCAGTTGAGAAGCGGACATCCGCTCAGCCGATCAAAGTCAATTATCCACGCGGCTCAGCCGAGCTGGGAGGCGAAGCCATGGAATGGTGGGCGCACCAGGGCTCGAACCTGGGACCCGCTGATTAAGAGATAGCAACCGGTTGAAGACCATCAATGACTTGCCGATCGCGTCCCGGGGATCGTCTGGCAGAATATGGGCATCGCCGCGCATTCATGGCCGTCTTTCCACCAGTGTTGGTCCGATCGGTCAGAAAACTTTCCTGAAGCAGTTCGATACTGTCACTGAGTGATTCAGAGCGCGTTTGCAGGCGTCTTGCGCTTCTCTAATCGTGGTCGAAGAGCTCGTTCGGAGAGCGTTCCCTGGCGAGGACACTCTTCTGCCCTCGCGCAGCCTGCTCGCGACAAAGTTTGATGCGATCGGTTGTGATGTCCGCGGCGGCCTTGCCGAGCGCCAGCTGAAGCCAGAGGCATAGGATCTCCGCTACAGCGTGCGGCTGTGGGTCCTGCGCATGCTCACCATCCATCATAGGAACCATATCTGTGGCGGCCGGTTGGCTTGCCGTTGAGCTGTCACTCTGCAGAGCAGCTCGACAAACCGGCATGAGTCCTAGGCCGAGCATCCGTCGGGGACCAATCCCATGATGGACCACGCGACCAGAGTTGGTAATCGGTTGTTAGCAGCGTTGCCGCCAGCAGATTTTGCTTTGCTTGCGCCTCATTTGCGGAAAGTCGAGATCGAGCGCGATTCCGTGCTGGCCCGATCGGGCGACCGGGTCGAACATCTCCTCTTCCCCCTGAGCGGCGCGATCGCCGCTATCATGGCGCTGCCGAACGGCCAGACAGTTGCCACAGCGATCATCGGCCACGAGGGGGCTGTGGGCCTGACGTCAGCGCTCGGCGCATCCAATTCGCCCGCGACGGCAGTCGTTCGCATACCAGGGTTCGCGCTGCAGATCTCGGCGGTGCAATTTCTGGCAGCGCAACATCGCAGCCCTCCAATCACATCCATGGTGCAGGTCTTCACGAGATCGTTGTTGACGCAGCTTCAGCACGTGGCCGCCTGCAATGCACTGCATTCCGTCGAAGCCCGCCTGGCGCGCTGGCTGCTTCACATTCACGACCGGGCGAATGGAGGCGATCTCCTCCCGCTGACCCAGGAAACATTATCGGAATTGCTGGGCGTCCGCCGCACCACCGTCACACATGTCGTAAGCACAATGCGCGCCTCAAGAGCTCTGAAATCCAATCGGCGCGGCCAGCTCGAGATTGATCGGCCGCGGCTCGAAGCCGTGGCATGCGAGTGCTACAAGGTCATGAGCCGCAAAATCGATCGGATAGTTTCGCAGGGCGCGGTCGGACTCGTTCATGGGGCGCCAGCGCGGCGGGCCTCCCATTCGCCCGGTAGCCGAGTAGCCGGGACAGGCTCGTAGAGCCGGTTCACTTTCGCGAACCAGTCGCGTGTAGCTTCGCAATTCGGCAAAAGTGCGCGGGTCTGTCGTTACAAACGCCCACTCCTGCGCGGAAGCGAGCTCAGAAAATTGGCAGCTTAGGGGCCGCGCCCTCGACCGAAGCCGACCATAGATTGCTCAGGTGCGCTTTCGGCCACACTTTCCAGCATGCCGGAGCAAAGGCCCGGGCATTGCTGGCCGTACGGCGACCCATAGCGCTCATGCATGGGCTAAGAAGACTCCTACCGGCTGGATTCGATTGCGCTCGAGATCCGAGCATCAGCCCTGGGGCAATCGGCCTTGCGCTTTTCCTTGTTCTCTTCGTCGGCGCAATCGACCCCGCCATCCGCGCTTGGAGTTCCAGAGCTACCGCCGGTCGCGAACGGCCCTTTGCCATCGGCTCCGCCACCACCGGACCCGCCGCTACCGCCGCCACCGCCGGTTGTCCCTCCGGCACGAGATGATCGAGCAGGGCCACCGCCAGCTGCTCCACCGCCCCCAGATGACCCTCCGCTCGAGTTCCCCGGCCCCGCCGCGGACGACCGATCGTTGTCGAAGAACGACTGGCCCCTGTCGTTCTGCCTCTCCGCGTGCAGGCCGCCTGACCTTGCAATGGCTTTTGAGGTCAGGGAAGTGGACAGAAGCAGGGTCATGACGGGGGGCGTCACGGCTGCAAATCTTCCGCAGGTTTTCAAAAACGCCCGCCGGTCGTCATCTTCATTACCATCCCGGGTCACGACGCGCTCTCCTCGATTTAAAATTTTAAATACCTTATTATATATTAAATACGCTTTCAACCAGGGAATGTTCCTTGCCCGGCGGGAGTTACTGAACGTGCGTCGCTCCGACAGAACGGCTCCAAATTCCGTGTTTTCCTCTCGGCGCGCCCGCGCATTGCGGCTTGCTGCGCGAATTGAGTTGCGCCTCAGCATTTAATATAGTTAATTTGTGTTTAACTGGCCGAGCGCGAGTTCGGCTGCAATGGATCATTGCGATGCCACTGCAATTCCACCGGTCCGTCCGGGACATGGAGATCTGGAGCGCGAGCAGCCACGGCTTCTCGTTCGTGATCAGTTTTGAAAGCCCTGGAGGTTCGGGCTTTCACGGACGCTCCGGCTACTTGGCGAGTTGGCGTCCGCTCCACAAGAACCAAGCCGCAATCAAGATTGGCGGCTCGCCCTTTGGAACATTAGCCGAGGCCGAAGGGGCTTGCCGCAATATGATTGAGCATCTGGCGCCACCATAGCGCGCCCCCGCGCACGAGCACGGCAGACGTCCTCGTCACTTCACGCTGGCCGGATCCTGACGCAACAGATCCGGGGGATCCGGCTCACGTGGCGCTGTATGCAGCTCGTTTCGCGAAATCGCCAATGCCGCGAGAACTGTACGATTGCTGACATCCAGCTTCTGGAAGATGTGATGAAGGTGGACTTTGATCGTACCGTCGGCAATATTCAAGCGACGCCCAATCTCCTTATTCGATAGCCCCTCCGACACGAGCCGCATGATCTGGCGCTCACGGCCCGTCAGTTGTGTCAGCGGCCTCTTCTCACCAGCACGGGGCTCCTGGTTGCCGTTCCCGGTGCTCGACAAGCCTGCTGCTACGCCTTGGGCAGCCTTCCGCAGGGTTGCGACCAGCATCTCCGGATTCGCGTCCTTCGGGAGGATGATGCAGGCGCCGTCCAAGGCCAGCCTCTGTAGCTCACTGTCGCCCGCGATACCCGCGAAGAAGATTATCGGGACACCTGGGCCTACCGTGTTTGCAAGAGCGAGGATCTGCTGTCGGCTGACATCGGGCAGTGCAGCATCGACAAGCGTGATGTCCGGCACAAGAAATCGGATTGCCTCAAGACAGCTTGCACCATCGCTGCACGACGCAACGATCGTAAAATCACGCTGCGTCGCAAGAACGCTCCTGATTCCCTGTAAGACGATCGGGTGTCGATCCGCGATGACAACTCTGATGCGGCGCATGCTTCCCTTGCCTGTTGCTAACAACCCCCGTGCAGCCGTTTAATCCGGCATCTCCTTTGAGATGCGCGAGGCATGACCCATCAGCTCGGCCATAAAGTCGCACGGCTTAGGTTTGAGACAGCACGAAGCAGCAACGCTCGATGGCCGCGCTAGCGTAACTCGCTCAGAGAATGCGTGCAGCACCGTAAGAATGCGGTGCTCCACGGAAAGTTAAAAACCGCGAATTCCTCGACGAAAGCGCCATTCTTTCCACAACGATTGGTAGATTCGATCTACAAGTTCTCTCGAAGAGTGTCATCGGCGCACCCGATCGGTTGCGTTGTCATTATGGTCAACATCCATCGAACTTCGCTAGGGCCGGTTATTACGAACGATATATAGGGTCATTCACGATTCAAATCTAACATTCGACGAAGTTTCACTGAAGCGAGGCCATTCGAAAAGCCTCGCTTTCCGGAGGGAGGGCAAAAAAGTATTACTATTCATCAAAGCGAGGATTGGCAATCAAAGACAAAATATGGCTGCGTTTGATCGCAGCCCCTGTAGCACCGATGAAAACCCGGTCCCCAAATTGGAGCTGATTTCGTCAATTCAGCAACTTCAATGAGCGGTCGCGCGGTCATCGTTGGCATGAGTAGGTGGTCACATGTATTCTTCCGCTATTTTGCGTCAAACACATCAGGCCCTAATCGTTCAATTCACCGAATTGCAGAACCTACGTAGTCGCGTGTTGAAGGCCGAGCAGCGATTGCTTGCGCCCAGGCGACGAGCCCACGGGCGGAGGGCGCCAGGGAAGCGACCGCTCGGTCGGAGGCACGGTCCCAATCGGTAGCACCAGGTACCGCGTTGCACACAGGCGCCGCCGCGCGCCCGGATCGCGCTTGCCCGACCCCGGCTTGACCTGATAATCCCCCTCCTGTTTCGGTTCGGAAGTAGTTGGGGACAGCTTCCATGGAGAAGGACGACTGGGCAAACATGACCACAGCCGAGCTGTGGCGGCTTTACGATGAGGTCACGACCGTCCTCAGTCGCAGGATGACTGCGGAAAAAGCCAAGCTCGAACAGCGGCTTCGTAAGATTGAGGGGACCGCCGGTCCGACTCAGACCCAGGAACGTTCGCGCCGCCCCTACCCGCCGGTGCTGCCGAAATACCGGAACCCGAAGAATCCGTCCGAAACTTGGTCTGGTCGCGGTAAGCAGCCCCGATGGCTGAAAGCGCAGCTTCGAGCCGGCAAGAAGCTAAACGATCTCCTGATCGATCGCTCGTCCGCGCAAAGGCGCCGCCGGACCGGCTGAGGCGCGCCGCCGCGCTATCGTCGCGCGCCGACGACCCCGCGCGGTTTCACGGCGGTTTGTGTGGCGACGCTCGCGTTGAAGCCGATCTAGCCCGCGCTGAGGGTCGGAGAACAAGTAGCGATGGTGTTTTGCGGATCCTCCGTACAACGTCTCGATCAAATAGACAGTCGGTCGCGGCAACATCAAACACCGCGAATTCCTTCAAGCGCCCGGCGAGATGACAATCGCCGAATTGCATCCTTCCTGGACCAAACGATGCGGCCAGCGCCCAGGCGGCGATATTTTCATTATCGATGATCCGCAAAAGCCGGACGCCATCAACCTGTGGTTCTCCAACACGCTCAGGTCGCGGTTAGACGACAGGGCGTCATCACCGTCGTCATGCAACGCGTTCACCTCAACGATCTCAGCGGCTACCTGCTCGAGACCGGCAAGGCTGGGACGTTGTTGGATCTGGCGGCGATCGCCGAGGAAGACGAGGAAATTGAGATCGGCCGCGGCAAGGTTCACCGTCGGCGGGCCGGAGAGACCCTTCATCCCACCACCTTAAACTTCTCGGCCATGCGCGGCGGTTTGAAGAAGCCCGGAACGTAGGGCCCCTACGCAGCTTAGGACGCGCAGCTCGGCGGTACCGGCGCGGGTCTCCTGGTTTCGGCCGCCTGCGACTGAAGAACTCGCTTCAGGAGGCGGCGCCCCGCAGCCGCCAATCAGATCAAAGTCAAAAAAGCTGCCGCTCAGACTCATGGCCAACCGAGAATAGTCCTCCTCTTGAACCTTGGCAGGCCGGTGCGAAAAGCGTCCACCCGGTTTGAGCGCTGAGGCTGGACTCGCCTTCGCCCAGAATCGCGCAAGCACAGCAAGGCCGATCGCTCTTCCTTCGCGCTCAGGCCTTCCTGGTCTGCAAACAGCTTCCGTCCGACGCTAGCCGCGTCAAGTTCGCCCGCAAGGTCAGCGACGAATTCACCGTACGCATCGTCAAGATGAAGACCTGCACCGCAATGGTAACAAGACGCCTTGGTGGGCGGACCTCCAGATCTCACCGCGACCGGTCGCGAACGAGCTATGGGCTGGAAGCCGGAACGACGCCAGCGGGCAGGTCGACAGACGCGATCAAGCTCGCTGTTCGGAGCTTGGAACAAGAGCAACGTTGAGATGAATTTCCCCTTCAATATGACCCAAGTCCTCCCGGCAAACGCCATACCGGGAGACTTCGAGGTGCTTGCCGCCCCCGCTCCTCCTGCCCGAAGCCTCGACCGAGCTCACACTCAAACCGGCGCTCGATGGGACTGGCCGATCGAACGGCGGTTCGTAGTGGTCACTCGGCCGTGTGCCTGATCGGGCTCCTGGTCGGTCCCGACGAAAGGCTCCGCGCCTTTCGCGACAGGTTACTAGTCGTGGAAAGGAAATGGTGATTGCGTTGTGCTGGCTCGGCCAAATCTATACCTTTTGCGGTCGATCGTCGACCACAGCTGATTGCTGCTCGGCATTTGTACGCGAACCCAACGATAGGGGACCCGCGACCACAGCTTGATCTCTGAAGCAAGATTGTCGAGCACGAGATCGCCGCTCCGGGTGCGCACGAGCAGCACCAAATGATGCTCTCCAGAACTGACGATGACCTCGCTCAGGAGCAAGGCCCGCGCCGGCCAGCCACGCTGAAGGAGTTCGTGACGTTTGCTTACAGCGTAATCATTGCAGTCCCCGCGATCGGGATTGATGCTCCACGCCTCGCCGTCTAAGCCGAGATTGTTGGGCGCAGGCACAATGGACAAGTTGACCAGACCATTGACCTCTAAGAGATCCGCCCACCGTTCCTCCGTCAGCCGGACTGGACCGCCGCGGAAGCCCCGCCGCGAGCGGCACTCGCCCTCGTAGCGCAGGCAGAACATCGTGTACGTCAGAGGCGGAAGTGTGGGCCGTCCAAGTTCGATGCGCCCTAGTGCCGCTTGAGGAGGCGTAGGTATCGCCAGGCGTCCTGCCCCCGCCCATGGAGTACCTCCGGCCATCATGGCGATCGCTATAACCAAGACGGAGCCGGAGACTCGATACATCTGCCGATCCCTACTGAGGTTCGGATCCAGTCGCAGCCAGGCTATGGGCAGAACTGCGCGATTAATTCGCCAATTTAAATATATTTAATTTATATATAATTAGCAACGAAAATAATAACGCGATTATCGCGCCTCGGACTAAAACGCTCGGCCTGCCAGTGGACAAGCAGATTCAAATGCGCGTCGGTTGCTTCTCTCCGGGAGCGCTGCTGCTCTTACGCGGTTATGCCATCTGTCACCGACGCTTGTGTTCGCGTCGCGAGCGTCGCACTGTTATCGGGCGGACGGCGCCGAAGGAGCGCTGGCCCCAACTTCGTCCCCCCTCATAGGTCAGACGACAATCGTAGCGGTGACTTCGCCCGCCAAGCGAATGGCTGCAATGAGCAGATATGTTTTTTACAACAGGGAAGCGCCGCGCACTCGGTCCGCGGTTGTGCGCCGAATTTTGTGCGCAGGGCGGGGACGCGAGTCGAAATCGCAGCACCATCGCTTCTCGCAGGACACCGCCTGGCAGAAGCCTGCGATGGAGCCTTGGAATCGGGGTTCGATCCGGACGCTCGGATTGGACGTTCAGGACCGGCGATGTCGAGTGTTGGTCGCGTTGTTTGTCAAGGCAGCCGATTTGACCCCCACTGACCGATCATGACGGCTGCGCCTTTTCGATCGCCTCCGGCAATCTACCGGCGGTCCCTTGATCAGTGGGTAATGCGCTCGCAGCGGGAAATCTGTGCGCGGAGGGCGGGGGCAAGCCGTTCCAGAATCAAGTGCCGCTCCAATCGGATCTCGCGTTCGAGGGCGTCCGAGTAGATCGGGAGCGCGTGGATTGTCTCAAGAGGGATTCTACAGGACGCGTGCCCAAATGGGCCCTGCCCCGACCACGATGGGCTTGCCATCGCATTCGATCTCGCCGACGAACTCGATGTCTCCGACAGAACTCAGCGTCATATTAAATATCAAATTCAATAAATGGCGTGAACCTTTTCTTGCAGAGACTTAGTAAACCGCACTTCGGCCTCACCAGAATCAACCGCTCAGGCTCTGGCGATGATCGACGCACTCTATTTTTGAAAGGATGATGGCGCGTCACCAGCTATCAGAGCCGGATTGCCGCCCTCCAACACGAATCCGACTTTGCAGCGAATTCCCCCAGGCAGCGCCAAACGCGGGTTTGGCAAGGCCAGACGCACCCCGAACGTTCCGCTGGCGGCGTCGAGGACGCGGTCGACAACGGTGACAGAGGCAATATGGACGCCCCCGATGGGCAGCTCCGGTCGCACCTTGGCTCTGCTGCCGGCACGGATCTGACCAAAATATGCGGTGGGCACGAACACTTCGACCCTCAGCGGATCAATCTGTGCGAGGGTGAGGACTGGGCTCTGGTCATTTCGATATTCACCCGGAACGAGAAGCCGCTCGACCACCACGCCGTCGATCGGACTGCGCAGCGCGCGTTGATTCACAACCTCTTCGGCGTGCGCGACTTCCAAGCGAGCAAGCTCCCTGTTGAGTTGCGCCTCCTTGAGTTGCTGCTCGGCAACCTGCACCTCCGCTTCGGCTTCCTGGAGTGAAGCGAGTGGACTGACGGACCTTGTATGAAGCTCCTTTAAACGCTCATGTTTTTGACGCAGGAACTGCGCGCGGGCTTCGGCCGACTTCACGGGAGCATCATTGGTTGCGCGGGCCCGCGCGAGCGCCAGCGTTGCGGCCTCGACTCCATCTTCGATCTTGCCAATGATCTGGCCCTCCCGAACGATATCGCCGCGATCAACATCGAGGCGCGCGATCATGCCGACTGTGGGGCTCGCCAGCTTGACGGTTTGTTGCGGCTCGATCACGCAATTGAATTCTCGCTCCCCCGTCGAGATTTCTGGGGTCTCTGCCTTTGCACCGGAACCGGCAAGCAAGATCCCCACCGGTAGGTACAAGCACAAAACGACGTAATTCATCCGCTGAGCTCTGCGGGCAATTCCCTCAATCAGACGCATCATGCGAGTTCCCATCTAATTCCGCTTCTGCCCTATTTGTACATAATATTAATTGGATTTAATTAACTTAAAATGGCATATTCAAAAAATAATATAGCCGATGGATTGGCACAAGATGACTGCCACCCTCCGACAACACCACCAAAGTCATTGGTCGGCGCTCTTGTGGACAACACATGTCTGAACCCGACTTGAGCGCAAGCGGCGGCCCCGCCCCGCAATTGCGGCAGGTGCCCGCAGATGCGACGACATCGCCGCACTGGCAAGGATTGCTGAACGCGGGAAACGAAGCGACATTTGTTTCGGCCTGGTTGGCGCTGCAATGCAGCCGTATTGCCGGCGTGTCAGCGGGTCTGTTGCTGCTGCGGCGGGTGGATTCAACTGCTCCGTTACTATCGGTAACGTGGCCGCCTCGGGATGTGGATGCCAGCGATCTCATGCGCCTGGCCGAAACCGCCTACGCGGAACGCCGCTTGGTCATTGCTCCGGGTCGCGTCGGTCCTGATTCCAGGCCCGCGCAACCTGTGGCCCTGATAGTCGCCCTGCCGCTCGGCACTACGAACGAGCCGATTGCGGCTGTAGCCATCGCATTGACGACGACGGCCGCCAAGCCCCTGGTCACCCCGGCGATCGTCGCGGAGCAATTGCGCTGGGGTGCGGGCTGGCTCGAGGCATTGCCTTGGGCCAGGCACACTAAGGATCTCTCGTCTGACGTAACGCGAGCGGTATCGTGCCTCGACCTCCTGGTCACAGTGAACGCGCAGCCGCGGCTGAGCGGTATGGCAATCGCGGTGGTCAATGAGCTGACAACCCGCCTGCGGTGCGAGCGCGTATCGCTAGGTATTGTCGGTCGGAATGGCACAATCTGCCTGCGCGCGATTTCGTTCTCGGCTAGCTTCAAACGCGAGAGCCGCCTCGTCAATGCGATCGAGAGCGCAATGGAAGAGGCGATCGAGCAGCGTGGATGCGTCGTTTATCCGCCATTACCGACGATGGGACGCGTCGTGGCCATCGCCCATCGGGCACTGGCGGAGGAAGCAAAGGCGTCCGGCTCGTCGACGATGTCAGCTATACTGGCCGGCCCCCATGGAGAACCGGCCGGCGCTCTCACTTTCGAACGTCACCGCGCCGACCCCTTTACGGACGACACGCTGAAGTTGGTAGAGGGGATCGCGACGCTGTTGGGACCTCAGATCGCTTTGCAACTGCGGGCGAACCGGCTCTTGGGCGGACGTGTGGTTGACGGTATCGGCGACGGATGCGCGGCACTGTTCGGCCCACGGCGGCCGACCCTCAAGCTCTGCGTCGGCAGCGTCATAGTGCTTGCGCTAACCTTGGTCTTTGCGAAAGGCGAGCACCGCGTCACCGCGAAATCGGTGCTTGAGGCCGAAGTGCAGCGCGCAGCTGTGGCTCCGTTCGACGGATTTGTTCGAGCGGCCCCGGCACGAGCTGGCGACACGGTGCGGCAGGGCGACCTTCTCGCCCAGCTTGACGACCGGGATCTCGTTCTCGATCGGTTGAAGTGGCGCGCCGAACTCGACAAGCTGCTTCAACGCGATCGCGAGGCGCTCGCCAAGCACAATCGCAACGGCCTCGTGGTACTGGAACCGCAGATCCGGCAGGCGGAGGCGCAGTTGGCACTCGCGGAAGAGAAGCTCGCGCGCACCCGGATCCTCGCTCCATTCGACGGTGTCGTCGTCTCGGGCGACCTCAGCCAGATGCTCGGTTCTCCAGTCGAGAAGGGAAAAACGCTGTTCGAGGTGGCGCCGCTCAATTCCTATCGTTTGATCGTTCAGGTCGACGAACGTGACGTTCGCTTCGTGGCGGTCGGGCAGAGCGGCACCGTTGCACTCGCAGGCAGGCCCGGCGAACCGGTGCCGATGACCCTGAACAAGATCACGCCGGTTACGCTCGCCGAGGAAGGGCGTAACGCTTTTCGGATTGAGGCTCGCCTCTCGGAAGCGGGCCTTGCATTGCGCCCCGGGATGGAAGGCGTTGCAAAGATCAATTCCGGACGACGCCCGATTGCGTGGATCTGGCTGCATCCTATCATCGATTGGCTGCGACTTGCCGCGTGGAAGTACCTGCCGTGAGAGGGGCAATATGACCGCAGCCCCGTTTCTAAGCTCGTCCTGGTATCGCGTCGCGCAACGCAGGCCGAAGCTTCGCGACCACACCTCGGTGCACCGACATCGGTATCGGGGCTGCATTTGGTACGTCGTGCAGGATCACGCGACCGGCCGCATGCACCGCTTGTCGCCCGCCGGCTACATGATCGTGGCTGCGATGGACGGCGTGCGAACGGTTGACCAAATCTGGCACGAGGTCGGATCCGCTCTTGCGGAGGAGGCGCCGAGCCAGAGCGACGCCACCCAATTGTTGGCCGAACTCAGCGCTTTTGACCTGTTACAAACCGAAGTGACTCCGGATGCAAGTGCGCTGGTCGCACGTGCCGCGAAAGCTAAACGCTCCAGGTGGCTCGGCAACGTGATCTACCCGCTGGCCCTGCGGATTCCGCTCTGGCATCCGGTCAGGTTTTTCGAGCATGCCCGGCCGCTTGCAGAATGGTTATTCGGGTTGCCGGGTGCCTTGCTGTGGCTACTGGTGGTGTTGCCGGCGCCTCTGTTCGCGGCACAACACTGGCAGGAATTAACAGCCGACGCCTCCGACCGAATCCTAGCCACCGACAACCTTCTGTCGCTCGCGCTGGTGTATCTCCTGCTCAAGACCTTGCATGAATTTGGGCACGGATTTGCGGTCACGGCGTTCGGGGGAACAGTACCCGAATTCGGAGTCATGATCCTGGTGTTCGCCCCGTTGCCCTATGTCGACGCCTCTGCCGCATCGGCATTCCGCAGCAAGTGGAGGCGCGCTCTTGTCGGCGCGGCCGGAATGATTGTCGAAGTGTTCTTCGCTGCGCTCGCGCTTTACGTATGGCTTACCGTTGAGGCTGGACTTGTCCGCGCGCTCGCATTCGACGCACTGGCCGTGGCTGGTGTCTCGACCGTGGTATACAACGGCAATCCACTCCTGCGATATGACGGCTACTACATTCTCGCGGATCTGCTGGAAATCCCGAACCTGGCGCAGCGTGCTACCCGGTACTGGAGCTACATTGTCAATCGCTACGCGTTTCGAGCGGATGGATCTAAGGATTTCGTAGCCACGGCTGGCGAGCGAGTCTGGCTCCTTTTATACGCACCGACTGCTTTCCTTTACCGGCAGGTCGTGATGCTCGCGATCGCTATGTTCCTCGCCTCGCAGTATCTCGCCCTCGGCGTCTCGATCGCGGTCTGGAGCCTGCTAACAGGTGTTGCGCTGCCGATCGGCAAGGCCCTGTGGTTCGTGCTAGCGAGCCCGAGCCTTCATCGCAATCGCGGCCGCGTCGTGGCGGCGACCTTCGGCATGATTCTGGCCACCGGGTTGATGCTTTTCCTAGTTCCGGTCCCTTCTTACACCACGACAGAAGGCGTCGTCTGGTTGCCGGAGAATGCAATCGTGCGCGCGAGAACCGACGGCTTCGCGCGCGCGCTTCTGGTCCATCCGGGCATGAGCGTCACAGCCGGAGAAGCGTTGGTCGAAAGCGAAGACTCAACACTCAAGAGCGAACTCGCAATTCTCCGCGCACGCGTCGCCGAACTCGAGGCGAGGCTTGCGATCGAGCGCTTTACTGACCGCGCGAGCGCGGAGATCACTACGACGGAACTGGGGCAGGTACGCGCCGAGCTCGCGAGCGTGACCGATCGCGCCGCGCGCCTCATCGTGCGCAGCCGCAGCGAGGGCACCTTTGCCGTTATGAAACCAGAGGATCTGCCGGGACGCTTCCTGCGCGAGGGGCAACAGATCGGCTACGTACTTGCTCCCGGTTCACGCATCGTGCGTGCAACAATCCGTCAGGACGACATCGACCTCGTTCGCCATCGGCTGCAGAGCGCCGAAGTTAAACTCGCAGAGCGCGCTGATGAGACGGTGACCGTTGAGTCCATTCGCGAAATACCGGCAGGCCGTGACGTCCTTCCCAGCAGGGCTTTGGGGGGCGCCGGCGGCGGCGCTTTCGCCGTCGATCCAGGCGATCCCGAAGGCGTAAAGACGCTGCAACGCGTCTTCCAAATTGATCTTGTACTGCCCGAAAATGCACGGGCGGCCACCGCATTCGGCGGTCGCGCCTACGTCCGCTTCAACTTCAACTGGGAGCCGCCGGGCCAGCAGATCTGGCGCCGTCTACGACAATTACTGCTGTCCCAGCTGCAGGTCTAAGGGCATCCGTATGCTCAAGCGCAACCGAAACTTCGTCGGCCTGGCCTCGGTGGCGGTGGACGCACCCTATGCAGAGAAAGCCGCTCGCCGAGAGATTGGACTCGATGCTGCCCTGCTCGACGCTTGGGGCCGGCTCTTGCCCCTCCTGCAGCCGGCCATCGCGCGTGACCGCCTCGTCCGTTTTGCCCGGTTGGTCGGCGATCTGGAACCGCAGTTCGCTGTTCTGACGAACCAGCGTTTGCGCGAAACTGCGGAGGAGCTGCGCGCATCATTGCTGTCAACTCCCCTCTACTCGCATCAAATGGCGCGTTCGTTTGCGCTTGCGCGCGAGGCGGCGCGTCGTCACGTCGGGATGCGTCTCTTTCCGGTACAATTGCTCGGCGGCGCTGCCATGATGGGAGGCGCGGTCGCCGAAATGGAAACCGGTGAAGGCAAGACCTTGACGGCGCTGCTGCCGGCGATCACCGCCGCACTCATGGGCCGTCCGGTTCATATCATCACGGTCAACGACTATCTCGCGCGCCGCGACGCCGAACAGCTCGCACCCATCTACAATGCGCTCGATCTCACGGTCGGGCTCGTCGAGCACGGGCAGTCGCAGCAGGAGCGGCAAAGAGCCTACGCAAGTGACGTCACCTATTGTACCAACAAGGAGCTTGTGTTCGACTATCTCCGCGATCGGCTCGCGCTCGGCCCCCGCCGTGCCCGTTCTCGGCTTTCTCTCGACACAATATTCAACAGCAGACTTGCTAGCCACCATCAATCACCACTTTTGCGTGGTCTGCATTTCGCGATCGTAGACGAGGCTGACAGCGTCCTGATCGATGAGGCCCGTGTGCCATTGATCCTCTCCGGAACGCAAGAAGGGCCCGAGAACGCCGGGGGCCTGCACGAGACCGCACTAGATTTCGCTCGATGCCTGGTGTCCGGGGACGACTTTCATGTGCGCGCAAACGAGAAGTCGGTGCGGCTTACCACCCGCGGCGAGAGCCGGGTCGCGCAGCTCGCTGCAGGACTACCAGGACTATGGGCAATCCGGCGCGCGCGCGAAGAACTCGCGCAGCATGCGCTTGCCGCACTTCATCTCTACCGACGCGACGTCCAGTATATCGTCGCGGATGGCAAGGTGCAGATCGTCGACGAGTATACCGGGCGCATCATGCCGGACCGGTCGTGGGAAGGCGGCATTCACCAGCTCATCGAAGCCAAGGAACATTGCACCATCACGGAGCGACGCACCACCCTTGCGCAAATAACCTATCAACGCTTCTTTCGGCGCTACATGCATCTTTGCGGCATGTCCGGGACGGCGACCGAGCCGGCAGGGGAACTATACGGCGTCTATGGCCTCCGCGTTGTAAGGATTCCAACAAACCGGCCATTGCGACGAGCGAACGCCGGCACACGCTTGTTTCCGACGGCCAACCTCAAATGGGACGCCGTGGTCGATTCAGTTCACGATATCGTTCGCAAAGGTCGCGCCGTGCTCGTCGGGACCCGCTCGGTTGACGCCTCTGAGCAAATTTCGCTGTTGCTTAGCAGATCGGGACTCGAATCCGTGGTTCTTAACGCGCGACAGGACCACGCCGAGGCCGAGATCATTGCGGGCGCGGGTCAACCGGGCCGCATTACCGTCGCTACCAACATGGCGGGCCGGGGCACCGACATACAACTACATCCTGCGGTCCGGACCCGAGGCGGCTTGCATGTCATCCTAACCGAATATCACGAGTCCCGCCGCATCGACCGCCAACTCTTTGGGCGCGCTGGCCGCCAGGGTGACCCCGGTAGCTACGAAACGATTGTCGCGCTCGATGATGAGCTTTTCAGACGCTTTATGAGTCCGAAGCTTCTTCGGTTATTAGGCAAACGATCGAAACGAACGCAGCCAATTCAAGGAGCATTAGGACGCGTATTACGCAGCTATGGCCAACACGCGGCCGAGCGTCTTCACGGGCGAGCCAGACGGACCGCCCTCGCCGAAGATCTTCGTTTCAACAGAATTCTCAGCTTCGCCGGGACTGAATGATGGTCCCCGCATCCACCCGAAGCACACGTAAATATTATTTTATTTATGTAAAAAGTTTATAAATCTCTAGCGAAGGCGGTGCATTATGGTACTATTTAAATGGACATTAAATAGACATTAAATGATCTAGCACGATTTCGGGTTGTGGTATTCGGAGACAACGATGTCGGGTTCCTGGGGCTTTTTCGGCCATCTGGCGCGACGGAGCATTCACGGCAGCGCGAGGAGCGATCGCAAGACGATCGTCGATGGCAAACGCGATGCTAGTCATTCGCCGCTGATCATCGAGACGCTCGAGCCGCGCATGCTGCTCGCCGCGGATCCTCTTGGCATCACCGCAGGCTACGCCTTCAACGAGGTCTCGGGCACCACAACGGCAGATGCATCCGGTCACGGCATCGTCGGCACGCTCACGAACGGTGCGACCTTCACAGCCGGAAGATACGGCAATGCGGTCGCACTCGACGGCGTGAACGACTTCGTCGATCTCGGGAATCCGACTGCGCTGCAACTGACTGGCAGCATGACTCTCAGTGCGTGGGTTTACGTCCGCTCGTTCCCCGCTGACGATGCGCCCGTTGTATCCAAGCGAACCTGGGGCGAATCCGGATACCAGCTTGACATCACCGCGGACACTGGACCTCGCACGATCGGATTCAAGCTCACCAACAGCTCGGGCGGACAGATGTTCCGCTACGGCGCGACGGCGTTGCAGCCCAACACTTGGTATCACGTCGCCGGCGTCTATGACGCCGCTGGCCAAACTTTGAACGTCTATCTCAATGGCGTCCTCGACAACGGACAGTTGATCGGCACGGTCACGAGTTCCCAGCAGAATTCAACGGCCAACGTGAATATCGGAAGTCGGCCGGGCCGTGCAGGATTCGAGTTTCCTGGCCTTATCGATGACGTGCGCATCGCCAATCATGCGCTCACCCCCGATCAGATCCAAACCGATATGGCAACTCCCCTCGCCGGAACGGCAGACACGATTGCCCCGACCGTGTCCTTCACGCCTCCCGCCTCGATCGTATCCGGCACCGTGAGTCTCGCAGCGAGCGCGTCGGACAACATCGGCGTTGCCGGAGTCAAGTTTTTGCTCGATGGCAACACCCTGGTCGGTACGGAGGATACCACCTCGCCGTACGGCGTCTCATGGACCACGACCACGGCATCGAACGGCTCGCATGCGCTGACCGCGCAGGCACGCGATGCTGCCAACAACATAACCACTTCGACGCCGGTCAACGTTACGGTCGATAATCAAGCGCCGACCGGTACGGCGACAATCAACGGCGGCGCCGCGGCAACCAACAGCACCTCAGTCACGCTTACGCTCACTGCGACCGATGCAGTGACTTCCGTCAAGCAGATGCGCTTCTCGAACAGCGGGAGTTCGTATTCGACGGCGGAAGCTTTCGCCCCGACTAAGGCTTGGACGTTGTCGAACGCAACGGGAGGCACCAAGACGGTCTATGTCCAGTTCATGGACGCCGCTGGCAACTGGTCCGCGGCGGCAACAGATACCATCGTGCTCGACACAACCGCACCAACGATCTCCGGGCAGACGGCAACGAATATTACCGGCAGCACCGCACGAGTCACATGGACGACCAATGAAGCTGCGACTTCGCGGGTCGAGTATGGGCTGACGACCGGTTACGGATCGTCGACGACGCTAGATACGGCCCTGGTGACGGCACACAGCGTTGCGCTAACCGGCCTTGCTCCCAACACTACTTACAATTACCGCGTCCGTTCGATCGACGCTGCCGGAAACGAAAGGATCGGCTCAAACGCCACATTCACGACGTCTGCCAGCCAGGACGCTACGCCGCCATCTACTCCTACAGGCCTGGTGGCGACCGCGGCTTCGACAACGCAGATCAATCTTTCGTGGAACGCCTCGACCGACAACGTTGCGGTCACCGGCTATCAGGTCTTCCGCAATGGTGCGCAAGTTGGTACCCCGACAACGACCACGTTCAGCGATACCGGCCTGTCGCCAGGCACATCCTACACTTATACCGTGCGGGCGAGGGACGCGGCATCGAACCTCTCCGGACAATCCGCGCCGGCCAGTGCCACGACGCTGACGCCCGACACGACATTGCCCACCGCCACGATCACCGCGCCGACGGGATCTGCGACCGTCTCTGGTACGATTACAATCAGTGCCAATGCATCCGATAATGTCGGAGTGGCTGGCGTGACCTTCCTGGTGGACAATGTCGCGGTCGGCGGAGGGGAAGACACGACGTCGCCCTACAGCATCAGCTGGGACTCGTCGACGCTTGCCAATGGCGTCCACACGATCACGGCGCGCGCACGGGATAACTCCGGAAACACCGGCGTTTCGCTACCCGTCAGCATCACGGTATCGAACACTCAAACACCGGGTTTGGTTGCTGCCTATTCGTTCGATGAAGGATCCGGAACGACTGCGGGCGACTCCTCAGGGCAGTCGAACCTAGCGACACTCAACAACGGCGTTGCTTGGATAGCCGGCAAGAACGGCCGCGCCGCGAGCTTTGACGGAGTCAACGACTTCATTTCCATTCCAAACTCTGCTTCGACGAACATCTCCGGTAATGCCCTTACACTGTCGATGTGGATCAATCCCCAGGCACTCGCGAGCGGCGACTCCGTTGTGATCGGGAAGTTCTGGAATACGACTATGTCGTCGCCTTACTACCAATATGGACTCGAACTGCGCGGCGGCAATCAGACCGATTTCTATATTGGGACGTCCAGCGGCGCGCTCGTCGCCGCCGGAGGAACCACTTTGCCATTCAACCAGTGGTCCCACCTCGCCATCACCTTCGATGGTGCGCAGGTCAAGACCTACGTCAACGGAACCCTCGTCAACACGCAGGCGCTGTCGGCAACGATCACGGCGCGCGGAAATCCCATGCGCATCGGAGCGGATGCCTCGACCGCGCAATTCTACAAGGGAGCGCTCGACGATCTGCGGATCTACAACCGCGCGCTGACATTGGCCCAAGTGCAATCGGACATGACGACGCCCGTCGGTAACCCGACGACCGGATCACCGCAGGTCTTGATAGATTCCCCAATCAATGGGGCGCAAGTTAGCGGCATCGTCAATGTGACTGCAGATGCAACCGACGACACCGGCATCGCCAATGTGCAGTTCTATATCGACAATGTGGCCACCGGCTCCCCCGATGCGACCGATCCATACGCTCTTGTATGGGACACGCGGACGGCAAGCAACGGCGCGCACACTATTGCTGCGATGGCGACCGACATAGACGGACATGCGACGTTGTCAGCACCGATAACCGTCAACGTCGCTAACAGCAGCTTTTTCCAGAACGAAATCCTGGCGACGGGATTCAATCTACCTACCGCGATCAAATTCCTGCCCGACGGCCGCATGCTGGTGGTGGAACTTGCGGGCACAGTGAAGATATTGCCGCCGCCCTATACCACGCCAGATCCAACGCCCTTCCTGCAACTCACCAACATCGGCTCGGCGGGCGTACAGCAAGGCATCTATGACATTGCACTCGATCCCAACTTCAACACCAATCATTACTATTACATTTTCTACACGCTGGGCACACCGAACGTGGATCGCTTCTCGCGCTTCACAGCGAACGCAGCGCTGACGGGCACCGTTCCCGGCAGTGAGTTCGTCATCTATCAGGATACGGAAATTGCCAATGCCGAACACCACGGTGGAGCTATCAACTTCAGCAACGACGGCAAGATCCTGCTCACGACCGGGGAGCATTTTCAGGCCGGCGAATCGCAGGACCTCACGAAGCCGCGCGGCAAGATCCTGCGATATAACATGGACGGCACCGTTCCCACCGATAATCCGTTCTATGATGGCAGCGGACCGAACTACGATGCGGTATGGGCGCTTGGTCTGCGGAATCCCTTCCGCGCCTACTACGACGCGCCCACGGGGCGGCTGATCATTGGCGATGTCGGCGGAAACGCCTATTCAACCGCAATCGAGGAACTCGACATCGGAGCGAAGGGTGCCAATTACGGCTGGCCGAACGTAGAAACTCCGAACGGGAATCCCGCCTACACTGCACCAGCTTACTACTACCCGCACAATGGACGCGACGCCGCAGTCGTCGCTGGATTTGTCTATCACGGCACACAATTCCCAAGCAGCTATCAGGGCAGCTTCTTTTTCGCGGATTACACTCAGAACTGGATCAAGCGCCTCACCTTCGATGCCAACGGAAACGTCACCGGCGTCTTCAACTTCGAGCCAGCCGACGGCTCGGTAGATGGCCCCTACGGCGACATTGTCTACTTGACCGAAGGCCCCGA
Source organism: Bradyrhizobium sp. 137 (assembly GCF_023074095.1). Classification (NCBI taxonomy): domain Bacteria; kingdom Pseudomonadati; phylum Pseudomonadota; class Alphaproteobacteria; order Hyphomicrobiales; family Nitrobacteraceae; genus Bradyrhizobium; species Bradyrhizobium sp. 137. Next base: position 87,016 of record NZ_JADPKU010000066.1, read on the forward strand.
TGGTGCGCTTTACTATGTCGACCTCGGCTATTCCGATATCAGCGGCACATTCGGCGTAAGCAAAATCCGCCGCATCGAATTCATTCAATCGGATCTGCCTCCGGTAGCGACGGCTTCGGCATCACCAACGAAAGGGCCCAGCCCGCTCACCGTCAACTTCTCCAGCAACGGTTCATCTGATCCGGAAGGAAAGCCTCTCAGCTATTCGTGGAACTTCGGTGACGGCGCGACTTCGACCGCGGCCAACCCGTCGCACACATATACGGTCTCCGGTCCGTATCAGGCGCGGCTGACGGTCTCCGACGGAGTCAATTCCACGCTGTCGACTCCGATCGCAATCAGCGTCGGCAATAGTCCCGTTGTCAGCCTTCTTGCGCCAACCGATGGCGCGACCTTCAGGGCCGGCGACGTGATCACATTCAGCGGCACCGCGACGGATGCCGAAGATGGTACACTCCCCGCAAGTGCCTATACCTGGAATATCGACTTCCTCCACGAAGGTCATGTTCATCCGGGTATTCCTATCATCGGCGTGACCAGCGGCACGTTCACGATCCCGACCTCCGGGCACGATTTCAGCGGATTCACGCGGTATCGAATAACGCTGACCGTGACCGATTCCAGCGGGCTGCAGTCGAGCCAATCCGTCACGATCTTCCCCGATAAGGTCAATCTCAATTTCAACACGTCGCCTGCCGGATTAACACTGTATCTGGACGGCATCGCGCGCACGACGCCGTTTACCTATGACACGTTGATCGGCTTCAATCATGAGATCGAAGCGCGCAACGCGACCCTCGGAAGCACGACCTACAACTTCGTATCGTGGTCGGATAGCGGCACTCAAGATCACATCATCACAGCCCCCGTCGGCGGTGCGACCTATACTGCGATTTATAATGCCGTTACGACCCCGGCACCGTTAGCATTCGTCCAGGTGACTTCCGCCACCCCGCAAACCAACCAGACCCAGGTATCGGTCGCCTACACGAACGCGCAGACGACAGGGAATACGAACATCCTCGTGATCGGATGGAATAACACGACATCGAATATCACGTCCGTCACGGACTCGGCCGGCAATGTCTATCAGCTCGCCGTCCCGACAGCGCGAGGCAGCGGTATCAGCCAGGCCATCTACTACGCCCCGAATATCAAGCAAGCCGCCGCCGGCGCCAACACTGTAACAGTGACCTTCAACACCGCGACTCAATACGTGGACATTCGCGCTCTGGAGTACGGCGGTCTCGCTCTCACCAATCCCTTTGATGTCGGCACCTCGGCGTCAGGCACCACCAGTTCAGCCAGCACCGGGACCGTTACAACCTCCACCGCCCATGAGCTCATTTTTGGCGCCGGAACGACGACGGGTGGGTTCACTGCGGCAGGCAGCGGCTTTACCACGCGTGTCATTACAACGCCTGACCTTGATATTGCCCAGGACCGGTTCGTAACCGCGACGGGTAGCTACAGTGCGACAGCATCTCTCCAGGGCTCTGCGGCATGGGTGATGCAGGTCGCGACCTTCAAGGCAGTGGGGTAGTCCGGATGTCGCGGCGGCAAGGCTTATGCGGCAATGCCGTTGCGTGCAGCCTCGTGTGCAGCAGTGCCCTGAATAGCCAACGCGCCCACGCCACAGTCGCTTGGCGGCTGGTTGGTCGAACTGACGCACCGAAGTGCCGGACCGAGCTGGACGGCGGCTTGCGCAAAGCTCTTGGAGAGACCTCATGGGTTCTCAATGGCACTCCGGTTAGCGTCGGAGCCCTTCACGGCTAGATTGAAGCGACACAAGGCACTGCATTATGACTGCTTCGGATGAACCGATACTTGGTAGTTGCGCATCGCCGCTGGTGAAGGACCTGACTCGTGGTGGATTCTTCGCGGGACTATTTGCTCTAGGCTGCGCCAGTGGCCTCGCATCCCGCGTCATTCAATCGGTCCATGGACTTGGATGGCTAGATGCGCTTCTCGGCACGTTCGAGATCAGTGTAATCGTTTGGATATCATGTGCCGCTGGAGTTTCCTTCGTTCTTCAAGACCGAACGGTTGGGATTCGCTCTTCAGAACTCGTCTTGGGAGCGGCCTTTGTGCTGCTCGCCATTCTACCGGTAGGTCCAGCCAGCTGGCTGGCTGTAACCGCGCTCAGTCTCTACGTCATCAAAACGTCCGATGCCTCCTCGTCGCGGCGCGGCGCTCTTATCCTTCTGGCCGTTACCGTGCCCATGCTTTGGAGCCGGCTGTTCTTTCATTTCTTTGCTGAGCTAATTTTGCGGATCGACGCCGCACTCGTTGGTTGGATATTGCGCACCCCTCGCAACGGCGACGTCGTCGAATTTGCCGACGCTTCCGGCGTTCTGGTCATTCTGCCAGGCTGTTCCTCGCTCGCGAACGTATCGCTTGCGTTTCTTTGCTGGGTAACTGTGAGCCAGTTAGTCAGCCACAAGAAATCTGCTTACGATCTATTCTGGTGTTTGATGGCTTGCTTCTCCGTCGTAGCGGTGAATGTCACTCGTATAAGCTTTATGGGGTTGAGCCAATGTCACTACGCCCTGTTCCACAGTTGGTGGGGAGGGGCGGTCGCGAACACGACCATTCTGGGCCTGACGGTCGGCTTCTGCATGCTGGGGGTAAGGCGTGATCTCCTCCGCCCGGTTTAAGTGGTTTATCGCCGCCGTCCTGTTGCTGGCCACTGGATGGAAGATTGCAATACCATTTGAAAATCCAGGCCAGCTAAGGGAGGATCTTGTTAGATTCCTCGAACGAAATCACTTCAGCGTCGTGGCGACCAATGAAATTACGACTGGCACTCTGATTATCCGAGCCAACAGAGCGTCCTGTCAATTGCAGGTCGCTAAGCTTACTCCCGACGGATCGAACCGAAATCTCGTTCGACATCTGGCAACAGGAACCGATCGCTCGTTCGTCGTGTTTCGAGGCGAAGTGTACACACAACAACCGATAGCTTGGACGGTGTTTTATTATCTGTGGTCGAGATTTCTTCGCGAACTTGGATTCGTTCGACACATCACCCCCGTCATCGACGTGGCGGAGAGCTTGGGCTGCAATGCAGAACGGCTCCCATGGACTGAACTTCAAGATCGTCCCGCGTGATTGACAGCGGACTCCTGGGCACTCAACCCTCCGGCTCGGACATCGGGGCTTTGATGCATCGGCGTCAAATCGTCGCGCGCGTATTATCTACAAGCATCCATCTAAGATTTATATTGACGCCATTTAAATTTGATTATTAAATACCGCGAAAATATTTATATTTAACTGCGAAAGTGAAGGAGAATAGATATGACGTTACCGGGGTGGGTCCTTGCGATTTTCCTCACGATGGCCGCAGCGGTGCCGGCCGGCGTCTATTTCACGGCTACTCTGTTCTTTCCTCCTGACCAAAGCTACACCTACGTCGGTCAGGGAACAGCACAGGGCGCCCCTGGACCGGTCGCGGGCGCGGGGCTATCGATCGCCGCCGTTGCCTATGCGGCCTATTGGATAATCAGGCGTCGACGTAAACCCGACTAAACCGACATGATCGGGAGCGCAATAGTCCTGCTCGGGGCGCATGGCGTGCCCGAGGGAGCGGCGGTCAGCTTCCGCCTCTAAATTTCAACACGGAACGCGCTTAGCCTATCCGGAGCCGCGGCAACTTGATCTAAAGTATAATCGTGGTTACGAATTTAGTTTTCCATCGAAACAAACGTTCAAACTGGCATTTCTCAGGTAGGAATGACTTAAAATGCCAGGTGAGCTGTTCGTCATTCTGGGGGCTGAAACCATAATACTTGCCAGCATAGCGGCGATGACCCTGTACGCCAAGCGAATGGACGTCCTGAGGGGACGATCGGTCGAGCAATCGGTCGTCTCGCTCAAGGGCAGCAGGCATCCGCCACGATCGATCCGTCGAAAATCGCGCGATCTACTGCGTTTGATTGGAGCTGGCGCGACCTCACCATGTTCGCGCCGCTCAGTCTCGTGCGGCGACCTGACATCACCGGAACGCCGCGGTTGGGTCTTCAAACCAGGCCGCAGATTTGGTCTCGGCTCGTGATGAGCTTTCGTGGGCCGGGCCCGCCTAATGCGGACGCATCCGGACAGGCCGTGCCTTCGGAGGCTGGCTCCAGCGCCGACTCCACGGATAGGAGGCATCGGCCCCGATTGCGTGCAACCGAGCGCTCCTATCTTCCGCAATGCCTCAGCGCTCCTTGAATGCCCGCCCCGCCTGATCCTGCAGCGGCTTGAGCAGGTAGGACAGCGCGGTCCGACCTGACGTCTTGATGAAGACCTCCACTGGCATGCCTGGCAGGAGCTTGGCCGAGCCGAGCTTCGCCAGCTCTTCCGGCTTCAGCAGGACGCGGCCCGTGTAGTAACTCGTGCCGGCGCGTTGATCCTGAGTGATATCTGCCGAGACCATGCTGACCTCTCCGTCGATTTCGGGCGTGGTCTTCTGGTTGAACGCTGCGAAACGCATTGTCGCGGTTTGCCCCACATAGACCTGGTCGATATCCTTCGGTGCGATCTTGACCTCGACCGCAAGCGAGTCCGCATCAGGTACGATCAGCATGATCTGCTCGCCGGGAGAGATCACCCCCCCGACCGTGTGGACGCTGAGCTCGTGGACACGTCCGGATTGTGGAGCCCTGATATCGATTCGGTTCAACTGGTCAACCGCCGCAGTTTTGCGCTCGCCCAGCTCGGAGAGTTTCGAGCGCGTGTCGATCAGGTCCTTGCCGACCTCCGTCCGCAGGTCCTGATCGATCTGAATGATCTGGAGTCCGATTTCGGAGATCTTGCCCTTTGATTGAGCAATCATGCCAGCCAGCTGGCTGCGTTCGCCTTCGAGGCGGGCGGCATCGCGCTCAAGGGAATTGAGCCGCGTGATCGGCACCAGATTCTTTTGCCAAAGGCTGCGCACGCCTTCCAACTCCTGGCGAATAAAATCGACCTCCTTCTGCTTGGCTTCAGTCTGACCCGTATAGCCCTTGATCTCATTTTCCAGCTGCGCGCTTTTCTCCTGCAGCTGTGCCTTTTGGCCGCTCCTCGCCTGGCGACGCAGGTCAAACAGCTTCCGCTCCGCGGTAATTGCTCGGCTCGCCTCGGAGTTGTTCTCCTTGGCCCGGTCGAGCAGCACCTTAGGAAACACGACCTGCTCGGCACCATCGCGCTCGGCCTCGAGGCGAGCCTGTCGCGCGAGCAGCTCATCGATGCTGTTCGTGACGATCGTCGCATTCGCCAGCGTCTGAGTCTCGTCGAGACGAATCAAAACGTCGCCTGCATTGACCCGATCCCCCTGGCGCACGCGCAGTTCCCCCACGATCCCGCCAGTGGCGTGCTGAACCTTCTTGACGCTCGAATCCACCACGACCACCCCTTGGGCGATTACGGCGCCCGACAATTGGCTCGTGGTCGCCCAACCACCGATCCCAAATGTCACCAGACCAAACATGATCATACCGACGATCATGTAACGCTGGATGGACTGCATCGCCGGTGCCACTTCGCCGTTCATCGGCTGCCTCCTTGAGCTTCCGCGACCACCTTGAGCGGTACAGGAGTTCGCAACACTTTCTTCAGGACTTCCTCTCTCTTGCCGAAGGACTGAACCCTGCCTTCCCCGAGGCACAAGACATGATCAACGCCCTCGAGCGCCTTCGGACGATGCGCGACAACGACGACAATCCCACCACGACGGCGCACGTTCAGGATCGCCTCGGTCAGGGCCTCCTCGCCCTCGGCATCGAGATTGGAGGAAGGCTCATCGAGCACGACCAGGAAGGGTTTGCCGTAGAAGGCACGCGCGAGTCCGATACGCTGCCGCTGTCCGGCGGACAGCGCCAATCCCCCCTCGCCAATCTTCGTGCTGTAGCCGTCCGGAAGCGAAAGGATGAGATTGTGCGCGCCCGCCGCATGCGCGGCCTCCAGAACAGCGGCGGCTGTCGCCTGCGGATCGAAACGCGCAATGTTCATCGCGATGCTGCCGTCGAACAATTCGACGTCCTGAGGCAGGTAACCGATATGCTTGCCGAGGGCGTCAGAAGACCAGTGATCGAGTGCGGCGTTGTCCAGCCGTATCCGGCCTCGAATGCTGGGCCATACCCCCACCAGCGCACGCGCCAGCGTCGATTTGCCAGATCCGCTCGGCCCAATGATTCCAACCGCCTGCCCGCTCCGTAGTTGGAACGAGACTTCATTGACGGTAGGCCTCTCTGAGTTTGGCGCGCCAACATAGAGATGCTCGACGGTGAGAGTTTCAACAGGAGGAGGCAATGCCAGCCGCTCCTCCTCGCCGGGCAGAAGCTTCAGCAAAGCATCGAGCCGTTGTCCCGATTGCCGTGCAGCGACGAATCCTTTCCAGTTCGCAATGGCCATCTCGACAGGCGCCAAGGCTCGCGCGGTGAGGATCGATCCGGCGATGATGATTCCGGCCGTCGATTCCTGGTTGATGACGAGGACTGCGCCGACGGCAAGAACCAGCGATTGCAGGATCGCTCGGAAGATCTTGGAGGCGCCCCCGAGCCCGTTTGCGACATCGCTGGCCCGCTCATGGGCCGCGAGATACTTCGCATTGACATCCCGCCAACGCAGCGCCGCCTGCTGCCGCATGCCCATGGCCTGCAGAACCTCGGCATTTCGTCGGCCCTCGAGCGCCAGTGCCGTTCGGGAGACTGCGAGGCGCGAGGACGCCTTGGCCGGCCCCCGCGTCCGGGTTTCCGTGAGCATCGTAATGCCGACAAGCACCAGCGCGCCGGCCAGCGCAGTGACTCCGATCCAAAAGTGAAACAGAAAACAAACGCCGAGATAAATCGGCATCCAGGGCAGATCGAACAGCGCCGTCGGCCCTCCGCTCGACAGGAAGCTGCGGACCTGATCAAGATCCCGCACCGGCTGCAAGCCATCGCCATCGGCCCTGGTCTTCAAGGGCAGGCGAACGAGCGCGTCGAATATGCGAACGCCGAGCTTTTCATCGAAATACCGGCCGACCCGGGCGCTGATCCTGTTCCTGACGAGGTCGAGCCCGCCCTGAAACAGGTAAAGCACCGCAGCCAGAACCATCAAGGCGATCAACGTCGGTATGCTGCGCCCGGGCAGCACCCGATCGTAGACTTGCAACATGAAAAACGAGCCGGTGAGCATGAGGAGATTGCTCATGCCGCTGAAGGCCGCGAGAGCCCAGAATATCCGACGGCAAGACCGCAGGAAAACCGTCATCTCCGACTGCGACTCATCATAGTCACCAGTCGGCCGCGGGAAACCGGAGAACAGTCGTAGCCGCAAGACTTCGACGAGGTGCTTTGCCCAGGCGATCGGCCCTTGCGTCCGCAGTTTGGCCTCTTCCGCCCACTGTCTTGCGACTACCCCAAACCTCGTCAAATGCGAAAGTTGGATCCGATAACGGCTTGCTGGCAGAGGGATTACCCCCCACCGTTCAAAGTTTGTCATGACTCCCGCCCTTGAAAACGCGCCTTATGTGACGATCCCCAAGAAGATCACCAAGGCAGTCCCGAGTTTGATTTCCCTGTCGTCGACCTACTGTTACGCGAAGTAGAAGTCAGGTCGATTTTACGCACCGAGCCCTGGCCAACTTAAGCGTGTCGCCTGCCGGTATCAGCGTGACATGATGGCCATCCCGCCATTTAATCTGCTCTCTCAGCTTCTTCGACACGTACTCCACGACGAAGTCGTTCGCGGAGGGCGATGTCGTGCGACCTGTATCCACTACCTCAAGGTTAATCAGCTTGGTCTCAGGTGCCGGTCGCCATGGGCTTTTTTGGGACCAGATGGGGGCCGGGCTGAGGTTTTTTTAACCAGCACATCAAGGCACGGTACTGCAATAATCGCGCGATTTTCATTCGATTAAATCGTCGCGAGTTTCTCTGATGTCATGCCGGACGGCGAGTCTCAACAGGCTTCTATTGCGGCACCGCCTCAGCCCACAGAAATCGTTTGCTGAAACGCCCAGCGAGCCCATCTGAGTGCGAGGCCGACTCCTATACCATATTTAATTTATTTATTTTCGCGTATTCGTGGCCTTATCGCGATTGGAGTCGAACGAGACTGTCTGATCGGAGCGAAGAAAGTGTAGCGACCCGAGGCGCTCGGTTGCTTGTCGCGGCAGGTCCGAGGATGACCATCGCGCGAAGCGTCACCGGCTAAAGCCGCGCGTATCGATCTCTCCGGGCGTGGATCCCGCGAACGCCGCGAAGCCGCTCACGCGTAGATCACAATAGAGGCAGCCAGAACAAAAGAAGGCGGGGACTATTCCCCGCCTTCCATGATCTGCACCGCAGATTGGTGGCTACACCGTGTCGCCGAACACGTGACTACGCGAAATGGAAGTCATGGCTGTTCAGCTTGTCGAGCTGCGTGTTCTTTAGCGTGAGCGTGTCGCTCCCCGTCGCGATGACGACGTCGTGGCCTGACTGGGCCGCGTGGGAGAGAACGCTCGCAAAACTGTCGAACACGCCCTTGCTGAACGCGATCGTGTCGTGAGCAGGCCCGCGGGCAGCGAAGTCCTTGATGACGTCGTGGCCGAAGTTCGACGCAAACTCGAAGGTATCCGCCCCCCTTTTTCCGACCATGATGTCATTGCCTGTGGTGCCGGTCAGCGTATTGCTGCGGCCCGTGCCGATGATCGCCTCGCCCGAGCTGGTCCCAGCCACGTGGCCGGTCGCGTCGACCTGCTGCGCCGTAAAGGCGTGGCTCTTGCCTGACAGATCGGAGGTGTGGAAGCTCCACTTGCCGTTGTCGCTCGCCGTGACCGAACCGACCGACGTCGTGCCGTCAAACAGCTTGATTTGGCTGTTGGGATCGGCAGTGCCCTTGATTGTCGCGGTGTGATCCCAGTGCGGACGCACGTTGGTGAGTTCCACGGTCGAGGTGCCGTTGCCGCCGTGCGAGCCAATTGGCGGATCAATCGGCTGCGACAAGACGCTGGTGTTGCCGGCTGCATCGGTGGCTGTCGCAGTGAAGGTGTGGGACCCGTGCTTGAGATTCGGGGTCGTCACGCTCCAGTCGCCGTCGCTTCCGACCGTCGTCGTGCCAAGCAGGGTCGTACCCTCATAGAGCTTGATCGAACTCCCCGCCTCTGCCGTTCCGGATACCGTTGCGCGGTTATGCGTGGTCGGATCGCTCAACAGAACCGGAGCATCCGGAGCAGCAGTATCTACGGTTACATCCAGCGTAGTCGATGCCTTGCTGGTGACGCCAGAGACCGTGTCCGTCGCAGTGAGGCTGTGCTTGCCGTCGAGCAGCGCAGCAGTCGAGTAGTGCCAGGCTCCGTTGGCATCCGCCGTGGCGATGCCGAGCTGGGTCGTACCGTCGAACACCTTGACCGTGCTGTTGGCGGCCGCAGTCCCCGCCAGGGTCAACGTCTTGTCGCTAGTGATGTGATCACCGGCGACACCGCTGTCCGTCGAGAAAGACGCGATTTTCGGTGCGGCAGGCGCAGTGGTGCCGGTGCCCGACGTGCCTGTGCCCGACGTGCCGGAGCCGGAGGTACCTGTACCCGAGGTACCTGAACCGGACGTGCCCGAGCCGGTTGAGCCCGATGTTCCAGAACCAATCACCGGATCCACGCCGGCTGACGCAGCACTCACGTTGCCCGCAAGGTCCGTGGCTTTCGCCGTCAGCACGTGCGAACCGGCCGACAGAGCGGAAGTCGTGACACTCCACGCGCCGCTCGAATTGGTCGTCGCAGTACCGACCTGCGTCGTGCCGTCATATACCTTGATCGTGCTGTTCGCTTCGGCGCTCCCTGACACGACAGTCTGATTGCTGCTGTTCACGGTATCCTTCGCGATCGTCGGTGCAGCTGGTGCCTTCGTGTCGACGGTGACAGCCACCGCAGCCGAGGCCACGCTGGTCTGGCCCGACGCGTTGGTCGCGGTCGCCGTGAGCGTGTGCTTGGCGTCACTCAGGACCTGAGTGATGTAGTCCCAGCTGCCCGTTGAGCTCGCAGTGGTCGTACCGATCTTGGTTGAACCATCATAGACCGTCACCGTACTGTTGGCCGCAGCGGCGCCTTTGAGCTCGATGGTGTTGTCGTTCGTCACACCGTCACCGGCGACGCCGCTGTCGGTCGAAAAAGAGGCGACAACGGGCGCCGCAGGGGCGCTCGGAGCAGGGGCGCTCGGAGCAGGCGAGCTTGGCGCTGTGTAGGTGGGCCCAGTGTAAGCAGGCGCATTGGCATCCTGCTCGACCTGGCCGGTCACCATGTTCACGTTGTGCACGAAGGAGGTCCGGGAGTAAGAGTCGTCCGGCCCGGCGGCCGGATAGGTAAAGCCGAAGGCTTTGGTCACATCAAAATAGTTGTCGTGCGTGGAAAATGCCCCGCTCAGATTGGCGACGTCGGTCCCCGGACCGGAGACGGACATCCAATAGCTAACGCTACCGATCAGAGTGTTACCGGCAAACTCGCCCGACTTCGTGTTGTCGGCAATGAAGCCCTGGGTCGTACCGCCATCCTGGACCGCCGTGTTGTAAAGAATGTGGGTCGAATCGATGGTCGGACCATAGACTTGAAGATAGTCGCCGTGGGTGCCTGAGCCGCCCATGCCAGCCTGCTGCAGCAGGTTATATTGAATCGTGATGTCGCCACCGTCTTGACCGTGGCGGCCGATCAAGTCGGAGTTGGAATTCTTCAGCCACGAATATTCGATCGTGAGGCCGGGCCCTTCCATTTCGACGAGGAATTCGGCATGCCCGCCGCCGCTCAGACCATCGATGGTGCAGTTGGCGATATGCAGATTGGAGGAGGTCTGTGTACCGCTGATGACGCTACTCTGCGGACCGCCTGGATTTAAACCATTGAAGTTCGAGTTGGTCAGGGTGGTGTTCGCTGCCGTGGTTACGACAGCCCAGCCCCCGAAGTCATAACCGTCGAGCGTGACGTTGCTGCCCGTCACCGTGATGCTCTTCTGAGCCGCGTCAACGGACACGCCTGCCGTCGAGATCGTTGCAGGATCCTTGAGCGTCAGCCCCGTCGGTACGCCGACGTGATAGTCCACCCCCGCGACTTTCCATGCCGGCCGGTTCGCACCATAGGTGTCCAGCAAGCTCGAAAGCTGCGCTGATCCAACTGGCGCGTTCGCAGAACCGTCGTTAACTGCCATTACCTGTTCTCCTGATTTGATGTCATCCGCATGTGCTCGACCCCGAAGGGCCTTCCCCGAGCAACACGCCATTCACTTTGTTTATTGGACAAACCACCACGTGATGATCGCCGAGGCGACTATTGGCTGGGTGCCGCGGGCTTTTTTGGGACCACAACTAGGCTACGCCGGGGTGATGTTTGGCTCGCAGCCGCCACACTCACTCGGATACAAAATCAAATTGTGGAAATGCCTAGACGACTGCAGTCTGAATCGTTTGCGGTTCAAAACAAGGAATATTATTGCCCGACGCGATTGATTTCTGTGGAATAGTTGCCGTTGCGCATTGCGGTCCGACACTTGCGGCAATGCCTGGAGTCCGCCAGTTAATATTTTCATTCGAATACTTTGGTTTATTCAACGCCGCAATAAATATTGTGGCAAAGCTGATCTGAACCTTCATCACACGCGGTGCGCGGCTCGCACTTTTTTCGTAACGACACGGCACAGTTTCAATGCGCTTTATGCGTTCTGCAGACCACAGCTTGATGCGTTTGCGACAATAGGCCCACCGAAGCAGCTCATCGATGTCGCTGCTGGGCCGTTAACGATCCAGGTGAGTGTCAGGCTGATAGGCAAGCGGATCGACATCGTTCAGCTTACAGATTTCAAGCACGGAGGCGATGATGGCCAGTGCTCGGCGTCGCCACTAGAGCCTGCGGACAGCGCATTTTTCCAACACGTGATCGGACGGATGAAGCGCTCGACCGCGCTGTTGTCGAACTCGATGCCGCCATCTTCGGTGAAGCGCGTCAGACCGTTCCGGCCGGTGTCGGCCAGCTTGCGCTTTTGGCCGATCAACGCGAACTCTGCCCGGAGCCAGCCCTCCAAGTTTTCTCAAGCGGCCGGCTCTTCTGTTGCCGAACGAACAGCACTCTTCGGCGCTGCGGCCACCGACCTTTTTCGACGGGCTTGAGCGCTTCGCCGACATCGGGAGCGGGACCGCTGTGGCAAGTTCGTAGAAGTTACCCCGCCTGCACCACTAACAGAACGCTAGTTGAAAGACAGAGGCGAGCCCCCGTGGATCGGCCTAGCTCCACGGCCGGTCGTCCGCCGCCTAAATCCCGAGCTGACCAGTCTTGAGGTGCCCCACGGCGGCTCGAGCACCGGCATCATCGCCTCGTCGGCGGATAGCTTGGGTCGCCGCGAATGCTTGAAAAGGAGGCGCTCATGCAACGGACGGGGTTGAAGCTGCCTGCCTCGGTCTGCCTACGCTGGGCCGAGCTCAATGGGCACAATTCGCGCCTCCGGTAGAGCGGCAGGCGGACGCGGAGACCAGGATCTAGGCGACGGTCGACCTCGGTCGGCCCCCTTTCGATCGGCCTAGCCGGCGCCGGTGCCTGCATTGGGGCTGTCTTGGCGATCACGTCCAAACGATACCCCCTAAAAGAGCGAGTGCCGCGTCTCCCTCGTTTCAGGGGTGGGCAGTTAACCACTTCTCCGCCGACATCTAGCAATTTGGGGACTGCCTTATGGGCGGGCGACGACTGGTTAACGGAGCCCGCTGGGATAGCCGGGTGGATAGCAGGTTCGGTGGTGCCGCTCCAAGCCATCTGAAGCCACCGTAGCCGCGGGCCCGTCGTTAGATTTAATTATAATAATATCTTCCAATTTATTTATCTAACGGATTAATATAATCTTGGAATAGATGGAGCTTATACGCATGAAACGGCAGCTCGCGAAGAACGAGACGAGCTCATCTGTGATCTCGATCGTGCCCACGGAGGGCGCGCGCTCCTGCTGGGATAAACTGTCGAGAAGCACATTGTCCGCACCAGTGATTGCGCTCGTCGCTGCAATCCTCGGATTGCAGCTTTTTGCGGCAAGGTTCAGCGAGACGGTAAGCGGCGCATGGGATCGGGACCTCCTTCTCAGGCTCAACTCGTTCGCTGCAACTGACTCGCTATACGTATGGGAACTTGCGAACAATTCCTTGTTCAGGGGATTTCCGATATTCTTCTCAATACTCGCGTTGTGGTTCGCTGGCGATGACCGGGAACGGCGGAGCCGGATGCTCACAGGATTTGTTGCGGTTTGCCTTGCGACCGTTCTTTCCGTCTGGACACAATTTCATTTTGCCACTCACATTCGTCCGCTTCTGGACCCAGCGCTTCCTTTGAATGTAGCTGATCCACGATGGAGCTTGGATTGGGACCGCAGAGACTCGTTCCCCAGCGACACATCGACACTATTCTTTGCACTAGCCACACTGATCCTCATAGAAAATCGATTGGTCGGACTACTTTGCTTTCTCTGGGTCGCTGTCATTATCGCAGTGCCGCGGGTCATCTTCGGATGGCACTATCCGAGTGACGTAGCCGGCTCCCTGGTGTTAGGACCGGCATGCGTCTTACTCTTCTACGCAACTCCATATCCGCGAGCGCTATTCGAGCGCATGCTGATCCGACTTCGGGATCACATGTATATTGTCCATGCACTTCTGTTCATCTTCCTGAGTGACGCGTCCATGTTGTTCGTTAGTTTACAGAAACTCGGAAAAGATCTTGTGCGGCTGTTGGGCTAGCCGCACTAGTGTGGAGATTCGACAGTTTGTTCGCAGTCATATCGAGTCTGCTGATCGGTACCCTCGGGCCAATACGACTGCGGCCTCAAGGAAACCAGCGGCGCTGGCCTTTCTCTCATCTTGCATAGCCCGGCTGGAAGCGATCTGCGAGACGTTAAGCATGAACGACCCCTCACAGCTGATGCCGCGCGCGATCCCTGTTCGGTCGGGATTCCCAGAGGTACGATGGCCGACGCTTCAGAAAACAGTGGTACACCGACGCTTCAGAAAACAGTGGTACACAAGAGCGCCTAGCCAAACACGTGCAATCGCAGGGAAGCGTCCGGCTTTCCAGTCTTGCCCAGCACTCCGTCTATCAGTCCCCTGACCGTGATCTTCGCGGCGGTTGGAGACCCCATGACGACGTATCTGGTCGCGTACAACAAGCCGAAAGCAAAATGGAGGCCCCATCGCCATCCTGCCTCCCGGCGAGCGTAGACAATGCTATTGCGAGCAGACAGATACACCGACAAGTAGGAGCGTTTCCTCGGATCTACGGCAGAGCCGATAGCCGTGCCCCCGATGTGCCGTACGATCGCTCTTTCTGCAAAGCCGATCCGATGCTTGCCACGGCGACGCCCCCAGTCCAGATCCTCCATGTAGAGGAAGTAGTCTTCAGTCATCAGACCGACCTCTTCAACGAAGTCGCGCGTGACCAGAACGCAAGCACCGCTGATCGCGTCAATCTCAGACATCTGCTCGTGCGACGGAGCACTCCCCGCCGGAGCGTTCCGACCAACTGCTACGACACGACCCGTCGTGGAAGACCAATGAAGACCGTAGTTGATAATCTTATCCGGCACGTGATCGAACACCAAGGTCGCACCAACCATACCAAATCCTGCGGCAGCCTTCGCCATTAGTTCAGACAAGCAATGACTGTCCACTTCGGTGTCGGGATTGAGGACGAGCACCGCATCCCAGCCCGGGCTTTCAAGGAATTGCTCGAGCCAAGCGTTAACACCACCGCCATAGCCCAGATTATCCACCGCAAGTCCAAGCCGAACGATATTTGTCCTGCTCGGAAATTGACATTTTTCGACGACGGCTAGTCTTCCTCTCGCTTGATCTAGAAGATCCGAGCCGCCGTGCAGCTGCCGGAGCGTTCGCTCCGGACCGGCAACTACCGCCATCAACCGCTGGAACGCTTCCTTCCCACCGTTCTCACAGACGAAGACCTCGAAATCCTTCCAATCAGAATGCACCAACGACTTCAGACAGCGATCAACATCATCGGGATTGCGATAGGAGACGATGAGCACCGCAAGTTTGGCGCGATCAGTTGCCATAGCCTAGGCGCCTTATCATTTGCTCGCGGCGCCTACTAGCGACCGCGGTCCACGTAAAACGCTGCGCATGTTCAAGCGCAGCACTCGACATCCGTTGTCGAAGTTCAGTATCCTCAGCCAGCCGACGAATAGCCGCAATCCAACCAACTGCATCATACGGACCCAGCACAAGGCCCTCACGTTCATTTCGGACAATGCGTCCCGCGCCCATGCTGGTCGTTATGACCGGTAGACCGCAAGCGCACGCCTCGTAGGTGACTTGAGGTCCGCCCTCCTCCAAGGATGGGAAAACGAAGATGTCCGCCGATCGATAAAGCGACCCGATATCCTCGACATAGTCAAGCACCGTCACGTCGTCCCGTGCGAGCAAGTCGCTGTATCTTTCCTTGATGACCGGCTCCATTCGTCCAGCCAGCACCAGCCTCCCCGTCACCCCGCTTTTCGCCCAATAATCGAGGATCAAATGGGCTCCTTTTCGTATGCCAATGATCCCGACGAAGACCGCAGTCAAACCATGGTTCGAGGGAAGAAGCCGATTCTTTCCCGAAAGGCGAACTGGGTCCCAGCCGTATGCTGCTTCTAAACATTTGGTTTTCGACACACCGTTCTCGAGCAACGAACTTTCGACCGGTTCATTCGGGCAGAATATGTAATCCACGGCCTCAAGATCTTTGGTCTCGCGATCAACTGCCGCGTCGGTAATCCCATGCATCGGCGCCAGACCAATCCTGCCGTACGCTCGGTCGAGAATTGTCTTGGCGGTCTTGGTATGGCAATTGAACTGCTCTCGAAACACCGTGACGTCACGTCGTTTCAATTCCTGGAGCAACTCCATGCTTGCGCTGGGCCAGAGATAGGCAGCCAACCTGCGCGATCGACAGCGATCCAGATATGAGAGGAACGCAGCCTCTATGCTTCGGCTCGCGCTGTTCTTCACCCAGCCATATGGGAAGTACCGCTTCCACACGGGCAAGGCCTCGATCACCTCCACCAGGGGCAGAGGACATCGGCTGCGCGGAGTGACGATCGTCACGCCAAAATTCTGATCGACCATCGCCTCTGCGAGGGAGCCGCAGGTGTACCCCACTCCTTTGCCTGTAAGCGGCAATGGCATCAAAACGCCCATCGAGAAACTCAATGCAACCTCTGTAGTCTGACCGTCTAGATCGGGTACCATCCCCGGCGCATAGTTTTCCAAAATGCAGACATCCCGCGCCTAGCTCGATTGGATGCTTTCACGTGTGCCTCTGTCAGGTACCAAGTGAAGGTTACGGATAGCGGTGCGGTTCCCGACCTAAAGCATCCCCTATCGTAGACATAAGGGCGATAGCCGAGATCAGACAGGAATTTAGTCACCGCCGGCGAGGCAAACGCACACATCAATGCAGGTCTCTGCTGTTGTAACGTTCCTTGCGCGCCCTTTAGGATATCCAGTTCCGCCCCCTGGGCATGAAGCTTGATGAGAGCCGGAGCCAGGCCGAGAGAATCGAGAGCTTTGCACGTGACCCGGTGCTCCCGGACCGTTAGCTTCTTTGCGTCAAAACGGTACATCCTGCCTGGATTCTTCAACCACTCGGTCGCCGCCTCGTAGGAAGTCGCAGCCATTCCGTCGCACTCCCATCGACCGTATCTTGGAAGAAAGAAATCAATTGCTCCGGGACTGCAGCCAAGCGCGCAATCGAAAACGGTCACAGCGTCATCTCGACGATGACGAAACGCGAGCCGCTTCGCCGACCTCGGCTCGGGCTCAAAGGCCACGATGTGGGAATTCGGTGCGAGCTTCTTGAACGCCGCCGTGCTTTGGCCTCGGTTCGCGCCCACGTCCACAATCAAGCCGCTTCCGATCTTGAGCAGTTTGACCCCAAGAAACTCCCGCTTGAAAAAAAACGGCGCGACAACGTCCTTGACAGCAAACCTCATCGCCGCAACGCCGGGGACGTTGGCATAAAAATAGCGAGCCACCGCCTTCAAGTTCATATTGCTAGATCACTATGCTTCGAGAATGGAAACAAGAACCGGAGCAATGCCTCTGTGCTCCGAATCAGAGTTGACGCGCGCCCGATGTTTTCTTCACGATGACCATAAAGCCGGACCTGCCCTGCAGGATCCTGCACGTGTACTGTTGGGGAAGAATTGCCGAGACAAGTTGCCAGACCGGTACGCTCTTTTCAGCTACATCCTCGACGACAAACCAGCCGTTGCACTTGAGCTTCTTTAACGCAAAGATCAGCGTGGCAATGTTCGCGCTGGGTGAATGGAGGCCATCATCGATAATTAGATCCAGCGCCTCTGGCAGGACAGCCGCAAGCTCGTCGAGCGATCTCAAGCTCGTCTGATCAACGAAATACGTTCTTATACGATCTTCCTCGAAAAGGACCCTGCGGTCGACGTCCGCGCCGAAGATCTCGGAATTCGGAAGGAAGTCGCGAAAGGCACGCAGCGACGCACCAGGCCGGCCAAACTTCCCCATTGACGAGACGACGTCAGGGTTATTGGAGCCGAGGCCGATCTCGAGAATCCTCAGATGATTCCGACGCAAGGCGCCGAGAATTTCGCAATAGACGAGATAGTAGTTGTGACTGGACGCTTTATCACTGCCATATGCATTGAACAGTCCGGCCAGTTCAATTGCTTGGCTGTTCGGAACGTCTGCGGAGCAAAACGATTCCAGGCGCCTCGCTTGTACGGGGCGGCTGCCCTGCTGTGCCAGCAATTCGCAAATCAAGGGAAATGCTGTCTGGGCCGAAAGCATCGTGAGATCGGCCTTGGCCTTCGGAGAGCCGCTAGAGTTCGGAGCAAATAACGCCAACTGGTTCACGAGTTCGTGGTTAGTGATGAAGCCTCCCAGTAATCTCTCGTGCGCCTGCCTCGCAGACGTCGTAAGGCCAACGACCAGCTTACTGCGCTTCAAGAGGCTCTTGACGAATTCGATGGTAGGAGAGCGCCTGACGTAAAAGGAGCCGCTAGCCTCAGACATGATGCAGTCTCCGTATTGATGGTTATGTACAAAACACTCACCTGGCGCGGCCCATCAGGCCACATGCTGAGTTCTCCAGCAGTGTTTGGCAGCGAGCAAGTTCATCGGTTCGTCTCACTTGGCAGTCGTCCACTTAACCGGCCGTTGACGAACTTCGCCCTCAGTCGGTTCTCCAAGCATGATGTACTGCTTCGCCAAATGGTGTCGCAAGAGGCCCAACGAAAGACGATTGAGCGTCTTTGACTTATAGCCCTGCATTCCGGAAATCAGACCCTTGGAGACGTTCAGGCCCGCGGCGTTCATGAGCCCGATCGCCGTATCCTCGACAAAGAACCTGAGATGTGTGCGGTCCAGAATGCCCGCATCCTGATAGTCAAACTGGCGCTTGAACAGAAGCGGAATCGCAACACTGAGATGCGCGACATTTGGTACGGACACCACGACATGACCACCAGGCTCGAGCAGTCCTCGAACCTTCTGCAGAACAGTTCTCGAGTCGACAAGATGCTCGAGGATGTCGAGCAACAGTATGAGATCATATTTCTTGAGGCGAGGTAGGCATTCATCAATGCCGCCCAAGATCGCCACATCCGCATTGCGGGCCAGTTCCTCTGCGACCGCGTTATTTATCTCGACGCCTGTCGTCACTGCGGCGGGGTAGATCGTCCTGATCCAGCGCAACGTCTGCCCGGAGGCAGCCCCAATCTCGAGGATGTTGGTTGCGGTCTTCGGCAGCAGCGGCCGTATCTCGTGACGTACATGATGAAAGTAGCAGTTCATGTTTGCTTCTGGCGCCAAGGCGCGTTGCTTCTTCAGATCGCTCAGCAGAGGAGCACGGGGGCCTTCAACCGCATGTTCGAGACTCCGCATCTTCCAAACCCTTCCAGTTGCCGTGTTCATCCAAAGCGGCCCAACCTTCGCCCGGAGAACTCCGGCTGGTGGCCCAGTGCGTAACGCGTCTGCCTGCCCGGCCAATCAATGCAGTTGCGTTGCCCGTTCAGCCTGATTCATCTCGCTCCTTGAGGGCGGTTTCGGCAATGCCGCATCCGCTATCATTCTCGCAAAGTCGGCTAGGTCCACGGAATCCGGATCAATGACAACATGATCGGCCCGGTATTTGCGCCGGGCCTGAGACGATTTGAAGTGATACGAGAGGCTTCGAAAAAGGAATGGACTTATGAACTCATGAAGCATGCTCTTCCACCTCGGAATATTCCGTCTATCCCAGGCGGCCCAGCTTCCGGTAGCGAAGCTCGTCCACGTCGCATCGTAGTCTGACTGTTGCACGCGCAAGTCGGAAACGCTGCGGACCTTTCTCGAGAATACCATCATCACCGTCTGCTCTTCAAAGGGGATCTGATTCCTGCGGTTGAGCGCCACTGGCGGCTTAATGAGATGCCACTTCATCGGGCGGGATGGCTTGATCAGGAAGACAGCGGTATCTTCGAAGCCATTTCGTTTACTGAAAAGACTGTAGAAGAATTCGGGCGAGTACTGGTAAAGGCCGTGCGCAGGAAAGCCGTTTGCATTCGTCGCTATGAGGACGTGTCCGCCCGGCCTGACCAAGCTCACTATGTTGTCGACCGCCTGCGCGACATCAAAGATGTGTTCGATCGACCCGAAGTCGAGGAACGTATCGAACTTTTCGTGCATATCGCTCGGTATCGGAAGATTGAAATCATGTATAACCGATGCACCTTCAAAAGCTGAGGCGTCGATCGAGACGATGTTTTGGGCACCAAGCTTGCGAAGGAGGGGCTCGCAGTAGAGCCCAACTGCAATCGACTGATCGTACGCGAGGTTTGAACTCTTCTGAACCGCATGAAATTCCTGCTTCCAGAAATGAATCTCATGTCTTCCGAGAGTGACCGTATTCCGAAAATCGAATCCATAGACTCGGTTTGCGAAGCTGAGCGCACGGAGGCCCGTCAGATCGATGCCCACAACTCTCTCCCTCTGGACGCCGGACCATGACGTGGCCCCTCTTGCGAGGTCACGTCGTTATCGCGGCCCACTGCCAATTCTCAATCTCCAAATCGGTGCATTCGGCCGACATCATCGTGCCGGACTCCAAGCTTTGATAAAGCCGGACCGAGCATAGTAGACGCGTCTACGTGCGCCTCGAACCATTCGGAGACCTTCACGCGCAAGCGCGGATGGAATCGAAGATGGCACGGCGACCGGACCCTGAGGCTCGAGCCATTCACGGATTTGTGGATGTCCGGGTACGAGCGTCTCGAGAAGCTTGTTCCAGAGCTTCGGCTCCATGGAATCGTGAAAGTGAAGTACACTTACTCCCGTTATCTTTGCCCCGTCATAGTTTCTCGGCAGATAGCTACACAGGGGGAAGTTGCTTGAATCCGGGAGTGGCTGCCAAGCCAGCCCAAGCCGAATCACCGTCAAACCCAGCACGACTTGATCCATGAAGTGCACTTGCGAGTGTGTTCTAGCCACTTGCTGATCAAGAAACGTCTTGAAGTCGGCGAGAAATTCTCTGCCGAACCGCGTGCTGCGCCGATATACATAGAGGCCCGCATTCCAGTAGAACCTAATCCGGTGTCCATCGCCCGTCTGGAGCCATGGAAGATCGTCAGCAACTCTTCCGATGAGTGCAGCGGAGCGTTCCCAGAACGGATCATTTGGATCGGTTACCCCCCTTGACCCGATCACCCCGGCATCCGGAGCGCTCGCAAGGAAATCTACCCCAGGGGGAAGTTCAAGGCCGTTGGGCTCGCGCAAGAACAGGATATCACTGTCGATCCACGCAATCGCCTCTGTCGTGACCCTGCTCTCAACGGCGGCAATCGCCTCCGCCTTGTTCATATAATGGTGCCAGACATACGGATTATCGGGAAAGACGCGCAGATGCTTAATCCCAAGCTCCTCCATTCGGCGATGCGTCTCTCGCGTGAGAGCCGGAGTAAACCGAGGCGTGACGGCAATAACTTCCAGGTTTGCAAACCGGCCGCCAAAGCGCCGAAGGCTCTCCACCATGCGCAGCGTAAGTGGCTCCAGCATCCCTGACTCGATGCAGACCACAATCGTCATCGAAGGCTGCTTGCCAGCAGCATTGTCCCGCTTCTGCACGGCACCGGTCAGGCAATCGGTCAAATGGCATCCTCACTTGCTTGTGCAAATCCAAGCTCCCTCGCTTTCGCTTCAGGACACTCGAACTTGGGGTTTAGCGTGGGCGCGCTCAGTATGGCCCTGTACCTCAGCCGAAGACGACGAAGCAGCAGCGGTAGGGGATTCCGGCTCAACTGAACGATCACCGTCGGCCAAGGAAGTTGCGCCCTCCACTTCCGAATCATGAAGCGGTAGGCAGTCAGGTAGGAGTGGTCGAGACGAAGAGTTGCCTTGCTATTGTGGATAATCGGCAGGTCGATCACGTAGGACTTCATGCCGGCCCTCTTTGCCTCCAGCACGATGTCCGTTCCGTACAGGTGAAAGGAGGGCAGGCTCGGATCGAACAGCGTGCCCGCTGCTCGGCGCACGATCAAAACGACCTCATCGAGACTCGCAGCAGGGCGGGGTCGATCAAATCGCCCGCCGCAGACGGTGCCCAGGCCGGAATCCCACAAATGCCCAACGAATTCTCCGTCGGGCGTCATGCCGCAGATACCGGCGACAGCCCACGACGGGTCAATCGAATTCAACCTCTCGCAAGCTGCCCGCAGTGCCGTAAACCAGCCCTCGGG
Organism: Bradyrhizobium sp. 137; assembly: GCF_023074095.1. NCBI lineage: Bacteria > Pseudomonadati > Pseudomonadota > Alphaproteobacteria > Hyphomicrobiales > Nitrobacteraceae > Bradyrhizobium > Bradyrhizobium sp. 137. Next base: position 108,699 of record NZ_JADPKU010000066.1, read on the forward strand.
AAAATAGACGTCCTGATGGGCGAATACGACGATATCCGACTTGGCCCCCGCGATTGCCTGGTGATATGCCGCTGACGCAGCCGTGGCCCCCCAGAGAACGGAAACCTTAATACGGCTGTCCGCAAGTTCTGGAGATCGTTTCAGATTTCGAGCAAGTGTCGCTTGCTCGTTGGCGACGCAATAGACCTCTATCGAGCAGGTCATTTCCCACCTTTGGCCGCGTGGCCAGCTGAATTAAATATACTAACCCAGATATTTATTATCAACATTTATTTGGCAACCGACATTAAATAATATATCTTTATTTCGATGCTAGGATAATGTTTTCGGATCGAGAAGGGCTCATGTCGTCTTACGGCCTCAATGGATCCGGCCTGGTGGAGAGTGGACCGCCACTCCAGGCCGGTGCGCTTGAACGGAGAACCGCGACAGGTTCGAATGGATGGGTGGCATGGCTGCTATTGCTCGGGTGCGCCATGCCCTCGTACATGACGATGTACGTGGGGGGTGCCAAGTTCATTCCAGCGCGGATTGTAATCACCTTGCTGCTGGTTCCTGCCCTGGCCGAGTTGTTTCAAAGAGGGCGACGGCTATGCGCATCGGATTTCTTCGTATGCGCTGCGTCAGCTTGGATGTTTGCGGCGGTACTGCAAACGGATCAAGGGTCGTCTTCCGCGGCCGCTCTCGTCCTCGAATTTTCCGGTGGCTACATCGTAGCCCGCGCTTACTTTTTTGGGCGCCGGGGATTGGAGACTTTTGTCCGAGTCCTGAAGCCTGTTACCGCAGCCATCGTTGCTGTTGCGGTACTGGAGCATCTCACCCGGCACAATGTCGTCGCGGCCCTTATGGGCTTGCAGAGCACGGGCTATGAATATCGTTACGGCTTGCTGCGAGCGACCTCAACGTTTCCTCACGCGATCCTATTCGGCTCGTTCTGCGCCGTTGCCGGCGCCATTTTTCTGTACTCGGAACGCAGCTTCCTTGCTCGAACTTTGTATTGCGGGCTTTGCCTTTTTGGATGTGTCCTATCAATGTCTTCGGCACCGCTGATGGCATTCGGGATTGTACTATCCGTCTATTGTTACGATCAGATGCTGCTGGGGCACCGCTGGAGGTGGCACGCCTTGGTGGCAAGCCTTTTCATGTTCCTTGGAGTCGTATTTCTGGTCGCCAACAAGCCAGTCTCTTGGATCGTCGCAAATCTGACGCTCGACCCAGCTACCGGATATTTCCGCGTCGCGACTTGGGAAAGCGCCGGCTACTATATCGATCTCTCTCCTTATGTGGGGTACGGATTTGGCTCGTACGCCTCCCCCGATGATTTCTTTGGCAACGCCTCAGTCGACAGCGTTTGGCTGACCTTGGCGCTCCGGTTTGGTATTCCATTGGTCATATTTATTCTGCTAGCGAATATTGCAGCATTCTTTCCGTCCAGGCGGACCGCCAGCATTCGGCACGACTACGATGCTTACATGAGCAATATGCGTACGGCGTTCACATTGGGCCTCGCAATGTTCATGTTCGTGGGATTGACAGTGCATTATTGGAACAACAGTTGGATCCTCTGGGGAATATGGATCGGCATCCGCGCATCGCTGAAGGAGGAGTCCGTCGCAGCAGCCGAGAGCCCCGTACTCGATCGAAGGATGGCTAGCGATCGTGACCTCACCGTCGGGCATGCAACTCGGGGATTCTATGCGTCCAGGTAACGAACCGCGCCGGCAAGGCTCCTGCTTCCAACATGACAGCCCGCTACATTAAATCTCTTCTCGCGTTCACGCTGCCTTGGTCGATAGTCGCTAGCCAGGCGCAGAACGTTCCGTCCGGAGATACCCGCCCGCCGGACCGCGCCGCGATCGACAAATCCGCCCTCGATGACGGCTCCTCACACGCGCCCACTTGTACAATTCAGTATCCATCTCTCCTGACCAAGTACAGGTTCCGTCCGCCGTGGAGCGTAGCGGGTGTGGACTATTGCGTTGGCTATTCGACGAATACTCCCATCAAGGATCCGGTAACGATCTCGATGGCCGGCGTATCGCTCGACATGGCTCAGAAGAGCATCATGGTGGCAGGCGACAACGTTACGCTCGACGGTTATGATTTCGGCGGCTGGTCGGTCGTGACTACGGCAGCGAACACCAGCCTGATCAACTCGAAATTCAATGGTTTGAATCCAGGCGGTCCGCAGAATAGTGTCATCAGCGGTACACCGTCCTCCTCCAATCTGCGCATCATCAATTGCATCATTGACGGTCTGAGCGGGGGCGGACGTGCAGAATTCCTGATCGAAATGGAAGGGCCCGGCCTCACGATCGAATACTCGTGGCTGAAGAATTCTAACTCCGACCTAATTGGCCGCCATGGCCGAGACGGCGGCAATATCATCATTCGCTACAATGTGCTAGAACAGGCCGGAATGCGCGGCCCAGGGACCCACGGCGACTATCTGCAGGTTTACGGTCCGACCGTGGAAGCCACCCGGATCCTTTACAACACCGCGGTCCAGAATGGCGGCAGTACTCAAGGGTTCATTGCCGATAATACAAATTCAGGCGAGTTTGGCTGCAATACCCTGATCGGCAGCGTTACCTACTGGATGTCCGTATCCGGTCCGGGGACCGACGCCGCCAATCTGTCCGGCATATTCTACACGCACGACAACTATTTTGATGTGACAAAAGCCTTCGGCTTTAACTATCCGGCAGCCGGGCCGAACGACCGCTACTCAAAGACCGTTTTCACAAACAACGTAAACATGGTAACCGGGCGGGTCGTCCAGGACTCCACCAGCCCGAAGCCGAAACCGTCACGTCCGTGACTTCCCGCATCGCTGGCTACGCTTTCAGGGTGAGCTTCCTTTTGAGGCGGCGGAGCCCGCCAATAATCGGTGCAGGAAGAAGCAGCCAGCAGATCAGCCCCGTAGCGGCGAACGTATCTTGTGCCCGCAAGGCTACTAGGTGGCTCCCCCATTGCCTCAACACTGGAAGTAGTTCTCGAAACCGAGCGCCCCGTTTGCGATACGAGGTAATGATCCCGATGGTCTCGCGGGCCAGGAAATGTCTGGCTCGCTGTTGCAACCGATGGCGCCTTCGTTCATTCCCGATTCTGTGCTCGGCGGTGACCGTTATAAGATCTACCAGCTTCTTGAGATCGTCTAGGTGGCTCTCGAGCGCAAGACGAGAAGTCTGCGTCGCGTCGTGAAGGGAATAGGCGCCACAGCTTTCATTGATAAAGCCTGCCTTGCCTTCCAACAATAGGGGGAGATGTCTTGCGAGATCACTCGCGAACGGCCATCCTGCCGGGAATCCTCCCCAGGCTCGAAGTCTCTCGGTACGAATTATTGTGGTGCACCCCTGCACCATGATGCGCCGTTGCAGATATTCATCGAGGACATCCACGCCGTCCCAGATTCCAGTTCTCAGACTTCGACTAGCCTGTGGTGGCAAGGTGCGCCCCGACGCGACGATCCGGGCCTCACCCAATGCCATCACGATCGGCACTTCGGGCTCTCTTCGGATCAGCGAAATGCATCGCTCCAACAGCCAGGGCGCTACTCTGTCGTCGTCTGGAACAAATACGATATAGTCCCCCCTCGCCTGTGCCAGGCAAGCATTCCAGTTTGGGATCGCGCCGATGTTCTTCGGCTGGCGGACGCAGCGTAGCCTTTCGTCCTTGAATTGTCTCAGAACCAGGGCAGTTTCATCGGTCGACGCATTGTCCGACACGAGCACTTCGAAACGTGGATACGATTGGCTCAGCGCCAGGCGAACGCAGTCCTGCAACCACGTAGCTCGATTGAACGTAGGAATGGCAATGGTCACCAGTGGGTCGGTCCGTCGTGAGGCGGGATCCGATGCCGCCATGAAGTCTTCAACTCCCGGCTGCGGCAGACTGACAGGACGGTCTGAATTCTCGATCTCGCTTGAAGCTCGCATGGCGAACTCGAAAACCTGTGTCATTCCACCGGTCGCGATTGGAGACGACGGATCAATGTTCCATCGCCCTTATTTTTCCGGCATCCGAGGGCGCATGGGGCCCATCAACTAGCTCCAATGGCGATCTCTCCTTTAAACGACCATCAGCCGCGAGTCCCTTCTCGTGCGTTGTGTCGGTAACCCTTTCAAGCCACACTTCACGCCACCACGAATAGATGCTCCTCGGGCAGAACATTTTACAATTGCTGTATCGAGATCTGCACCAAACGTCCTCCAAGATCACCGCCGGCGTCTTGAGAGACCTCATCTTTCCGGTCTTCTCATCGATGAATCTCGTTATCCGTGTCTTGACCCTATAGACACCGCCGCAATATGGAACCAGCTCTGCATCGAAAGCCATGCCTCTATTTATGTTTTCGGCGTCGACGGTCGCAAGAATGTCCTTGTAGGACTTCACTCTCACCAATTCACCAGGCTGGAGGTTTAAGGCGACAGTCGGCGTGTCATGCCGATGAGGTATTTTTCCCTTCCACCTCGGAAACGGAATACCGCCCCGCAGCTCCTGGAAAAAATCGTAAGCCAAGCGGGAAACGTGACCCAGTCGCGCCCTCTTGGCCAGTGCAAGATGCCAATAGGCCAGGTATACGAATCCGCTTGCGATCCGCCCTAAGCTGGCGTTCCTCGAGGTGTAATCCTCCACGTATTGCCTGACGTCCCACCATCGAGCCAACGTCGTAAAGCGGGGCAATTCCGTTGCCTGACAAGAGTAGCGGATTTCTGCATCCGCGGCGCTATTGCCGATACGCGTCCCCCGAAGGACGTTTTCCTCTGTACATTGGCTTTCAGCGGATTGTCCGACGCATTCGCTCCGCTGATCTGGTGAACTCACCACAGCGTTTGCGCGTTCGTTGATGGGCCTGAGCCAAGCCTCCTTCCAGAAAATGAGGCATGCAGCTTGGCAGCCACCATACGCCTCGCCGTCACATCGCAGTTCAAGATGGATACCATTCGGCAGCCATCTGCCACCCGTGTTTGTGACGGTGTCACAAGTCTTGTGGGAGCGCTTGTAGACCTTAAACCGCTTACCACAATACTTGAACATTTGCGGCATGAACGGCAGCCCCTCGAAGCGGCCACTGCTGTCGAGCGTGCTAAGGATCTCCTCCTTGGTCCGCACTTCTACCCAGTCGCCCGCTCGCAGCTTAGTCATCTTGCCCTCCAAATCCGGTGGCCGGTCGTCCAATCTCCGAACCTAGCCCGCTTGTTTTTCATGAGTTCTCATGGACAGTGCGCCCTGCAGTTCCTTGAACAGGTCGAAGTAGACTGTCTTCTGCCCCATAAGAAACAGCAGCATCCAGAGATAGATTGCCGCGATAATACAGCCTCCAAGAAGGAGCCTCAAGAAATGCAACTCTGAATCACCGAGACAGAGTTGGACTACAAGAGCTACTGCTGCCGCCGCCACACCTGCGATCAACGGCCGGCCTGCTGCGAAAAGTAGATCTCGCGGAGAAATCAACGTTCCGTGCAAACACCAGAAAATGTGCGGGATGAGCCACAATACCATCGCGGCGGAATAGGCGAATGCGACCCCCGTCGGACCGTAGGGCAATCCTATGAGGTAGGCCGCAATGACCAGCGGGGCGATCACTAAGGCTATCTTCAGACTTCGTACTTGTAGGCCTGCCGAATACAACAACCAAGCAAGGGGATTGATAATGCCGAATACTAAAATCGTCGGCGTCAACAGGCGGAAGATGATTACGGTATCTCTCCACTTCGGCCCAAGTACGATCTCGACGATGTCATCCACGAAGACCGCGCAGAAGACCGTGATGGGTAGCGTCATCGACAGGACGATCGTATAGCCCTTCAGGAAGTAGTTCCTCAGTCGAGGTAAATCGTTCTGAATCCGCGACAATCCCGAAAACGCAACGCCTCCAATTGCTGCGTTAAGCTCTGCCGTCGGCAGGTTGACCAGCCGATATCCCCGTTCATAGATCCCAAGAGCATCGGCTCCCCAGTATCGGCCAAGGAGCAACTTCTCGAAGTTGTAAGCAACGTACACCACAAGAGAATTCAGGGTAACTATCCCGCCAAAGCTCAACATCCCGCGGACTCCGACAGTCCGGCGCGGTGGGCCGGGAATCCACGCCGCGGCCACCCATACGCACACGGTATAGACCACGGTCGAAATCAATGTCATTCCTAGGATGGCCCAATATCCCAAGCCGCCAACGGCCATAGCGACTCCGGCAGCAAAGCTCACCACCTGTGAGAGCACTTCAATAACTGTCAACGTTGTGTACCGCAGTTGACGCTGAAGTAGTGCCGAATGTTGCACCGCTACGGCGCTCAGAAGAAATCCCAAGCCTGCCACGATAGTCAGCCAGAACAGACGAGGCTCATGGTAAAATTCCACGAGAGCAGGCGCAGTCGCCGCGCAGAGGAGCGCAAGCACTATTCCGATCCCTAGATTGACCCAGAATAACGTCGACATCTGCTCGTTGGTCACTGTGTCTTGCTGGACTGTGGCCGAGGACAAACCTGCCGTTGTGAAGAGTTGAAGAATCCCGGTGACGACGGTTGTCATCGCGACCAATCCGAAATCCTGCGGATCAAGCAAGCGCGCGAGGGCGGCCATGACACTAAGTCGAAGAGCGAAATTCGCCGCCTGGCCGCCAAGCCGGACCACGCTGCCGCGAATTATCATCCCCTTGAGATTGTCCATTCCAATTCCTGTAGAAGAGAGTTCGGCAACGGCTCGCTTTTGGGCACGCTTCACCAACGCCCTGTCACGACAGTGCGAGTTTGTTCGCTACAAATGCTTCAGCGTACCTATCCGGCGCGCGGCATTCCATGCCCCGCAGCCGCGCTAAGCCCCGGAACACCTCCGGATCGAACCATTGTTTGGAACGCTGGCTGCCAAAGTGCGACATCAGCAGGTCGATTTTTCGTTGCAACGCTCCCGCTGAAACGGGCGCATACACATTCGGTCGACCGATGTCTCCATCCCATTTGGGAATCTCATACTCGAGAATGGAGTGATCTCTGAATGTATTCCACGTTAAACGCGACACCTGACGATGATCCTGATGGGCGTCGTCTCCGCGGTGCGTAAGGATCAGATCCGGCTCAACGCGTCGTTTCAACGCCTCGAACCACTTCTTGATCTCGTCACCCTGCTCTGGAAAGAAGCCGTCTCGAAAGGACATTGCTTCAATTTGAGAACGGGCTGCGTCGGACACGAATTCAGCCGCAGACGCCCTCGCCTCACTCTCACGTTCACCTGGCGCGCTAAGTACACACCAATGCACGTCAAGCCGAACGCCACGCGCCGTCAAATTCAGAATCGTCGCACCGGCCCCTATTTCGATGTCATCCGAGTGCGCACCGAGACAAAGGATCGAGAGACGCTCTCCGGGCGCGGCAAGCTGAAACCCCTTCATGAAGCAGCCTGCGTGCGCACTTCCGGAACAACCTTCCAGGGCATTTCGCCCCGCTCAATCATCTCCTCGAGAACCTGCCGGTCTCGCAGCGTATCCATCGCGCGCCAGAAACCTTCGTACTTGTAGGCCATGAGTTTTCCGGCCTCGATCAGGCGATTGAATGGTTCGAGCACAAGCTCCTCGCCCTCGCGTATGTAGTCGAAGATCTCTCTCCGGAAGATGAAGTAGCCCCCATTGATCCAGATCTCGGCCTGCTGACTGGAGCGGAAACGCTTGACGGTGTCTCCGCCGTTGAATTCAGCAAGGTGGAAATTGAACGGGGGATGCACGGCAACAAAGCATCCAACCATTCCACTCTTCTTGAACCGCTCGACTATTTCGGGCAACGGCGCGTCGGTCAGGCCATCGCTGTAGTTTGCGAGAAAGACCTCCTCGTTCTCTACGAGGGAGCGCACCGCCATCAAGCGCTGACCGATATTTCGCCAAATGCCGGTGTCAACTAACGAAACCTGCCAATCCGGTGGCTGCTCGCCGATGACCTCAACCTTCCTGCCGAAGTTGGAAACAACGCAATCGCTGTGGGCCCAGCGATCCGAGTTCAGGAAGTACTCCTTGATCACATTGGCTTTATAACCCAGGCACAATATGAAATCGCGGTGACCATATTGGCTGTAGTATTGCATAACATGCCACAGCATCGGGTGTTGGCCGACGGGCACCATGGGCTTCGGAATGCTTTCAGAATATTCTCGGATACGGGTCCCGAGCCCCCCACAGAACAGCACAACTTTCATGGCTAGCGCTTCCCAGTTTTTGCCGGCCGTTTCGGTCGCCACAGATCGCTAAGAGCGGGTCCTACAGGCCTCGATTTAAATAAAATAAAATCCACTATTGAATGTCGCATTTTATATAACAGACCGAATTAATCAATATTTTTTGAAAACTATTTTGAGATTCCGTTCTTAAGCATTATCATCGTTGGCATTTCGATGCATTTGAATGCCGGCGCGGGCAGTTACGGAGGAATTGGGGTGATTATAACCGAAACCGAACTTAAAGGAGCCTACATTATCGATATTGAACGCCGCGAAGATTCCCGCGGCTTTTTTGGGCGAGCCTTTTGCCAGAGGGAGTTTAGGACCCTCGGCCTCAATCCGGTCATCGCGCAGGCCAATATCGCGTCAAATACCCGGCGGGGAACCTTGCGCGGTATGCACTTTCAGTTTCCGCCGGCATCGGAAACGAAACTGGTTCGTTGCACACGTGGCGCCATCCTCGACATTATAGTCGACCTGCGCCCTGAAAGCCCGACCTACCTGCAACATGTCGCCGTCGAACTGAACGAGAGCAGCCATCGGTCGCTCTATGTGCCGGAACGTTTTGCTCACGGTTATCAGACTCTCGTCGACAACACCGATACCAGTTACCAGGTGGGACAGTTCTATACCCCCGAGGCGGAGAGCGGGCTGATGTATAACGATCCTCGGCTCGGACTGACGTGGCCGCTTCCGGTTTCCGTGATCTCGGAGAAGGATCAGAACTTTCGGTTGCTTAACGAGGTCGAATCCGAACTGAAAGAGCGGATGGAACTCGCCGGCGTCGCGGGTTGACGCCGAAAGCACGTTGCTCGCGGCGCTTACCGATCCCTCCAGTTGAAAGAATCTACGATGATACTCATCGACCACGCCCTAAATGCCCGTCATGCGGCGGGAAAGCCAATCCGCGTCGGCCTCCTCGGCGCAGGCTTCATGGTTCAGGGGATTACCAATCAGATAAACAACAGTGTTCCTGGAATGCGGGTGGTTGCCATATACAGCCGAAAGCCACAGCGTGGCCGTGACGTATTCAACTATTCCGGCCTAGCCGACGTGGTTTACGCGGACAGCCAAGGGCAGCTGGACAGAGCCATTGCCGCTGGCGTTCCGGCGGTCACCGAGGACGCGTTCCTCCTCGCCAGATCGGACCTGGTCGACGTGATCGTCGACGTAACCGGATCGGTTGAATTCGGCGCCCACGTCGCGCTGGAAGCCTTCAAACACCAGAAAACCGTCGTGCTCATGAACGCGGAGATTGACGCGACTATCGGACCGATCTTGCAGGTCTATGCAAAGAGGTACGGCGGCTCCCTGTCTGCGTGCGATGGCGACGAACCGGGGGTGCAGATGAACCTGGTTCGATGGGTAAAGGGGCTCGGCTTGATCCCACGCGTTGTCGGCAACATCAAGGGACTTCAGGACCCGTATCGCAACCCCACCACACAGAAGGGATTTGCCGAGCAATGGGGCCAGAACCCAGCCATGGTCACCAGCTTCGCCGACGGGTCCAAGATCAGCTTCGAGCAAACGATCGTGGCCAATGCTACTGGCTTCAGGGTCAGATCACGTGGCATGTCGCGCGGGCTGGAATATCGCGGCGACGTCATGAAGATCGGCACACTCTATGACATAGACGAGGTCCGCGCCCTCGGCGGAATCATCGATTATCTCGTCGGCACACCTCTGACCAAGGTCTACGTGCTAGCCGAGCACACCGATCCAAAGCAGCAGAAGTATTTGAGCTTGTACAAAATGGGTGACGGGCCCTTGTACGCATTCTTCACACCATATCACCTCGTTCATTTCGAAGTACCGAACTCGATTGCCCGTGCGTTTCTTTTCAAAGATTTGGTCGCCCCTCCCATCGCGGGGCCTATTGTCGAGGTCTGTGCCGTCGCCAAGCGTGATTTGGCGGCGGGCGAGGTCCTCGACGGCTATGGGATGTACATGACCTATGGCGAAGCCGTGAACTCCGAGGAAATGAGCCAAATGCAATACCTTCCCGAAGGTCTTGTCGAGGGTTGCAAGTTGCGGCACGCAGTCAAAAGGGATGCAGTCCTGACCTATGCGGATGTTGATCTGCCGCCCGGTCGCCTGGGCGACAAGTTGCGTGCAGAACAATACAAACACTTCAATGGACACACTTGGCTTGAGAAACGGATTACCCCGGATGCTTCATTCGCTCTCACGGCGTGAAAGGGCTGGATGATGACCAGGTTTGCCGAGCCATGTCACGCAGGCTTGCGTACGCGTCGCAAGGGCTCCGCGCGCCCGCCTTACTCGTTGATCCTGAGCGAGCGAATCTTCGCATGAACATTCATTGGGAAGCCACACCTGACGCGATCGTCGGCTGCATCCAAGCCGCGGCGCGTTTTCCCATCTTGATCCCCGGCAGTTCAATGTATCGATATGTGAATTCTGAAACCATTATCGTCGCGGGTATGCTCAGGCACGAAAGCAGCAATATCCCAGGAGCAACCCCAGAGTAGCTGAAGACGAACCAAACGATCGCTGAAATGACAGGGTAGTGACACAGAAATATCGAGTAGGAGCGCGAACCAAAATACTGCGCCGCGGGATTCGTGAGCGCCCAGGAGTATATATTGGCAGCAAGTCCCGGCCGCTCATGGCACTTCTGCGGAAGACCAAAAAATACAATAAACCAGATCAGGAACGGTCGCAGTTCACTGCGCAACGGAAAAAGGACGATTGCCAAAGCCACTGCCGGGACCAGCCAATTATGACCTTCCACATACGGGTAGGTCAATCGGCTCACAATTCCCACCACGAAGTAGCTCGCTGCGAGCGGCAGCGCTCCGGGCTGAACAGTGCCGACGAAGCTCTTGAACCAAAATTCACAAACTGCAACTGTAATCGCGAGTACCGGGATGAATATTTCATTTCGGATGATGCAGATGATCAGCGGTGCAACAAGATAGAATTGGAATTCCAGCGAAATGCTCCAGGCTGGCATGTTGAATGCGTACTCCGAGTACGGCAACGCTGCATTGGAAACGGCACCGTGCAGCATCGTGACATGCGCGAGAAGGTGTGACCAGAAGTACTTATGATTGCTTGCGGCGACACCATTCACAACCTTTGCGAATTCGGAATCGTTAAAGCCAGGAGAGGCTAACGAAATGGCAAGCAGATCGTTCGTAAAGAAGCCAACAATGCAGGTGGCGGCGAACAACGGAAACAATCGTGCGAAACGCTGGACGAGATAGACAGGATATGCCTCCGATTTTTCAACAACGACGTGCGTGATCACGAAGCCGCTGACTATAAGGAAAACGAGGACAGCGGGTAGGCCTAGTGATCTGAACTGTGCCGCCAACGTTCCCGCATTGAAGCCCGAACAGTATGCGAGGTGCGCCAAGACCACGGTCCACGCCAACCAGCCTCGCAATCCCTCGATTGCCTGAAATCTCTTCAACGGTGCTCGCCTTCTCTATCGCGGCTGTCTCTAGCAGCGGTTCGGAAGATGTTATTCTCGTTTGTCGGATGTATGTTTTCCCAGGCTATGATCTAAATAACGTGACTGACATCGCGACACCTTCCCAAATGTCAGGTCGCTTGACCTTGCCCCCTGGACTTAATCCAGATTGAAGTTCGCTCTGGCCCATATGAGGACCAGAGCATGAAGCGCAGCCGCTTTACGGAAGAGCAGATCATC
>NZ_JADPKU010000041.1:0-1133 GCF_023074095.1 Bradyrhizobium sp. 137
TGCCCCCTCAGCGTCACGAGGAATTGCCCCCTCCTCGGATAGCTGGGGAGAGAGTGAATGAAGCAGGAACGAATCACTGAAGGCTCGTCGTGGATTGATCCACGGGGGCAGGTGATGAAGACGCCGGATGACGTGGCGGAGATGTTGCGCCTGAGGGCGTGCGGGTGGGGTCTGAAGCGGATTGCGCGACAGCTGGGCTGCAGCCATCACACGGTGAAGGGCTACGTGGTGGCGGGCGGGGTGAAGGCGTTCAAGTCGCCTGAGCGGCCGAAGCGTCTCGACGGCCTTGAGGGTTGGCTGCGCGAGAGGCTCGTTCGGCATCGCGGCAATGCCGACGTGGTGCGCCAGGACCTGTTGGCCGAGAAAGGCGTGACAGTCAGCCGGCGGACGCTGCAACGCGCCGTGCAGCCCTATCGTCAGGCGCTGAAGGCGGAGGCTCTGGCGACGACGCGGTTTGAGACGCCGCCGGGCCGACAGCTGCAGATCGACTTTGGGGAGCGCCTGGTCGAGATCGGAGGAGCGAAAGGCAAGGCATTCGTGTTCGTGGCAACGCTCGGCCACTCGCGACGGCTTCATGTGCGTGCGTTCCGGGCCGAGAGACAGGAGCATTGGTTTGCCGGGCTCGAGAGCACATTCACGACCCTCGGCGGTGTGCCCGAGGAAGTGCTGATGGACAATCCACGGGCGCTTGTGGTGCGCCACGACGCGGTGAGCCGATCGGTTCAGTTCAATGACAAGCTGATCGCCTTCGCAAAACATTGGGGCTTCCGTCCTCGCGCCTGCGCACCATATCGGGCGCGCACGAAAGGCAAGACCGAGAACGGCGTCGGCTACGTGAAGAAGAACGCAATCGCCGGTCATTCCTTCCCAAGCTGGGAAGCATTCGAGGCGCATCTCGACAGGTGGGATCGTGAGGTTGCAAACGTTCGTATCCATGGCACGACCGGAGAGGCGCCGATCATCCGCTTCGCGCGCGACGAGATACATCGGTTGAAGCCGCTCGGCGGGCAGCCTTCGTTCGGATCCTTGCGTGAACTGACCCGCGTCGTCGGCAATGATTGCGCCGTCGAGATCGACACGAACAGCTACTCGGTACCGTGGCGCCTGATTGGCGAGCGCGTGGCGGTAACGAT
>NZ_JADPKU010000015.1:0-118177 GCF_023074095.1 Bradyrhizobium sp. 137
ACGCCGTCCTCGCCGCCGTCGGCTACAACTTCCGCCGCCTGATCTGCTGGCTCAGGCTCTCGTTGTGGCAAATCCTGGCCATCCTCTTCGCCCGACCCCGAATCAATCCAGCCTGAATTCAGGGTTCTTCACGGACGACTAATTGTATACTCAGAACATTATGAATGCCGACTGGACCGCAACTGACAACATCTGTACCTAGAAAGCCCGAGCTCACACATAACTGTCTAGCTGCTACATTGCGAACGTTGACTGCGACCATGAGACGGTTGATGCAAGAGCGGTTTTTCAGAATCCATTGAGCGGCCAGTCTGATCGCTAGCTTCCCGTATCCTTTGCCTTGATACGAACGGCCTATGCGAAAATTGTGCAAAGTAATAGCGCTTGACGGGGCCCACGCTGGCAGCGCAGCTTTTTCGCACAGAACGAATAGGCCAACGACTTCCTCCCCTACGGCCATCAAAACTGCGTGCTTTAGAGGGCTTGAGCTATTTCGCAATTTCTCAAACACCACTGCCGGCGGGTCTACGAACTCTTCTTGCTCGGGCTCAAGTTCCAAATGGGCCACCATCGTGGTGTCAAAATGAGTCAGCACTTTTAGGGTTGCCCCACGACGTTCGTCAGAACAGGAGGCTGCCGCGCATTCTCTCGCCGAGTTGGAGCCGCATGACCGATCTGTGAAGCCAGAGACTACCTCCGCTAGCGTTCGCCTGCACCAGCGGTACGTTGACCACCCCTTCAACTCCATGCCAGGCGTTTCGATGACCATCGGCTCCTCAACGATCGACGTAGACCATCCAGGGACTGATGAGAGCCAGTTTTCGTCATAAACCGTTTCGACGTACCGATGCCCCTCGTCGGGAAAGATCGCGACTACATTTTTGCCTGGATTTGTGCGTGACCACCAACTGGCGACCTTATATGCTGCACCGCTGGTAGGCCCCATGAATAGCCCATGGGCCTGGTGCAGTCGGTGAGTTGACCGGAACATTTCGGCGGTTGTTAGCCAGTGAATTTCGTCGAACTGTCTGTGGTCGACATTACGAGGTATGATTCCGCCGCCTAGTCCGCTCACTGTCGTGTTGCCGGCAGGTTGCCCAAACAATATTGAATTTGGAGTATCAACACCAACTGCGTGCAGCTCGGGGAAAACAACTCTCAGAAATTTGGTCGTGCCGCACATGGATCCGCCTGATCCAACTGGACCAATTAGACAGTCAATCCTTCCCACCCTTTCGACCAGCATTTCCGCGAACTTCCCGTAGGCTAGCGGATTATCTTTGTTCGAGTATTGCGCGGGCCAAAAGCTATTCGGTATTTCCTTTAGATATTCAGCTAGCCTGTCCAACCGTGTTTGCTGAAGCCCACGGCCGGCCGCTGGCTGATGCAATCTCAACATGTGTGCCAAGCTCTATCAGGCGCTTCCGAAGATGGCGATCAAGAGACCAATCGCTCACCAATACAAGTCTATAGCCATACTGTACGGCGAGCATAGCCAAAGCGAGTCCAAAAGTGCCGGAAGACGACTCGCAGAGTATCGCTCCGGCGAGGACCGCCTTGCGCGGTTTGATGGAGGGTGAAGACTTAGGCGTATGACTGACCATATGCCTATGCCGAAGGTTTCCCGACTTGAAGTCGTCTCGACGGGCGCTCGACGCCGTTGGACATTGGAAGAAAAGCAGCGGATCGTCACCGAGAGCTATGGCGGGCCACGTCTGGTGTCGGTGACGGCGCGACGCAACGGGCTGTCGACAAGCCAATTGTTCACGTGGCGCCGGTTGGCGCGCGACGGCAAGTTGAGCGGGGATGCCGCGCCGGCGCTTGTTCCGGTTGAGATCACGCCTGCGGCGGCTCCGATCTCGAGTGACGCGCCACAACCGGTGTCTTCATCGCCTGCGCAACGTGTAAGGGCCGGCATTATCGAGATCGACCTTGGCGGCGGCTGTCGCGTGCGCGTTGACCGGGACGTAGACACCGAGGCGCTGCAGCGGGTTCTTGAAATTTTGAGACGACGATGATCCCGATCCCGAGCGGCGTCAGGGTCTGGATCGCCACTGGCCACACCGATATGCGTCGCGGCATGCAAAGCCTGGCGCTTGCGGTCCAGGAGAGTCTGAAGCGCGATCCTTATGCCGGCGATCTCTACATCTTCCGGGGCCGCCGCGGTGATCTGGTGAAGATTCTTTGGCATGACGGGTTGGGCATGTCGCTCTATGCCAAGCGCCTGGACCGTGGCAAGTTCATCTGGCCCTCGGCGTCGGACGGTGCGGTGTCGATCTCGGCGGCCCAGATGGCTTACATGCTCGAAGGCATCGACTGGCGGAATCCGCAACTGAGCTGGCGGCCACAAAGCGCGGGCTGAGCGCCGAATCTGTAGCTTCTTGCATTTTGGGGAGTCCCATCGCGTCCAATCTGTGATTCACTGCGTCGCATGCATGCTGATCGCGACGCTGTTCCGGATGAGGTTGCCGCCCTGAAGAAGGCGCTGGCAGTCGAGCGCGCGAAGGGTTTGGAGATCGCCGGCGAGCTCGCGGTCGCCCGCGCGAAAGCGTCGGAAGACGAGGCGTTGATCGCGCAGCAGAAGCTGCAAATCGCCAAGCTAAAACATCAGATCTATGGGCAACGGTCGGAGCGCTCGGCGCGGCTGATCGAGCAGTTGGCGCTGACGTTCGAAGAGCTGGAAGCTGACGCCACCGAGGACGAGCTGGCGGCGGAATGGGCCGTGGCCAAGTCGACCACGGTGCGCGGATTTACGCGCAAGCGCGCCGAGCGCCAGACCTTCCCCGAGCACCTCCCACGGGAACGGGTGGTAATCGATGGGCCTACGGCTTGTGAATGCTGCGGCAGCAATCGTCTTCGCAAGCTCGGCGAGGACGTGACCCGCACGCTGGAAGTGGTGCCGCGCCAGTGGAAGGTGATCGAGACGGTCCGCGAGAAGTTCTCCTGCCGCGACTGCGAGAAGATCAGCCAGGCGCCAGCGCCGTTCCATGCCATCGCTCGCGGGTGGGCTGGTCCGAGCCTCTTGGCCATGATTATGTTTGAGAAGTTCGGCCAGCATCAGCCGCTCAACCGCCAGGCGGAGCGCTACGCTCTGGAAGGCGTGCCGATCGCACTGTCGACCATGGCAGATGCCGTTGGGGCGGTCTGTGCCTCGCTGGATCCTCTGCTGCGCTTGGTGGAAGCCCACGTCATGGCGGCCGAGCGCCTTCATGCTGACGATACGACGCTACCGGTCCTGGCCAAGGGCAAGACCGACACCGGACGGTGCTGGATCTACGTCCGCGACGATCGGCCATTTGGGGGCACGGACCCGCCGGCGGCGATGTTCTACTACTCCCGCGACCGCAAGGGCGAGCATCCCCAAGCGCATCTGGCCCGGTATGCCGGCATCCTGCAGGCCGACGCCTATGACGGGTACAACCAGCTCTATCTGGCGGGACGCCAGCCCGGGCCAATCCGGGAGGCTGCCTGCTGGTCGCATAGACGGCGCCCGTTCTTCGCGATGGCCGACATCGAAGAGAATGCCCGGCGCAAGGCCACCGGCAAAAAGGAAATCCCGCTCTCGCCGATCGCGATCGAGGTCGTGCGGCGGATCGATGCGCTGTTCGAGATCGAACGGTCCATCAACGGCAAGAGTGCCGAGGAGCGCCTTCAGGTGCGGCAGACGCTGAGCCGGCCTCTGGTCGAGGATCTCCAGGTCTATATGCGGGAGCAGCTTGCCAAGCTGTCTCGGGGGCACGGCCTGGCTAAGGCGTTCAACTATATCCTGAAGCGCTGGGCGAGCTTCACCCTATTCCTCGAGGACGGCCGCGTGTGCCTCTCCAACAATGCCGCCGAAAGGGGCCTGCGAGGCATCGCACTTGGGCGAAAATCCTAGCTGTTCTGCGGGTCTGATCGCGGCGGGCGGCGCGCCGCAGCTATGTACAGCCTGATCGTCACAGCCAAAATGAACGGCATCGATCCGCAGGCGTGGCTCACGAATGTCCTCGCCCGCATCGCCGCTCATCCGGCTCATCGGCTGGACGAACTTCTGCCTTGGAATTGGACGCCAGCATCTGCGCTCTCCGCTCGAGCGGCGGCATGACCACCCACGTCAACAAGGTCCATCACGTCACCACCATCACCAAGGTCGCCAAAGACCTCGGCGAAGACGAAGATTGGCTGTGGGACATCGCCAACGAGATGGAGATCGAGGATGGCTTCATCTGGGTCTATGGCGTCGGAGAAGACGGCGTTCAGGCGTTCACCGACTTCGGCATCGACAACCTGATCGAGCTTATTAAGTCCTACAAGGAAAACCCTGGACTGCTGAAGCGGTGATCCTGCGGCCTACGCCGAATGGATACC
This sequence comes from Bradyrhizobium sp. 137, assembly GCF_023074095.1. Classification (NCBI taxonomy): domain Bacteria; kingdom Pseudomonadati; phylum Pseudomonadota; class Alphaproteobacteria; order Hyphomicrobiales; family Nitrobacteraceae; genus Bradyrhizobium; species Bradyrhizobium sp. 137. Next base: position 4,348 of record NZ_JADPKU010000015.1, read on the forward strand.
TCGCAGATAGTCCCTCCTCATTTCAATAATCCGTGCTCAACGGCCCGCTCCAGCATGAAACGCGCGGGGAGCAGCTTCATAAGAAAAAAGCTTGCACCAAATAAACCGTCACTCAGCTTAACGATACGAGGGAGTTCAAACTCCTCGAGCTTCCGCATCGCACTTCGGTTAAACATTCGTTCTCCCCAGCTCGCTTTCATGTGAGACGATCGATGGCTCGAAACCCTCGCTCCTCAGATCATGTGTTGCTCGCTCCATGTTTGCGGCCGTCTTTCTGCTCGTCGGATCGAACATCAGACCAGCGACTGTCCCGCTGTGGGCAACCTGAATACCGACTGCACCATAACGAACGCCGATTGCTTCGATATCGTGCAGACGTGGCTTCTTAAGGAACTTCTCGTTGATCCGAGCGCTCGCCGTAGAAACCCGGCCAAGCAAGCCAACATCGGAGGTGCTAATCCCTCGACGAAGGAGACCCCGGAGCGGCCGAAACGTTTCGATCTCGGCGGAACTATACTGAGCAGGCTCGAATGCGAGTGTATCAACTGTCTGGTCGGGAGTTGTATCGATGCTGATGTAGTCTATCGGTGGAAGTGAGTTTCTGAACGCCTCGATAACGATCCCTTCGCGATGTGCGAAGAGTACAGCTTGCTGCGAAAACAATGTAGAATCGCACGCTGTCTCGGCATTCACAGCAACTTGCATTATGCTGTCAGGGGATGGCTGAACATCTAAGTAATCAAGAACCGCCAAGATGCTGGCCAAGACATCTGCAGTGGATGAGCCCATGCCACGTCCTACGGGAATATTGCTTTCAATCGCCAGATGTCCGCCGGTTCTGATCCGAGCAAATCTTTGGAGTGCCAGCTCTGCGGCGCGTGCTGCCTTCTGGCAATAGTGCGGAGTGGCACAAATCTTCTCTGCATTGTTCGCCCTGAACCTTGCCTTTGACTTCAGCTGACGGCAAGGGAGTGAGACCAATCCCCGATGTAAGTGTCCATCCTTGTCCTCGAAAACACCCTGCAGAAGCTCGCCGTGGTGTCCGGTGGCCTCGCCATTTCCCTCTGTTCCGTACATGGCCAACCCCTCTCGGTTAAGCGGAGCTCGAGACGCTGGTGATCAATGAACTTGTCCAATTCTCAAGCGTGAACTGACAATTCGCCTGCCTGCGCAGAGGGATTCTCAAAAATCATGCCAGTTGCGCGATGGAGCCTCATTCTGCGTAATGTTCAGGAACTTAAGTGGGCCAGCAAGGAGTGACGCGCGCTCGTTGAAGAGAAGACGACAAACCGAAGCAGCGAGTTCGTTTCCGAACATCGCGTATTTTGGTCTTCATGGGCGGCGCGGTCCACCGGGTAGCAGCGTTAACGCAAGACCTGCGGGACAGCTGCACGGCGAACCAAGCTGCCCATAGATCAGCAGGTAAACCCATCAATCCGTCGACGGGAATGGCCGCGAGCGTGATCCACAAGATCGGCTCCGGCCGCTCCGCGCGCACGCTCGCAAATCTGCTGACTAATTGTCAAACCACCCGATCCGAAACTGAGCCTCGGCGACGCGCTGTCCAAATGTCTCCGTTAATTTGGCGATGAGGACGAAGACTTCTACACCGCTCGACGCAAAAAGACGGTTCGCGAGCCGGCGCCTAGGCATCGCAACGCTTCGTCGACTTCCGCCATGCTGCGCCAAAAAGTCGCCCAATGCCTCGGTCGATTGAGCAAACAATGGCGAAGAGGTCGCAGACTTCACACTAACTCACTGGTGGATCGCGGTCCCGACTCTCCCGCCTTTGGCACCCTTTAGCAGTAAATGGCCCTCCTGGCTTTTCGAAGTCCGCTCCCACAACTCTGTGTGGTTTCGTCGTCTAGCTCGCGAAGGGAGCAATCACACCAACGCGCCCATCTCACTCACGCGACGAAGGTGATAGTCGGAATCGCCAAACGTGTTCTCGATCATGGTCAGCCGCTTAAAATAGTGGCCGATCTTAGCGGCCATCGTCATGCCAATTCCACCGTGAAGCTGGATCGATTGCTGGCCGATGAATTTTGCGCTCCTTCCGATCTGCACCTTAGCCGCAGCGACAGCTTTTGCACGCTCATCAGCACTATCGATATCCGCAGCCATGGTGGCGTGCATCGACATCGAGTTCGCCTGTTCGAGCGCCACAAACATGTCGGCGGCGCGGTGCTGCAGACTCTGAAACCAGCAGATTGGCACTCCGAACTGCTTTCGCGTCTTCATATACTCGACTGTGATCTTCAGCGATTCGTCCATTAGGCCCACGGCTTCCGCGCAAAGCGCGGTGCGGGCGTCGTCAACCACCCGCTCGATCAACGGCAACGCGTTCTCGGGGTCGCCGATCGCAGCTGCGCTGCCCACCTCGACCCTCGTGAAGCTGATGTCGGCGGCACGCAGCCCATCTTGGGTCGGGTAGCTCTTTTTGGCGATCCCATTCGCGTCGCCGGGCACCAGAAGCACCGCGATGCCATCTCGATCGCGTTGAGCGCCTTTGGTGCGGACGGTGACGATCAAGGTGTCGGCGTTCTCGCCGTTGAGCACGACAAATTTTTCGCCGTCAATGACCCACCGATCGCCGCTCTTCTTAGCCGAGGTCGTCACATCGTTCAAATCATAGCGAGAGTTCCTTTCGAGCTGCGCGAAGCCGAAGGTCTTACTGCCGTCGATGATCCCAGGCAGATGAGCTATCTTCTGCGCATCCGAACCGCCACGGCGCAGGAAGCCGCCGCCGATCACAACGGTGGTGAGATAAGGCTCGACGACCAGCGCTCGGCCGAACGCTTCCATCACGATCATGGTCTCCACGCCGCCGCCACCAACCCCCCCATCGGCTTCGACGAACGGAAGCCCAAGCAGGCCCTGCTCTGCTAGGCGGCTCCAGATCACTCTGCTCCAGCCGCCCTTCTCCTTCAGATATTTCTTGCGCTGCTCAAAAGCGTAGACATCGGTCAAGAGCCCATCGACGCTTTCCTTAAGGAGCCGCTGCTCCTCGGACAAATTGAAGTCCATGTCTCAGCTTCTCCTGGCGACGGAAATGGGCCTCCAGCAGGTCCCCATTGCGGGTGCAAGAAGGGTTAGAGTCCCAGCACCGCCTTGGCAATGATGTTCCGCTGAATTTCGTCGGAGCCGCCGTAGATCGAGACCTTGCGGTTGTTGAAGTAGCTCGGTGCGATCTGCGCGGTCCACTCCATCGCTTCGTGCGAGGAATCGGGATGTTCATTATAGGGCGAAGCGAATGGCCCGATCATCTCCATCAAGAGTTCCGTTGCGGTCTGCTGGATTTGTGAGCCCTTAATCTTAAGCATGGAAGACGCAGGATTTGGCTTGCCCTTGCCGTGCTTTCCTTCGGCGGCGACAATGCGCAGTTGCGTGAGCTCCAATGCCTTCAGCTCGATCTCGGACATGGCGAGTTTCTCCCGAAACGCTCGATTATCGATCATGGGACGGCCGTCACTTTCGACGCTGGAGGCCACCTCCTTGATGTTCCGGATGCGCTCCTTGGAAACACCAACCCGTGCAATACCTGTACGCTCGTTGCCGAGCAGGAACTTTGCATAGTCCCAGCCCTTGTTTTCCTCGCCGATCAGGTTTTCGCAGGGGACCTTGACGTCGTCGAAGAAAACCTCGTTGATCTCATAGCCACCGTCGATGGTCTGAATCGGGCGCACCGTCACGCCCTTCGAATCCAGGGGGAAGACGATGAAGGAAATGCCCATCTGCTTCTTGGCGCTGGGATCGGTGCGGCAGAGGCAGAAGATCATGTTGGCGTGCTGCGCGTATGTGGTCCAAGTCTTCTGTCCATTGATGATCCACTTGTCGCCCCTACGTTCGGCCTTCGTCGTGAGCGAAGCAAGATCCGAGCCGGCGCCGGGCTCCGAAAAGCCCTGGCACCACCAGTCATCTACGTTTGCGATGCGCGGTAGATAATATTTTTTCTGCGCCTCGTTGCCGAAGGTGTATATGACCGGGCCAACCATGCCGACGCCAAAGGCGAGGGGCGTCGGCGCCGGATACATCTGCAGCTCCTCCCTGAAGATATAGTGCTGGACCGAGCTCCAGCCTGTGCCACCATATTCCTTCGGCCAGGAGCTGACGTTCCACCCTTTTTTGTTGAGGATACGCCACCAAGTGACCATTTCCTCCTTGGACACATGGCGGCCTTCGACCATCTTGTGCCGCATTTGCGGAGATAGATTATCGCGCAGAAACTGGCGCACTTCCTCTCGGAACGCTTGTTCTTCCTCGGTGAATACAAGATCCATCGGATTCTCCTGCAAGCGGATCAAGGCGGGGTGGGCTGGGAAAGCCTGTCCATTCATGCCAATTGGGCGAGGCCTCGACGTTAGGTGAACTGAACGCGAAGCGTATTCTTGCGTGGCGAGAGCATCTCCTTTTACTGGCTCCTGCGAAGCCGTAAGATGATGGACCCATGTCCGAGCTCAACTTCTCGTTAGCGTTTTGCCGCAAAACTGTGATTTGCACCTAAGGAATTTTATTCCTCTCGATCGACGTCAACGATTGTGCTGCTATTCCCGCCTCTGTCTCCTTCAGAAACGAGCACCCCGGTTTGCGAGAGCGAGCGCAGCACCCATCCTGCCTTCCAAAATGTATTCAGCCGCCTCTTTGACAGTGTTGTAGCCTCTCTGTAGCAACGGCCGTGCCAACCACGCTCGAACGCTTCGACTTTCTGATTCGACGAAAACGAGTCGTTCGTAGATCACCAGGGCTTTGACGGAACAGACATCCTTCGCTGTCGGAATTCGCACGACAATTGAAGGTCGACGGCTGCTTGATTGTCGCGCGGGTGGCCGATCGATTTGCTCGCGTTCCTTATCTCCAGCTCAATGCGAGCAGATCTGGAGCTAGCGTTCGTTCGAGCCCGGTAGTCCTGAGAACGAACGGATGCAGATGTCTCAGGTCTGCGACAATGCTGCCAAACGTAAAATTGAGGTGCTCTCCGCATGATAGCTCCCCGGCGACAAGGGTCCAGAACGGCTGACAACCCGCGCGCAGGACTTCATGCTGCCCTCGTCGATCTACCAGCTCGTTCGACGAGACCCCCTCCGCAACAGCCGGTCCTAAGCAGACCACCGACATTATTATTCAGCCCAACGGTTCTTCGAACTTGCGCTTGACGAATGCTGATCGAAGACCAGGCAGACTATGAACGCGAGCGAGGGACAGGAGCATCGCTCGCTGTCTGTCCGGATCACCAGACGTGTGGCTGGGCTCGCGAGGCTTGAGCGACCTAGCCCAAGCGCCTGCCAGTCAGCAATGTTGCGGTCGCGCACGGCAGCTGATGCATCACCGCCTAGCAAATCGGACTAGCGCCTTGCGATCGATCTCGATCCCCAACCCCGGCGCGTTAGGTACGGGGACGATGCCGCGAGTGTGCTCGATGGGCTCGGTGACAATCGCCTGCCGGAGCGGGTTTTCGGTTCGGTCCAACTCCAGCAGCGGCCCTAGGGGTATGGGCGAGGATCGTGTGTGCGGCGGGAGAACGGCAAGTAAATGTAGCGATGCCGCAATCGCGATCGCGGTGCCCCAAACATGCGGATTATAACGGACACCGAAGGCTTCTGCCATGTCAGCGATCTTCTTGCATTCCGACAACCCACCCGCCGCGCAAATGTCGGGCTGGGCGATATCCAGCGCGTGCGAGACGAACATGTTGCGGAACCCGAAGCGAGTGAACTCGCATTCTCCGCCCGCAATCGGTATCGAAATTGCGGCCTTTACCGCTCTATACCCGGCAAGATCCTCTGGCGGTACTGGTTCCTCAAACCAGCCAATATCGTGTTTCTCGATCATGCGGCCCAGACGGATCGCTGCGACGCTGTCAAAGGCGTGGTTCGCGTCCACCATCAGCGACACAGTCGGCCCGATCGCCTCGCGCACGACGCGCGTCGCGAGCGCATCCTCCTCCACACCGAAGCCGACCTTGAGCTTCATCGCTGCGAATCCCTCAACGACATAGCCCGCTGCCTCCTCGGCTAGATCCCGGATCGGGTCTCCAACTTTGCGTCTATGGAGGCCAGTTGCGTAGGCGACGATGTGAGTCCGCTGCGCACCGCCGAGCAGCTGATGCACGGGAACGCCGAAATGCTTGCCCTTGATGTCCCAGAGCGCGATATCGATACCGCTCAAGCCTTCTATCACGACGCCCTTCTGGCCGTGATCGCGCAGGCGCGCATAGATCATTTGCCAGAGATACTCGGTGCGCAGCGGATCCTCCCCGATCAGCCATGGCGCGACGCTCTCGATCACGGCAGCCGTCATCCCTGCCGGCCCGTAGCATTCGCCCCAGCCGATAATATCCTGGTCGGTCTCGATTTCGACCAGCATCGCTATGCGCGTATCATACCAGCCACGGGCGGAGGCAAGAGGCTCCGACAGCGCGGCTTGAAGGATATGGGTGCGAACGCCCGTGATCTTCATCAGCTTTCGCCTTTCCAGTCCTGCTGCGTCCCGTTATTTTAGCCGCTCCTACACAGGTAACGCCCGTGCTGCGACGTTCGAACACATTAAGCTTTTACTTTGAGAATGTTCGCACATAGGAAACGACGCTCAGTGTATTGAAGCGAGATCGATCCAGGTCTGTTAGAAACGGAACAAGATACCCGGGCGTTCGTACACGAAGATCGCCGGTATTTACCATGGCGTGTCCGGTTGTCGTCGGCCAGGCACGGCATGGGAGCAGCAGATCACTGCCTCTCGCTGTGCATCGCCGGACAGCAGCAAGCTCCGGCCACCCGACTTGGTATGCGCCGCCGCGTGGCGTTCGCGGAGACAATTATCGCCGAGGTAGTTAATATCGGGCGTCTTGAGAGCCTCAGCCGACCATCTCCGGCTTGATTGATGCCCATATCCGTCTTGCGCAACGATCCGTCCAGCCATCGCTGCTACCACGCCAAATACGAAATATGGCAAAAGGGCTCCCCGCCTGCTACTCTTGCCACGATTTTGGGTATGCCTGTATAGATGCTGTTCGCGCTTAACCCATCCCACTGGAAGGCTATTACCGGACATAATCCTATAGACCGTCGTGAGGATCGGCATGTTGGAGCGGGTCAGCGCCAAACCCTCTGCAAGATTCACTGTAAAGCTGGTGCGTAAAATCTCATACGCTCGAACGGCCTGTAAAGCGCGAAGTCGATTTTTGTCGAGGCCCATCAAAGCCGATTTCGTGAGTTTCTTGGGAAGCGATCAAGCTTGAAAGTTGGAGAGCTGGGCGCTCTTGTTGACGTGATCAGTGCGATTGAGCCGGTTGTGGCGGCAGCATAATCATATAACAATTGCCGGACGTGCAGGGGATCAACGAGGCTGTTCATGTCTGTACCGACGGCCGATATAGGGAAGCGGCGATAGTATTGCTGTACACCGTCAACAGCGATCGGGACACTACCTACTCAGGTGAGGAGTACATTCGCGCGGACTGCGGCGCATCAGAGCCATCTGAGGTTCAATGACTGACGATCGAAGACTTGCGATTGTTCGAGCCCTATAAGCCCTGCTACTCCCTATGGACGCGGCCGATGGGAAATGAATGCGGCACGCAAATTACCGAATGTCTCTCGAGCGCAGGAACGGCCAGGCGGTGAACAGCTTGTTGATCGGGAAGAGATCTGCCGACGGATGTCTGAGCATGGATCTGAAGAAGCACAAAATGGCATGACGCCAGGCGGCCTGACGGTGCTCAGGCTTGCCATTCGATCGCCACCTCTTCGCGGTCCGCTGACCGCTGCGCTTCTTGCCTCTAGGGGAGTGAGGCGGCTCGAACGAACCGGCGCCGCGGACCGGTGAAGGCCTCTATTGAACTTGAGGCCGGGAACTGCTCACTGAGAACTCTCCTGAGATCGCGCTCGTTTCAACAATTTGCGTTACCTCGCGCCCGCCTTCTGCGCATACTTCCATGATGCTTTCGCGAGCGGCACGGTGCGCTTGGCAGTTTCGATCGCCTTGGTGTTGGCGGCGGTGCCATCTCGGATGCGGGCTGCGATGCCTTGAGTCATGCCGACCAACCGAAAGAGATTAAACGCAAAATACCAGTTCAAGTCCGGCAGCTCGCTGCCCGTGCAGTCGCAATAGATTTGCGCGGCCTTGTCCATGCTCGGGATATTGAGCGTCTTCAGGTCGGCGTCCGCAAGGCCCGGCCTGATCCATTGCATCAACAGATAGGTAAAATCGGACATGGGATCGCCGAGCGTCGACAACTCCCAGTCGAGCACCGCGATCACGCGCGGCTGCTTTGCATCGAAGATAATGTTGTCGAGCCGGTAGTCGCCATGCACGATGGAGACACGTTTCTGCTCGGGAATCGTGCTCGGCAGCCATTCGATCAGCTTTTCAACCTCCTGGACATATTGCGTCTCCGAGCCGCGATACTGCTTGCTCCAGCGATCGATTTGGCGCGCAAAATAATTGCCAGGCCTTCCGAAGTCCGCAAGGCCGATGCTATCGGGATCAAACATGTGCAGCCTCGCGAGGGTCTCGACCTTGCTGCAGAAAATGTTTGCCCGCATTTCGGCAGGCTGGCTCGGCAAAGTCGGATCCCAATAGACGCGTCCTTCCTCCATCGACATGATGTAGAATGCCGCACCAATGACGGCATCGTCAGTACAGAGCGCAAACGCATGCGCAACCGGGAAGCCCTGCTGGCCGAGCGCCGAGATGACGCGGTACTCGCGGTCGATCGCATGCGCCGACGGCAGCAACTTGCCGAATGGCTTTCTCCGCAACACGAAGGAACGGCCGCGGCTGTCGAGTTTGTATGTGGGATTGGATTGGCCTCCCTTAAACTGTAAGACGGTCAAGGGGCCGGTATAGCCTTCGACATGCTTGCGCATCCAGCGGTCGAGACGGCTCTCGTCGATGCGATGTCGCTCTTCGACGGGTCTCGTCCCCGAAAACTCCTCGTCCTTTCGGAAGCCCTCGGCCACGGTGACGCTCCTCGAAATTGTTGAAGCGTTCCGCTTCATTAAGCACCCGAGCAGCTGGATACTTCCGAAATTTAAGTCTGACAATTGTGCGGCAGTGCACTTCATCGGGGCCCTCCGTGAGACGCATCGCGCGTGTCGAGCCTGGTCGCACGGATTCCGCATCGTCGGTTGGACCCGCCCGAGGTCCGAATCGCCTGCTCGATGATTCACAAGCCGCTTCGCCTTTAGATACCAATACAGCAGTAATTCCTAGTCATCGAACCTCCTGCGCGGATCTCAGGCCGCTTAGCTCGCCGAAGAGTGGCTTCTTTTGGCGATGCGAACGGGCGCATTTGAAGCCGACGCGGGTCAGATCTCATTTCTCACTGCGCCGACAATGCGATTTTGACTCGCCTGGGAAAGAGCTGCGATGCTGCCGCAAGGCCTGTTTTGCGTGAGATACGAACACCGTAGGGTCGCAGCGTCCCTCACTCGACGAATGTTCGTTAATTCGAGCCTGCAGATGATCCCCGCGTCATTAGTGGCATCGTTCATTCGTTTACAATACCCCGCCAGTGCGATTGCCCACCCAAATTGGTCCTCCTACCAAGTCTACGATCGTTTGTGCGCCTCACGTGGGGTCTGGAAGCCCCAGTTTCAGGAGCCGGCCTCGCACGCGCTAAGAAAGACGCAAATGATGACTCCGTTTAGTCAAAGCGTATCGCTTCTCAAGAGCTGGCGGAAACAATGAGAGCATAAGACGGTCATTGCCTTTCGCGCAGATGGCGCAACTTCGACGCTCCCGCAGATGAAGGGGGTCTGATCGCAATACTGCTGACGGGGGTGAGGCGCACGACTGCCGGTCTCAGGATGTTTCTGCTCAGTCGGAGACCGAACGCCGTTCGCGCACCGAGCCCTCCTGAGAGACGGACGCTACCAGCGTGCCGTCACGCTTGAAGATCAAGCCGCGCGCGAGGCCGCGTCCGCCTTGCGCGCTCGGCGACTCTTTGGCGTAAAGTAGCCACTCGTCGGCGCGAAACGGTCGGTGGAACCAAATTGCGTGATCGAGGCTCGCCGAAATCATGCGGCCGTCGAACAGAGTGCGGCCATAGCGGACCATGACCGCATCGAGTAGCGCCAAATCTGAGGCGTAGGCCAGCGCGCACATGTGAAGCGTCGGGTCATCGGGCAGCTTTGCTGCGGCCTTCATCCACATATGAAAGCGGCCGTCATCGATCTTCTGACCGACATAACGGCTAATCTCGACCGGACGCAATTCAATCGGACGGTCGCGGTCATAATAGCGGCGGATGAATTCCGGTATGTCGGTGAACTTCGACCACCTGGCTAGTTCTTCTGCGGCGAGCATTTCCGGCGGCGGAACAGCGGGCATTTTGTTTTGGTGATCGAAAGCGCTGTGTTCGCCTGCGTGAAAGGACACCACGACGGAAGAGATTGCCTTACCATGCTGAATTGCTGTGACGCTGCGTGTCGAATAGCTTTTGCCATCACGCAGCCGTCGGACGTCGTAGACGATCGGAACCTGTGGGTCACCGGTCTGAATGAAATAGCCATGCAGCGAATGCGGCAGCCTGTCTTTCACCGTGCGACATGCCGCGACCATCGCTTGCCCTATCACCTGGCCACCGAACACCCGTTGAGGTCGAGGATTTGGATTGTGGCCGCGAAACAGATTCACCTCGATTGGGTCAAGGTCGAAGATGGCGGGCAGGTCGATCGAGGTTTTAGACATTGACGCGCCTTTGCTTTTCTTCATCATTCCCCGGAATGGCAGCCCTGCGATGAAGCCGAAGTCCGAAATCGAGCATTCTTTCGGGCCACAAGGGAATTCTTGGGCCCATGTGGTTTGCAGCTGAGCCGGGCCAACTGCAACTGTACTGGTGCATTGACATCGATTTGCAAGAATCGAGACGCCTTCCTTTGAACTCCTGGGCCCGGACGACCCCATCCACCCTTTCCAACGATCCTTCACTTGCCCAGCAATCACCGTGCCACAAGACGGTCTCGAGATGCGAAATCGGTATCCTCATCCCGCGCCGGCGACGATACTTGCGGTTACTGTCGGGTTGGCAACATCGACTCAACCGAACGAGGGTCCGAGCACGACAACGCACATTGACGAGGGATGGACGCTTCTCGGGCTGAGAACCGGCGGCTGTTGGATCTTCGAAGTGATCATCACGTTTATACGCACATGACAGCTCAGCGACGCTCGCGCACCGAACCTTCCTGGGTAACAGATGCGACCAATGTGCCGTTAGGCTCGAAGATCAAGCCGCGCACGAGACCGCGTCCGCCTTGCGCGCTCGGCGACTCTTTGGCGAAAAGCAGCCAGTCGTCTGCTCGAAACGGGCGGTGAAACCACATTGCGTGGTCGAGGCTTGCAATTGTCATACGCTGGTCGAACAATGGGCGCTCATAGCGCGCCGTCACCGCATCGAGCAGTGGGTAATCGGAGGCATAGGCCAACGCGCACATATGCTGCACTGGATCATCGCGCAGCCTCGTCGCCGCCTTGATCCAGACATGAACGCGCCCGTCGTCGATTTTTTGACCGACATAACGGCCGAGCTCGACCGGGCACAACTCTATCGCGTAATTACGGCGGATAAATTCCGTCGTTTCACAATACATCGGCTGCTCAGGCACTTCCTCTGCCATCAGCCTTTCCGGCAGCGGTACGCAAGGCATCTTGTCCTGATGGTCAAAGGCGCCCTCCTCCCCGGCATGGAACGAGACCACGATAAAGAAGATTGCGGTACCATGCTGGGTTGCGCTGACGCGGCGCGTCGAATAACTCTTGCCCTCGCGGAGCCGTTCGACCTTGTAAATAATGGGCGCCTGCGGGTCGCCGGGCCGGATGAAGCAGCTGTGCAGCGAATTCGGCAGCCGACCCTCCACTGTGCGGCATGCCGCGGCCATCGCCTGCCCGATCACTTGGCCTCCAAACACCCGTTGCGCGTTGATGTTCGGACTAGTGCCACGAAATAGGTTCGTTTCGATCGGTTCCACGTCCAAAATAGCGGGCAGGTTGATCAAGCTTTGGGACATTGATGCGCTTTCGTTGTCTTCGGCGTCATCTCCTGCCATGCCACGCAGCCATACAGGACGTTTCGAGGTTTCAGCGGGTTCTTTGGAACGGCATGCTGCCAACGCAAAGTAGCGTGAACGCCACGCGACAGTGCTGCTGTGTATTGATTTGACCAAATCGAGACCTTCTCATTGTAACTCCAGACCTGCCAACATTTCCGCGCTTCAACGTCACGGCAGCAATCGCCATGCCAGAAATCACTGTGTATAGAGCAGGCGCAGGTCCATCTACTTCCAGCCGCGCAACGAAATACTTCGCCCTTAGCGTCGCGCTCCGAACATACAGATTTAAACCTGACAGCTGAGCAGATAGCGATCGCGAAGAACAAGCGTCGCCCTCGCGCCGAACGCTTTGGATGGCGCTACGTTCAAAATTGCCGCACGGGTGACGCTTCGTATTCGATTCGGTTCGCTGGATTCTTACGATTCTTGGATAAGCCTACAACGGCGTCTGATCTCACAAGCAACTTTTGCCCCCTGCGTCTCCAAGGCAGCTCGGGAACGGAGCTTCGAATTCGATTCGTTGCAATGAAACGCCTCTAGCTGGCCATAGTGAGCTGATGCTCATCGGCCCTATGTGTGGAGCGCTATCGCCTCCTCATCCGAGCCAAGCCGTACGCGCTAGTGCTGGTGCCGGCCGCTTCGCACCCGCAACGGCTACGCAGCGCGGTCAGCGAGGACACAACTGCAACTACTCGCTAGGTGACTTTTCATACTCAACGCCGGTACGGCTCTTCTTTTGGCGGCGCTCACGCCGTTAGCACTGATCTCAAGCAGGTCATTAACAGCACGCGCCTCGTAAGATATGACAAGTAGATAGGCGTTCACATCTCAGTTTCCGCGGTCTAGCGAGCCTCCCAAGCGCGGCCGGACTCGTTCAGGGAGACCATGGATTTTACGCTTTCGGCACCTTTGCGGGATCGTTTATTGGCGCGAAGCAACGGCTGGCTACACTAAACACCGCCTTGCGCTTGCGGCAAAACTCGCGCCGCACTGGTCTCTAAAAGCCGCACGGTGCCGCGCCAATTCGGTTGTATCTTCAACTAGACCAGGTCAGCCCAGCAATGTCTGCCCGTTCTTGACGACGGTAACTTGGCGCTCCCGAACATGAGCCTCGAACGAAATCGAACTGCCGTCCTGCCACAGATTAACAGTAATGATCTCACCCGGGAACACCGGGGCAGAAAAGCGGACGCGATGACGATGGAAGGCGGAGGGATCGTAGTCGGCATAGGTCTGCAACACGGCTCTGCAGGTCAGTCCATAGGTGCACATGCCGTGGAGAACGGGCTTGGGAAAACCCGCTCGGCGCGCAAATTCCGGATCGCTGTGTAACGGATTTCGATCACCTGACAAGCGGTAGATCAGCGCTTGGTCAGGCTGGGTTGGGATATCGATTGATCGGTCCGGCGCTCTGCGGGGTATTTGATGCGGCTCAGGCATTCCCTCCGATGGTCCGCCAAAGCCGCCGTCGCCCCTCGCAAACGTCGAAGAAACGATCGTGACCATCTTGTCGCACGCGCTGTCTCTAACGACGACTTCGTTCTGAATGATCGCGCCTTTCTCCCTTCCCTTGTCGTACACGCCGCGCACGCGCGCATCCGCAGTAACGCTGGCTGCGGCGGGAATCGGTTTGTGAAACGTGATGTCGCGTTCGCCGTCAAGGACCATGACGCGGTTGAGGTCGATGAACCCGGGTCGGGCCCCACAGACGCAGACCGAAGCAAAAGTCGGAATAACCTTTAGCGGTTTTGGAGTTGCAAATGCCTCGTTGACGAACTGCAGCTCCTTTTCGTTCAGAGGATCGGAGCCCAAGCCAATCCCAAGCGCGTAAAGCATCACCTCCCGATCGCTCCACGAATAGGGGGCGGCTTCGGTCTTGAGGTCGAGTATGGCGGGATAGTCGATCGGCATCGAGCAGCTCCTCGTTCTCGTTACCTTAGCGGCAGGCCCGCTTATAAGCGGCAGTGGGGGTCCACGCTCCATCAAATTCGGTGCTCGTCAAGCGCGACCTCCTAGCCAACTCTTATTGATGGAGGCAACCAGCGCTTCCATGCGCGGCACCATGCTGCTTTGCGAAGCTATTGCCAAAGCTGCGCGCTTTATGTCTGCGTTTTGTTCAGGACCGGCAACACACATGTAAGAGAGTAAGATCATCGCTCGTCTTCCCTACGAGACTTAGCGTTCCATTCAGTGTGGCTGAACCTCACTAGCAACGGCCATGCCAGAACCGTCCAACGCGTTAAGCGTCTGATCACGCTGCCCCTCTAAACTTGAGGGGGCTTGTACCTGTCAGAAATTGGACATCGTTTGGCGCCGCCAGGGCACAGCTTAAAGGCTCAGCGAAACCTTTACACACTCCATACCTTGTCGCTCCCTCGGCGCATTTTTCCAATTCCATGAACCAGATTTAGCTCAGCTGCCGACGTCCAAAGCTTTCAGATGTGGCCTAGTACAAACGTTATATAACTGCCATTTCCTCCTTGGCGGCACCAAGTCGGCGACTGATCGAATTGCACTACCTTCGATAGCACCATGATCCATGAACGCTGTAAAAGGCGTTCTTCCTATTTGTTGTTTAGATTGGGATTAGCATGGGCATGCAGCTGGATTTTGGAGGTCAAATCGGACAACTTGATCGCCGCCGGGATTCCATCATCCAGATTGAGGTAAACCGCACTTACCTTAGACGCGGCAAGCGCCCGCGAATGACGAGCGCGGAAACTCGCAGACACGGGAAGTTGCGCCCACTCGACGCAAATCAGCTGAGCCGACAAACATATCTTCCAGCCAATCAAGGCACATGGACCAGACGGGGTACGGAAGCGGATGATGCTCACAAATGTTATCGACAAAGTCCCCTTCGCTCCCGGACGTCCCCATGATGTCGAGCCGGATCAGGTCGAGCCACTCCATTAGCGACTTGTTGAACGGGCTCGCCGAGCCCATCGTCCGTGGCCTGCGGCTCGAACAGCCATCGATAGATGCCGCCCGCCCGAGTCAGCGAGCCGTGGTTGCCCTGCTCCACGATCTCACCGCGATCGAACACCAGAATGCGCTCGAAGTTGCGTACCGTCGATAGCCTGTGCGCAATCACGATCGAAGTGCGTCCCTTCATCAACCGCTCCATCGCCTGCTGGATCAGCCCCTCCGATTCCGAATCGAGGCTCGAGGTGGCCTCGTCCAGAATCAACACCGGCGCGTCCGCTAGGAACGCCCGCGCGAGCGCGACCCGCTGCCGCTCACCGCCCGACAGCTTTACACCGCGCTCTCCGACCAGCGTGCCATACCCTTTCGGCAGCCGCAGGATGAAGTCATGCGCATTGGCGAGCCGCGCCGCCTGCTCGATCGCCGCCATGTCGGCCTCGGGCCGGCCGTAGGCGATGTTCTCAGCCAGCGTGCGGTGAAACAGGATCGGCTCCTGCTGCACAACCGCGATCTGGCTGCGCAGCGATTGCTGTGTCGCTTTGGCAATATCTTGGCCGTCGATCAGGATCCTGCCGCCGGAGAGGTCATAGAGCCGCTGCACCAACTTGATAAATGTAGTCTTGCCCGAACCGGAACGGCCGACAAGTCCGACGCGTTCGCCGGCGCGGATGTCGATCGACAGGCCATCGTACAATGGCGCGCGGTGACCCCCGTAGTGAAAAGTCACGTCCTCGAATGTAATCCTTCCGCCTCGGATAACGATCGGTTTAGCACCGGCTACATCGATGATGCCCATCGGCTCTCGACTAATAGTAACAAGTTCCATCATGTCGTTCACAGAACGCTGCAGATTGTTGATGTGCATGCCGACGTCACGCAGATATGCGTGAATGACGTAATAGATCGTCAGCATAAAGGTGGCGTCGCCCGCCGAGGCCCGCCCCGCTATCCACAGCAGAATGGCGCCGCCGATTATCAAACAGCGGAAGCACAAGAGCATCACGTGCTGCACCATATAGCTGGCGTTGCCCCGCTGCCACGTGCGTGACACCCGTTCCTGCCATTGGTTGATGACACCATTGAAACGCGCATCCTCGCGCGTCTCTGCGCCGAATGATTTCACCACGGCGTTGCAGGTGAGCGCGTCCGCCAGCGTGCCGCCGACCTTGGTATCCCAGGCATTGGATATTCGTGCCGTTGGCGCAATATAGCCGATCGTCATCCCGATTGTGATCGCGACATAAATAGCCGCGCCGACCGCGATCACGCCGCCGAGCCCGGGCCAGTGCAGGATTAGCAGGATCATCGAGCCTACGAGCACGGCTAGCGACGGCCATAATGCCATCAGGACGGTGGCATTGAGCAGGTCGAGCGCAGACATGCCACGCGTGATCTGGCGAACGGTTGAGCCGGCAAAGGAATTGGTGTGCCAATCGGTCGAGAAGCGCTGCACCCGCATGAAGGCTTCGCATGTTGCATCGGCGATCGTCTTCAGCGTGAGTGGCACAATCGCCTTCAGACCTACAAACCGTAGGATCAGCGAGATGAGGCCAAGGGCGATTATGCCGCCGAATGCAACCAGCGCCGCATGCCGTGCGGCCATATCGTGCGGACCCGACGTTAATGCGTCAACGAGGTGGCCCGAGTAAACCGGCATCAGTAGGTCTGCGATCGGTGCACCTAAGAAGCCGACGAGAACGATCGTAAGGCGGACAGGCTGCTTCAGCCAGTGCTGGAACACGAACGGTATGACCTCGCAGATTGCGGAGGGTAGCTTGTCGACGTGAACATTCATGGCGCGATCCGGCCGCACTGACAGCGCAAGCCGACTCCATCTGAATTGGCGCACGAAGGCGCAAGACACGACAGGGGGTCATTGACAACAACCGGTTGTTGGATGCTTTGGAAGAGCTGGACGACAGCCTCTATGAACGCCGGCCGTCAACGGCACTGCCGAAATTCCTGCGAGAACAGCGGGCGTCGGCGCACGATCGTCGAACAAGACATGATCAGGTAGACCCTCGCCGATTTGAGGAACGAGGCGCTGCTTACACATCGATCCCGCGCAACCTTCAAGACGGTAAGCGCGTGAGCGCGCCCACCTCAATGCTCGTCGGTAGGTGATGTCGCCGCCACAGCAGCTTCCTTTGTCGCAGATGTTGCTATCTTGCAAGAGCCCAGACGTATCGCTGACGTTGCGATCGATTGACGGACCGTAGTCGCTGAAGGACTTACCGCCGTACTGGCCGCCGACGACCACGCAATCTAATCCTTCGGTCCAGCTCCACAGCCCCCGCGGCATGTTCACTGCAGGCTCGAGATCCGCTGGATTGGCGGCACCACTTGCAACGAGCGCAATCGTTGTGGCACGCCATAAACGAACTTCAGATCGCATCCTAACCTTCACTAGGTGCACATTACCGACTTGCACAGACGTCCATTGATGAAACAGGTGCGACATTGCTGTTTAGGCTTATAGCGTCGAGCCACGCGCAACCGCCGCTCAATGGTCTGATCCTGTTACGCCCTTTCCGACGCCATTTCTGGCTAACGCTCGATTTGAGGTCGCGCAATAGATTTGTCTTGCCTTTGTTCTTGCGCACACAATGTCGCGCACGCAAACAGTTTGTGTCACGTCGGTAAAGCCGCGCGTTGCTTTCAGATAGGACGCGCTGCGCAAAGCGCCCGATAATTCCAGCGGCAACAGATCTGCTCGGTCTGGCCATTGCCTCGTTCTTGCTCCAGCACTATGCAACGAGGTGCAGCCGAACTGCATTTTTGGCAGTCGGATGCAGCCCATGACGATGCAATTGACAGCTCGAATGTCTTCGCGACTCGAACAACTGCAACAGAGCATCAGTCGTCTTACGCCGCTATCGCTGTCTTTAATAGCAACAGCCGTGCCAGCCATCATGCAAACGTATTAAGCTGTTGTTTGTGACGGGAACCGGACGCCGCCGGGTGACCGCTAGTGTTTAGAACGCGACAGTCGTCATACTTGCCGGAAACCAAACAGGATCTGCGGTCATCTGGGCCCGAAAGAATACCTTACGGCCTTCGAGCACGGCTGAGCTAATCCCAGCACCAGACGCAACCAGCGCCAGAATTTCGTTCTGACCCAATGCAAGGCGCCGCTTCGCGTTTGGGAGGTACAAGTTCTTTCTTCTGGCTAGCAGAGCTGCGCATCAGATTCATCGAGTGGCACATCGATTGCTACTGCGAAACACAACGCAGCTTCGAGAACAGTGGGGTTCGGTCGGAAGTTACCGGTAAATATTGCTAGATCGGTACAATGATGCGCGGACGCGACTTGTGGCTCTCAATGAACTCGAGAAGGTTGCCGAGAACTCCCCTGCACGTCAACAAGAGCGCTGTAGCGTTCTAATCGGGACATGCCATGACTTTTAACTCGAGTGAGGGACATGACCGACAGTTTCATCGACCAACTGTGCAAGGCGCTCCGCAAAAGTTCGGTGCTAACTGGCACGGACATTGACTCTCGCTATTACCACGATTTGGCTGGTAAACCGGTCGCGAAGCCGCGAGCGGTCGTCCGTCCAAGGACGACGGAAGATGTCTCCGCCTTGCTCCGGCTCTGTCACAGTAAAAAAGTGCCTCTAACGACGCAGGGCGGCATGACCGGATTGGTACGCGGCGCTCTGCCGAATCCGAGTGAGATCGTGCTGTCAATGGAACTTATGAATGCGATCCAGGAGGTGGACACCTCCTCGGGCGCAGCATTGGTGCAGGCCGGCGCTCCCCTACAGAAAGTGCAGGAACAGGTCGGGCAGGAAGGCTACATGTTTCCACTCGATCTCGGCGCGCGCGGTAGCTGCACGATCGGTGGCAACATCTCAACCAATGCCGGCGGCAATCGCGTGATCCGGTACGGCATGATGCGCGACCTGATCCTCGGCCTCGAAGTCGTTACCGCTGATGGCAGGGTGCTACAGGGCTTGCACAAATACATCAAGAACAATACTGGCATTGACCTCAAACAGCTTTTCATCGGCAGCGAAGGAATTCTCGGCGTGGTGACGCGGGCCGCTTTGCGCATCTTCCCCGCCCCTATAGAGCGGCAAGTGGCGCTTTGCGCCCTGTCCTCCTTTGAACGAGTCATCTCGATCTTTGGGATGGCGCGAAAACATCTGGGCGGAGAACTGACGGCATTCGAGGTGATGTGGAACGAGTACTACCGCCTCGCGCTCGAGCGCGTGAGCGGCGTGATCCGGCCGCTGCCGGTCAATTATCCCTTCTATGTCTTGATCGAGGCCTCCGGTGACAATGCCCATCGTATCCATGCCGATCTCGAAAAGCTGCTCGATACGGCAATGCGCGCGAACATGAGCCTTGACGCGACGCTCTCGATGTCGAATGCATCTGCAGCAGCGATATGGCGGATCCGAGATTGCAGCTTGGAACTTGCCCGGACGTTTCCTTATGCCGCACGTATTGCCCTCGACGTCAGCATCGCCATCAATCAGATGGATAAGTATGTCAAGACAGTTGTTGGGCGTATTAAAGACATCGACCCCAGAGCGTTCGCGATTGTGTTCGGTCACGTCGGCGATGGTAATCTGCATATCGAGCTACATCACGAGCACACGCCTGACAGACGGGAGGAACTAGAGAGGCTTGCTTATGGGATCACCGGTGAATTCGGCGGATCAATCTCAGCGGAACATGGCATCGGCATAGTTAAGCGGCCGTATCTGAATATGAGTAGGACATCGGAAGAAATCGAAACGATGCGCACGCTCAAGCGAGCGCTCGATCCTAACAATATCCTGAACCCGGGACGAATTTTCACGATGTAAGAGGATGCGAGGATGGAGCGGAGAGCTCGGCCTGAAGGGCCAAACGTGCGTGCGGCGTTTCCGCAGGTTGAGGGCCGACCCTTGTCATGGCCCTGCGTCCTCGCAGGGTACGAGCTTCGCTCGACATCCATAAGGAGATTGTCGATGCGGCACGCGCTCGAACTGGTCGCATTACCAATTCAGCTCAAACTCGGCTGTCACCTTTGGCGAGGATAGAACTCGGCCTGGTTAAGGAGGCAATGCCTAACTATTCAGTGCTTCGAGACTGCTAACCGCACGGTGTCGCCCTCGTGGCAGTTCCGGCGATGCCGTCCGTGCTAGCCACGGGATACAGCTTGCAATTTCTCAATTGTTGTTTCGCGATGCCGTCCAGCAGCGGCTGGCGGGCACGGTCGATCATGATCATCGCCTCAGCCGCCGAAGGCGGTGGCGCAACGCGACTGCCTGCAGCCTGGCGCGCGGAAAAAAGGCTGCCCGAAACGGGGAGGCCGATAGATTCCGCCCGGGCCGCTTAGCCAGCGCAGCATGGGAGCCCTGCTTGGCGATGATGTCGCCATCAAGCACCAGAATGCGGTCGAGACGCGCACCGTCAACAGCGATCAGGATCGAGGTGCGGCCCTTCATCAGCCGCTCCATCGCTTTCTTGGATGAGAGCTTCTGATTCCGAGTTGAGGCTTGAGGTCGCCTCGTCCAGGACCAACACCGGCGCACCTTGCTAGAGAGGCGCGCGTAAGCGCAATGCGCTGCCGCTCACCGCCTGATAGCTTGACGCCGCGCTCACCGGCGACCGGGCCCTAGCCCCTGCGCAGGCGCAGGATCAACTTGTACGCCTTGGCAAGCCCCGCCACCCGGTCGATCGCGCGCGCTTTTATGAGGAGGCGCTCAGTTGGCCGAGAACAATCCGCTATGAAGAACGCCCGGCGCACGATGGACCACTGCCCGTAGGCTATTTGCGCCCGGTGACGCCGTCAAAGAAAGCGGCCGGCCCTCGAGCAAGATCGATCGCGGCCGGACATCTCCAAAAACATTCGCGAGCTGGCGCCAGGATTTCAGTTCTGGTCTCGTGCCAAGAAAACGCTGGCATACTACGCGCGGAGCGCCGCCTGCTTGTGACTCAATTCGCCCGCGGCTTCATCATCGCTTCGACCTCGGCGCGAAAGGCTTGGCGCGATGTATCACGCGAGTAGAACATGTGGCCGCCCGGATAGACCGCGAGCTTGACGCGCGGCGCCGCGGCGAACGCGGGCAACTGATCAAGCACGATCTGCGAGCCGAAATAGGGCGTTGCGAGGTCGAACAGGCCGTGCCCGACCAGCATGGTCATCTTCGCGTCTGTTGCGAGGATCTCGCGCAGCTCCGACACCGACTGCGCGGGACCGCGGCCGAAATCCCAGGCCTGCCCGACCGCACCGTCGATTAGCTCATAGGAGCCGTCCGGCCGCCAGTTCAGCTTGCACGTGAGGAGATCGACGGCGGTACTGGTCAGTGGCGCCAGAAGCGCCTCCGCTGAGGGATCGCCGAAGCGAGAGCTGTTAGAATCCGGATAGGGATCAAGGCCGCGCACGGAAGCATCGAAGCGCCCGGTCACCTTGCCGTTTTTCCGGTCGAGCTCGCGGCGGAAAATTGGCGACATCGAAGCGGCCCGCGAGCCTGCGGCTCACCGCCTGGTCTATTCCCGTTAGCGTGGCGACCTTGTCGGCCAGCCGCGTGGCCGCCTCCTTGTCCGCGGTGCCCTTGACCAGGTCGGTCAAGAACTCGCCGCGCGCGTAAGCTTCGACCTCGACGAGATCGGCCCGCTTCACCGGCCCCTTGGCTTCGCGTGCGGTTGCGACATAGCTCGGCAGCTTTGCGACGTATTGAAGAAGACTCGTGCCGCCGAAGTCGCGGAAGTCGAACACCGGTGAGATCATGATCAGGCCCTTCACGCCGACACCTTGTTGCTTCTGCAACTGGCGCACCACCTTTGGCCCGCGAATACCACCGTAGCTTTCGCCCGCGACATATTTTGGCGACAACAGGCGATCGTGCTTTTCGAGCCAGCGGCGGATCACGACGGCGAGCGCGTTGACATCGCCGTCCACGGAAAAGAGCCGCTTGCGGACATCCGCGCCAGTCGCTACGAAGCGGCTATAGCCGGTCCCGACCGGATCGATAAAGACGAGATCGGTGAAATCGAGCCAGGTTTCGGCATTGGGCTTCACCTCCGGAGAGGTCGATGGTGTGACCTCGTCGGCATTGATCGGCAGCCGCCAAGGACCGGCACTGCCGAGCTGTAGCCAGGCCGACGATGCACCAGGCCCGCCGTTGAAGAAGAACGTGACGGGGCGTGTGGCGCGGTCGCCACCGTCGAGCTGATAGGAGGTGTATGCGATGTCGGCCTGCGGCTCGCCCTTGTCGTCGAACAAGCGGATGGAACCTGCGGTCGCCGTGAATACGAGCGTCCGCCCGAGCAGCTCGAGCGTTTGCCTGGTGGTGGAGTCCGGCGGAAGGCGATGCTGCTCGGCCGCTGACGGCGTGCTAGGTGTTTGGCCGCCGCGCGCGCCGGGACTGCCCTTCTGGTCGGCCAGCGTTGTGGCCTCGGGGCGCGACGGCGGATTGTCGGCCCAAGCGCTCCCCATCACGCCACAGGCAAACAGAGCCAGCGCAAGAGAGGCGCGGCGCAGCGCAGTCCAATCAAATTGCATCGAGTCTCTCCCGTCCCGGAAGCACTTTCGTCCCGGCCACACTTGGGGCGCACGAGGCGTGTCTCCCAAGAAGGCCAACGACTTAGCTGACAATCGAGGAACACCAAACCTACCAAGTCCGGTAGTATTCACCTCACGGGGATCGGCAGCAGCGCCAGTGAGGAGGCGGTGCTTGAAGAAGGCAATCTTTTCGACGAGCAAACGGATGCCTTAAGAGCGTCTGACGTGCGCTGCATCGGAACAACTGAATCTCGCCGCATAGATGCGGTTCGTGCATTCGGCTATAGCCGCTTGGGCGGTGGCTTCTGGGGCAAATCTGGAGCGATGTAGCACGGCAAGCGGGACGGCGGACAAACTCAACGCGCTACGTTGCTCACGACCGAGATGCATGTTGAACTTTGCGCTGCATACGAGGGCCATTGCGCGAACCAACGCGACACCACTCGTGAGCGCGCATTGTGTTGCCCCAGCGTGATGCACGCTCAGGAAGCAGATTGGGAAACCTGCCTTGATCGCTCCTGCCGGATGTTCTTCGACGTGAGTTGCGCGCGGAGTTCCGTCGCGCTTTAGCGTACCGGTGACCGCACGAATTCCTGATCTCCCAGAGGATTGGCGTTTCAATCCGCAACTGGAACGAAACGGGCTAGGGGATCAAAAAAGCTCCGCGCCAGCATGATTTGCGCCCAGCATGGTAAGGAGGCGCTCGCAAAAGAATGGTGGATTCAGGCAATTCGGTTTCTATGTCGCAAGTGCGAAGGCCGATCGACAAACCAGCTAAATGCTGTGACTGATTGGCAAGAAAAAGGGCCGCTCGAATGACAAGCGGCCCAAGTCTAGGGAGGAAACGCCCAAGTAGGACGGCGGTCGCGCGAGGCGCTACCGCACTGCAACAATACACGACCGCACTGCACACGCAAGCCTTTTTCGCGGGCGTTCGCGTTGTTTGCGGCGAGTGGGTTGATCGCGGCGAAATCAGGTTGCGAGGTCAGGCCGATTTTGCCAAGGGCTCGGCTATGCTCTGTCGGCCTTGCTTGCTGCGGCATTGCTCCGCCGAACTAGCACCACAGCGACTGGACTGATGCTCAGTGGGAGCTTCCCAGAAAACGTTTGGGATACCAAACTAGGGCCAGTTCTGATCCAAGCTTTCTGCCAGCAAAAGAAACCGGAAGGCATAGCTCTCATCACTTTCGATCCAGGCGGGTGGTCGCCTCGTCGAGGGCGGCATGTCGCGACACGAACTCCGGTGCACTCTCGAGTGAGCCGGGCGAGCACGTCCGTTGTGGGGCGAAGTGCCGCAATCACTTCGCCCCACGCTGGTGGGCGGACTGAAGATCAGATCGCATGCATCAAGCTCGTCGAAGGTCAGACGTACCCGCAGGACAATCGGAGCTGCACGCATCCTTGTCTCAGAGGCAGTATTGCCGTTGCAAATAACGCCGACTAAGCCTTTCTGGACAAAGAAACCCTCACTACAGCGTTTCTGTTCTAGGAACGGAACGGGGTGCCATGGGGCGGCCACTCTAGCGGTCTTCCGGCCGGGGACCGTCAAGCCACTACTTCCCGTAGTTGAACAGTTTGGCAACATCATCTTGAACTCCTCAAGAACATGGAATTCGAGTCTGTCGAGTGATAAGGGTTTCTCGTCAAGATCATTTCGCCACACTCCGGCCCGCTCAGCTTGTCACTGTCCATGGTCGATCGTTCGAGTGGCTGGACATTCGCACCGACACAGTCGCCCAGTTGCGCGATCCGGTGACGCTCGAACGAGCGTGGGTGCCACTGGCCACGATCACCGTTCCGGTGCGGCCAGAATGGGCGCAGACGCATCCCGCAGTCAGTGAGGCCAATCGCCCACTTTCTATTTTTTTCCATCGCTTCCGTCGTCGGAAGCAACCAGCTGATATGATCGCGCTCAAGGACCGTGGGTGACATGGCTGGTATATCCAGAGCCGGGTTCGAGAACGGCGCGACGAGCTCGTCTGTCCCTTGTATCGGAGCTCTGCGGATTAAGGAGGCCAGCGCTTTCCATTGCGTGAAATGTCCCTCGATCACGTGCAGGATGGCACTGAACGTAAGCTCGGCGACTGTAATCGCGAGGATACATCTGCGGGATCGAAAACTGTACTGGCTGTCGATGATGAAATAGCCCCTTGGCACCGACCATCTCGGATGCGACGAGCACGCGCATGACCGAGGCGCTCGCGAGGCGAATGCCGACGACGATCGTCGGAAGCGCCGCCGGAAGGATCACCGCGGACAGTTGCTGCGGTGGCGCGCGCATCGTCCGCGCCGACGTGATCCGGAGCGGCTCGACCTGCTTCACCGCCGCGATCGTGTTGAGCAGGAGCGACCAGGCGCAGCTATATATATATATATATATCACATCGTGATCTTGAGAGCTCGCGAATGTCCAGAAACAGGATGAAGATCAGGCAGTACCGCGAGCGATGCGGTGTTCTGGCAGATCTCGGTGAACTGCTTCAGGAGATTTCCGAGCCGGGCGCACCATCCGACGCCTAGGCCAAGCGGGACGATCAAGGCGACCGACATCAGAAATCCGCTCAAGGCACGCAGCACGCTCGCCGAGACGTCGTCGTACAATTCTTCTGTTTGCGGAGCTGCCATCCGCCCGCCGGTCACCTACGAGAACGGCGGCAGGAACACCGGATCGATCAAGCCGAAATTCGGAGCCGCCTCCCTCACCGACAACGGCAAGAGGAGCAAGATGGAGGGATGCCCGAATACGGTGAGCCCGCGTATGACCGAACTGACCCTGCGCAAACGTGGCTCGTTCCGTCAGGACTACGCGGGCAGCACTCTTCGTGATCACTATTGGTTTGACTCGCCCCGTGAGCGTAGACCGCAGCACGCGCAGCGGACATCACATGATTTGTAGATGGAGCCTGCTCGGCAAGACCAGATGTGCGAACCTGCGCCGTCAATCTTGAGCAGTGACGCGGATGAACTTTTCATAGCACCTTCGCCTGGCTGAGGGCTTTTGGATGCGTCGCCTTGACCGCAGCCATAGCGGCCACCAATCATTCGCCGAGGCTGAAATAGCTTCTTAACGAAGAGGTTCAATTCAGCACCTGATGCGGTAGCCCCTACTGGCTTGCAGGCAGCCAATTGCCTGATCTCGAGCCAATCGTCGCTGCGGATCAGTCGCGCGGTAGCTCGCCTTTTCGCGCACATATCGTCAATCCATGTTGGTTTCCTGTGAGCTCGCCACCCCGACCACGGCTGCCGGATTAACACAGTGGGAGCCCTTCTGAGGCCACATCGTCGGAGAGCTGGTCAACGCCGTCTGGCCGATTTGCTTGAGGATCTCAATGGACGTCTCTCCTCGTGACGCAGCTTCGAGGGTTCTCGAAGCTACGTGCGTTCGGGTGCCAGTCTCATCAGCCGGGAGTTCTCTACAAACTTCATTCAGAACTGCACGCAAGAGAGCGGTGGTTTCGGAGGCGAACATAAGGAGTACCAACAATTTGGATGCGTGTGCCTTATGCGAATCCATTCGAGCTTCAGTGGGGCATCGTCGTGAACGTCGGAAACAACAGACCAAGGCGTACGCATCAGCTACTCAGCCTCATTGCGCGCAGGAGAGCCTTGGTGACGCTCAATTCAGATCACTTCCTTCTATGGCGATAGACCAGATCAGTGGCGACACTAGGCAGCCTTGGCCGTCTGCAGCTTTGGCTTGGAGCGCGCCACGCTGCGAGGACCAGCGATACTGAGGGGTACATCGCCATCGATAGAACGCCTCTCGACTCCATCTCGGTCACTGGATTTTCCGATGGCGCAGCGCTGGGTCGCGCGGTTATCCCAGATTACAACGTCGCCTGGTTTCCAGCTCCATCTTACGCTATTCTCGGGCGAGGCGAGGTAAGATTGAAGGCGGTCAAACAGCTTCTGGCTCGCATATCTTTCCAGGCCGACGAAGTTCCTCACGGACTCTCCGAGCACGAGCAAGCGCTCGCCCGTCTCGGGATGGACGCGAACAACCGGACGCGCGTCCTCGCAGATGGTTCCGGTGAAGACATCACCAAATTGCTTTGCATCCATCTCGGCGGAGTGCCTGGTCAAGGTGAAATCATAGGTGCTGCAGTGCGCTGCCCAGAGATTGTCGGCCAGCATCCGCAGCGGCTCCGGAAGATCAAGATACGCGGCCGCAGTGCTTGACCAAACTGTTTCACGGTCATCAGGCGGGATCACGACGCCGCGCAGCACCGAGATCTTCGGACATTCGTCACCGAAACTGACGTCCGTGTGCATCTGGCCCGCATGACCGCTGCGACGATCCGGCTTCATATCTATAGGCGTTACCAGCGAGCCAAGCCTGAGGGCAAAGCGATGCTGTTCGAAATCATCGAGATGTCCCTGATCACGGAAGAAGATGACCTTGTGCTCAAGGAGTAACTGGCTAATAGCCCGGACCATCTCGTCTGATAATTCATCTGATAGTCTGATGTTCTTGATCTCGGCACCGAGCCGGGCCGTGGATTTGACGATATCCGCTCGCGGGATAATGTTATCTGTCATGTTGCTCATGCTCATTCTCTCGCTATCGTGATGCGCGAACAAAGCTGCGTGACCGCTCGGTCGAGGGACCGACAACAGAAGCCACCCAAGTCGGCCTGGTGATGCACCCTACGCGGTCGCAATGTGTTGCAGCACTCGCCACAAAAGGCTGCAATGCATCTTGGGCTACAGACCACGACCATCGTGTGACCCGCTCCGCCGCGCACAGCTCCGATTCTTGCATCGGCTCTGACCGGAGGACGAGTCGACGGGCAGCGGTGCCGGGATCGACGTGCAACATGATCGATTACCTCGCTCTTACATCGCAATCATACGGTCAACAGATGTCCAGTCCATGAAACGAAACCAGCATTCTTTTCGCCGATGAGAAATGTTCGCTCTGTCCGGGAGCTAAGCTTAAAGATATTTTTGGGAAGGCAACTCTTCACACGTCCGCAACAGGTACATTCGAGCTTATGAGGACGAAGCGGATAACTCGCGTTCTCATCAATCAGCGCGACTACGCAGTGCTATTCTACCACAAGTTAATCATATTCCCACATGCAATTTTCACGTTAGAAATACATTTGTTTCGTCATATTGAATTTAGTAAATTTGCGCGACGGTTTCATCCGCCTGTCACATACGGAGCAGGCGCGCAGTCCCGAAGCGAGAGATCAATCTTATCCGCGATATCAATTCCCGCTGCGGTTTAACAACGGGCTATATCACTCCTTTTGCGGGATTCCGTTTCAGGAGAACGCTTCAACGTGAACTGGGACTTGTGTCAATAGCTTGGATATCAACATCGCTGCCAATCTAGAGGATTGAATTAAGTCGCGACTTGGCGTGCATCGCTCGAACAAATGTCCGATACGTTGAGCGCAGTGACAAGCCTCTTCTCGGAAAAGCCGAGACGGCCCGCACCGCCAGCCGCGGACGACCTCGGCGGAGTGACCCGTGCACGCAACGCACACCAAGGCGTGCTAATTCGTCTCGGCTTCCATTGGCGTTCTATTTCGGAATTGATTGTATCTCACAAAATGCTTTTTACGTTCGCCAATACGCGCCACGACGTGCCAGCTCCACTTCACCACCCTATTTGGTCGCGGAGCCAGGAATGGAAACATCGCGACTTCACAGCTCGACTCGACCTTCGGAAACGAGATGACCGTTATCGCGACGCGAGTCATTTCGGGTGAGCGGCTTCAGGCCAATCTGTGAATTCCATCTCGAATTGACGAGAACTGACGGGTTTGGTCGTGAATTTTACGGTTCTTCGTGAGAGAGCCGCCAACGATACGGATGCGAACTTAAACACAATCTTGCCGGAAGCTGCGATGCCAACAGCCCTGTTGTCCTCCGTGACAGAGGAACCGGTCCCCTCCAACACCTGACCAACCGCAATTCCGTGGAGCGCACGGTAAATGTCGATAGAAGCCAAGTACCTTCCTTTCTCACTGTCCCACTGGCTGACCGACAGTCCCGTAATTCCCGCGTCCTTCAACAGACCATCGGCAACGCGGCAGGTGTATTGAAGGCTGACAATGGTGCGCCCATTCCGATCGCCTGTCGGCTCTCGATCGGTGCCGTCTATGATGCAACCGTAGCGCCGCGTTGAGTCCGCGAGCGCAATCTCATTCAACCCAAGCAGTCCGCAAACAACATAAAGTATCATACAGAGAGAGAGCTGTTTCATTGCCTATGCTCCGCGGATATCCCGCCGTCGTGTTGTACAACCTGACCCTACGGCCGATTCAAGCTCCTCGATTGTTGTTAGGATGGGTGCGCCTCACAGTGACATCGGCATGTTTCCGATCCGAGGCGACCCGGTAGGAAAGCGACTACTCGGTGTAATGAAGCTCAATGCTGCTGGAGAGTACCTCGATCAATTCGACCATAGGGATCAACGACGGCTCAGAGAGCAAGATCGGCCGCCAGCATGTGAAGACGGCGATGCGGCGGATTGGGATAGACGCTCTATCGCCATCCGCGCGCCACCAGACCCGAGCCCGGCCACAAGATCCATCCATATTTGCTGCGCGTCATGGAGATTACGCGACCGAACCAAGTCTGGCGATGGAAATCACCTACATTCTGACGGCGATTGGCTTCGCCGATCTCGCTGTGGTGTTGGACTGCGCAGCACGTCGCGGTCTGTCGTGGCGACTGTCGATCACCATGAACTTCTGCGTCGAACGCTCGCGTATTCCTTGGCTCGTCCCGGCAAGCCGGACATCTTCAACACGGCTCAGGCTCTCAGTTCACTGGACAGGGTTTTACTGGCGTGCTCGCCGACAACGGTATTGCGATCAGCATGGACGGAACGGCGCATGGCGAGACAACGTGTTTGTCGAACGGCTCTGGAGCAACGTCAAACACGAGGAGATGTGCCCGCTATGACAGCGTGAGCCGGGCGCGCAGCCCGATCGGCCTATATCTCAACTTCCATAACAGTAGGCGTCCCCATTCCAGTCATGGCGGCAGCACGCCGGATCAAGCCTACTTTACCCGCTGCCATTCCGTATGGCAGCCTAACGCCCCGGCAGCAGTCCCATCTATCGACGCGGAAACAACCGGGACCAGCTCTATTTCACTGGAGGGACATTCCAACGGGGACACTCTGCCCATGCTGCAATTCCCCGATCTGTATAGGTCAGCAACCTGCTCGGTCATGAAAGTCGCCGCGAAAGAGGAAGTGCGCGAACAGCACGATCAACGTCACGTGATCCGCCAACCGGGCCTGCGGTCAACGGAATCAATGCACGGCAGGACCATCGTTCGCCTCACAGAGTCCCTTGCGGCTCTCTCCTCCCGGAGACCCGTCAGCCTTTCGAGGAGCAATTGGCAATTAAGGACTTCCAGGTGTCGCGCAAAGCCGAAGAGCTTCGGCTGGAGCGGGGCAACTCGCCAGAGACAGGCAGCAGGTTGGAATGACATTTCGAAGCCGCCTAGCCGATTGGGCGACCAATGCGCGAACCGCCGCTGATCTCTTCAAGCCCGCGCCTGTGCATGATCGCCAGACTCCCACCTTTCGGGCAAGTCGACCCATATATCAGCAGGACCATGCAAAAGTGAATCTTGATCCGGTACAAAGATATTGTCAGGCACTCTGAGGCCGCGACCAAGGGCGACTCCACTGATTATGAAGGGAAGCTCGATCTGCTTCTGATCTTCAAAGCTGTCCGCGCCAATAATGCGAAGAGATTCCAATTCAAACCGTCGGAATGTGATCAGCGGTCTTGCCGAGTCTATCAGGTCTTGGGCGCAAGATACTCCCCGCGCGGCCTCTTTTCTCAAGTGGTCCAGCGCCAGGAAGAGGGACGAAAGCTCGTCCAGCTCGGAACGATTGAAGTGTCGCAAACGTGACGAAATAGGCACTCCATTCTTGTATCGTACTGTCGGCACAAATCGTATCTCGCAATCAAGAAGCAGATCTGCCACCGCTCGCTTTACGAGAAGAGCCTGTCCAATATCCTTCAAGCCGAAATAACTGCGAGATGGTCGAGCGAAACAGATCCATCGGATGCATCCGGTGATACCTTCCATGAGGAGCCCATGAGGCCCGTTCGCACGCAGCGGATAATCCCCTTGAGACACAAACGTTCGATATCCTGGCGGGAACATCTCCGCGTCCGTCGTCGAAATCACAGCAGAAGCGCCCGCTCCTAGCGCAAGCGCAATGTCATCATCCAAATTGAACTCGTATTCAGGACCCGGGCTGAGCTGGATCTTGTTCGGATAGACCGTGACAATGGCCACATCGTTCTCGACTGCGGCCCTTCTGATCAATTCCGCGTGCCCCTGATGCAATGCACCCAGAGTATGTACTGTGCCGATCGTTCGACCTCGTCTTGCCATGTCCGCAATGAAGGCCTTGCCAGCTGAAAGAGACGCTAGATGCATATTTCCTGCTCCGCTCTTGTTGATTACACAGCAGCTGGGCTGCTCGATCAGACAGGAAGCGTGGTGAGAGCGACCCCTCACACTGGCCGCGCAAGAGCGCCTGGGAGCGCCGCCACAGCGGGGCGCATCGTGCTCTTCCATTTTCCTTCTGGGATGACAGCTGGTCTAGATCGCCATGCGCATTTCGGCTAAAATTAGCTCGATCCCTCTCGACCGCGTCTCATTAGCGATGAGAAGTCAGCCAGATACTCTGAAGGTTTGTATTTCTGATCTTCCACCCCCTCCAGAGCGGCCTGGAGCCCAGGACACCTGTCGGCAAAGAACGGCGGTTCAAAAGTCGTTATCTCTGCATCCGAAAAATCAGTCTTTACAAAGCTTGCTTGGAACGGCGTAACTCCACTCAAGTTGGCCTTGCGGAGGGACGATTGATTCATTCGAACATATGCGGTACGGGCGGCCTCCAGGTTGCTGCCGGTCATTCCTGCTGCAATATATGACTGAACAAGGTTTGCTCCTTCGAAATTGGCGCGATTCAAGGCCATAGATTGCGGAGGATCACCTGTAATCATTGATCGATAGAGATACGCCTGTGAAAAATCTGCATCATCGAGATCGCAGTCGCGTATAAACGCACAGCGCGCACGAAAGCCGCCCAATCGGGCGTAGCGCATCGTGCTCTCGGTGATCGAAATGGTTTCTCCTGATGCGCGAGATAGATCAGCCCCATCGAGCTGGCAAGAGCGTACAGATACTCCGTTAAGCACCGCGCCGACGAGGTTGGCGCTGGCTAGATTCACAGACAGAAGTCGCGCCTCAGATAGGTCTGCCTCCTCAAGCTCTGCCTTTGCAAGATTTGAGAGGCTGAAATCCGAAAAGGGGGCGGCCAGCGCTTTGGCCAGGATGCGACCGCTCGCCTTTGAAAGCCTGAAATGGGGAAGATGAGCGTTCTCTAGAACAAGACCATCGACCGAAGTGGGGCGCAGGATCGATAGACACTCTCCCCTTGACTGCAGAAGGGAGCTGCCGGTGAGATGCGCCTTGGTCATTGTAACCTGGCTCAAATTGGCAAAATGGAAGGACGAGCGAGGCAGGTAGCATTCATTGATGGTCGATCCTTGCAGTTCGGCGCCATCAAAGACAGCCTGGCTTGCGTCACACTGATAAAAGAGGACGCCACTTAGGACTGCATTGTCGAAACGCGTTCTCCTCATGCTGCATCCGTGGAACAAGCTACCTGTTGCATCGATGAGATTGCGCAAACTTGCATCGTCGAAACTGCAGACCTGAGCGGCAATTGCATGCATATACGCAAAATCGAGCTTGGCTCCGCGGAAACTTGCTCGCTCTAATCCTGGGCAGATAAGGTTGGCCTCGGACAGATCGGCTCCATCCAGCTTCGCTCCGTGAAGTTGCGCACGATTGAGAATGCATCGCCGCAATGGAAATCCGGATAGATCGTGACCGTTAAAGTTCTCGCAGGATAGCTGCAGGCCAATGCCGGTCTTCTTGATAGCTTCCTCGGTTCGCTTTCTCACCGCGGCCGACGCGGACGCGCGATCACTGTTTCGGCTCCAGTAGCGGACAAAGTCACCATCTGCCGAGGATTGGCTTATCGTCGTTGGACGGATTCCCAGCTCCTCGTGCACTCTGAACTGGCTATTGGTATCGGTGGCTTGCGTCACTGTCGACATCTTCCATTCTCGATGACGAGCGCACTTTCTCAGCCTCCTGTGCGGGCGTTATTTTGCATCGCCTGCGTGTTTCAGGTAGCCTCGATATGCGCCCCATAGCGCTCGTTGGATTTCTTTCTGCGACACAGGCATCATCACTCATCAGGGTGTAAATTTCCTGGCCGGCCCTTTGTAATTGTGCCATCACGAGCCGACACCCACATAAGCCTAAGCAAGTTGTGGCAGACGGAGTTGATCTCCCCACGACTTCCCCATTCGGATACTTATCAGTGTGACGACAGCAGACCGAAGAAGCCGCAACTTGGGGTACCTCCACGATTTCATGCGGTCGTTATTCTTGCATTCGGCCTTTACGACGCACTTCAATAGCAATGTCTGTGCCAGCCCTCACCTATCCTGAATTGACGTTGAATGCGTGTCCAGAAACGGCGCGGCGGACGCCGCCAGAATTTCGTAACTGACAGCACTCGCGTCTCTGTCACAAACCGGACAATGGTTCGCAACGCTCGAGACGGCAAGTCCCGCTTGTTCTCTATGCCTTCGACCGCAAAGCCAATGTCGCTCTCTATGACGATCGAGTAATAGTTGCCTTCGATGCACGTACGCGCATTCTCCAGATGTCGGACCATTGAGCCACAAATCGCCGCCCGCCTTCCGTTCCTCAGTTTTCATCCCGGCGACGCAGTTCCGTCCCGGAAGTTCGCCGACAAAGTCGCGCGAGGTACTGGAGGGTGGAGTTGGGACAAGCGGTCCACATGAAGGGGC
Source organism: Bradyrhizobium sp. 137 (assembly GCF_023074095.1). Classification (NCBI taxonomy): domain Bacteria; kingdom Pseudomonadati; phylum Pseudomonadota; class Alphaproteobacteria; order Hyphomicrobiales; family Nitrobacteraceae; genus Bradyrhizobium; species Bradyrhizobium sp. 137. Next base: position 37,704 of record NZ_JADPKU010000015.1, read on the forward strand.
GTGAAATCGCAAGCGCGGAGAAAGCTGCCGCTTTTTTTACGACGTCGGCCGTGCCGGATGGGCGCGTTAGTTGATGAGCGTGAAGAAGCGTTCGACCTGATCGAGGCAGGAGGCATGGGTGGTGTGAAGTGAACGTGCCAGCGCGGACATCGGGCGAGCCAGGTCTTGACCTTGGATGCTTCAGTGGAGTGCTGCCCAGATGGGGGCCAAGTTGGCCGGCACATTCGTTTCGATGTGCCTTAGAAAGGCCCGCAACTCCTGGTGACTACGCGGTTCAGCATCTTCTTCCGAACCAACGGCTTGCCTCGGTATGAAGGCGGAGCGCACACTAAGTAAGTAGCCTCGCATTCCTAAGATTATCACTCGCCAATAACCGTGATTCACGCCATCAAGTGACGGCTCTGAGAGCACGCCTGCTCGCCAGCAGATGGAACCGCAGGACGAGGAGCCCCGCGTAGATGGTTGTCCCGATTGACAAGCCAATCCAGATACCGATTGCACCAAGCCCGATCTTCAAACCAAGCACGTAGCCAAGTGAGAAGCCGATCAGCCAATAGGCAATGCCGACGAACAGAAGCGGCACCCGGGTGTCCTTCAGTCCGCGCAGACCGCCCGCCGCAATGCTCTGCGCTGCATCAGTGACAAAAAGGCTCGCTGCGACGATAAGGAGCTCTGCAGTCAGTCCGATCGTTGCGTCGGCATCTCCGGCCGATTTGTCCAGAAACAGCTCGGCGATCTCAAAACGCGCGACGATCACCGCAACCGTCAGCAGGGCAGCGATGAGGGTACCGAGCAGTATCGCGACAAGGCCTGCCCGCTGGATGCCGGAACCGTCGTTGCGGCCGACCGCATGGCCAACGCGCACGGCCACCGCCATGCTGATGCCGAAAGCGATCATGGATGTAATCACGGTGATCTGAAGCGCGATCTGATGAGCAGCGAGTGCACTGGTGCTGATTAGGCCGGCCAGGAGCGCGGCAGCCGACAAAACTCCGTACTGCATCAGGGAGGCGATTGAAATCGGAGTTCCGATCACGATCAGCTGCCGCAAGATGGGCCAATCGAGTTGCCAGAGATCTGCAAGCACGTGGTAGTCACGGAAAGGACGACGCATCGTGGCAAACCAGAAACCGGCCAGGAACATCGCACAGTTCACCAACGTGCTCGCAAGCGCGGCCCCGAACAGCTCAAGCCGCGGCAGCCCGAGCTTCCCATAGACCAGCAGATACACGAGCAGGGCGTTGAGGGGGATAGCCGCCAGTGTGATCCACAAGATCGGCTCCGGCCGATTGACCGCACTCATGAAATTACGGATGACCTGAAGCCATAGCGCCGGCACCACGCCCAAGGCCAGTCCGAACAGATATTGCTGGGCGAGCCGCGCCGCGTCTGGCGCCTGACCGAAAGCGAGCAATATTTGCTCTCCGCCAAACGCAAACGCGATGATCGGAAACGATAGCATCAGCGCCGCCCACAGCCCCGTGCGCAGTGCGCGCTGTAGCATAGCATGATTCCCGGCGCCATAGGCCTGCGCCGCCAAAGGTGCGATCGGCGCGAGCAGGCCCGCGCCAAAGGTGAAGCTGACGAGATAGAGCGTGACGGCCAGGGCGGCCGCGGCGAGTGCCTCAGGCCCGATGTGCCCGATAAAGGCAAGATCTGTCGTCATCATCGCGACCTGCGCAAGCTGGGTCAACACCATCGGCCACGCGAGCTTCACAATTTCGCTGAGCTCGTTAGTGAGGTGTTGGCCAGGCGCTCGTCTCGTCATTGCGTATCGCAAAGCTGATCCTGGTTTTCTTTCGACTATTTTGTTCATGGATTGCTGCTCGATCTGCCTCGTCCGCAAACGAGTTGTTCCGCCGAGAGGGATGCTCTTTCCCGCCCTGAATTCGTGATGGCCTACCGATGCGGAAACAGGCGGCCCCCCTGGGCAGCTGCGCCTCACAGAGGAGGCGCGCGTCGGCTTAGACCTGCCGTTGGGCTTAGGGTCTGACGGCTGCTCGCCCGCTGATGAGCAACTTGATCAGTGCCTCCGCAATCGCATCGACTTTTTGGCGCGTGTTAAGCGCAAAGAAGACGCAGCAGGTGGCTGGCACGCCGAACGGTCGGTCATCGGCATCGGGCGATCGCTGCCGGCGCGAACCGCGATATTGGTTTGGTCGATCACGGTGACGGAACCGTGCGCGGCATAGGTGAACTGAGAGGCCTTCATCTTGTGAGCCATCACTGCAATTCCTCGAGCATGCGATGCTGAATGACAGCTCCTTTTCAAGGCTCGTGCCAACTACGAGAGCTTGACTTGTAAAGGCTATTTGCTCAAGGGCACGTGTCCTGGGCCCGACAGCATAGTCGCAAATCCCACAGTCGCATCATGGACGAGCCCAAAGCGCTTAGATGCTCGGCAACTTGCACCGCAGGAATCCCAACAGGCGGATGCGGATGTGACAACCTCCCGCTCACCAACGCACGAATAGACTGACTACAACAGCATATGGGAAGACATTGAGGACGAGCTAGGAAGGTCGCGCTTTTCCCCACCTCTCTTTGGCATCTGCAATCCGATGCATGCGGTACTCGTTCACGCCAGTAATTTCTGAGAGGCCCTTCTTGCCGAAGAAGGGGATGAGGTACTTCCGCGCCCGGCGCTCGTGACCTTTGGGGGCGCTGGCGATCGCACTCGCCAACAAGCTTGCCCGCATCGCCTGTGCCGCCTAAAGGACGCGCCTTCGAGCCTTCAATCGCCAAAGGCCTTGGCCCGATCGTCGTAACGGCGTTCATCACAGAGCATTGAAACGAGCCCATCTATGCCGGCGTCTTCTTAGACGCGGCTGAATGAACGATTGGCCACCCCGCCGCGCGCAAGGCTTGGGACTGCTGCGAGCAAGCGTTGCGTATAGTCGGTGCGCGGATTGAGGAATATCTCGTCCCTGGTGCCGGTCTCGACGACGCGCCCTTGGCGCATGACCATGACGCGGTCGCTGAGCTGGCGGATTACACCGAGATCATGCGAAATGAAGATGTAGCTCATGTTGAGATGCGCCTTGAGATCGGTCAGCAGGTCCAGCACTTGCGCCTGAATCAAGACATCGAGAGCCGAGACCGGTTCATCACAGACGATCACAGCGGGCCTTGGAGCGATCGCACGGGCGATCGCAACGCGCTGGCGCTGACCGCCCGAGAGTTCGAGCGGCCGGCGATCCAGCAGGGCTGGGGATAGTCCGACCAGATCAAGAAGCTCGACAACGCGCTCATAGCGCTCGTCTCTGCTCTCCACGTCGCTTGCGAGGCTATCGGAAATGATGTGTCCCACAGACCAGCGCGGATCAAAGGAGCTGAGAGGATCCTGGTAAATGACCGCGATGGCCCGGCGCCGCGCCCTGCGGTCGCGTTCGGTGAGCGTGGTCCAGGCCCGACCTTGAAACAGAACGGCGCCTTCATCGGGCGGGTCAAGCGCCAGCGCCAATCGCGCCATCGTTGACTTGCCAGATCCGGACTCCCCGACGACGCCCAGAGTCTCGCCGGATCGCAGCTCAAAGGAGATACCATCGACGGCCGTGCGCAGCACGCCATCTGGTCCTTTGAATCGCTTCACCAGATTTGCCGCGCTGAGCACGACGGAAGGGAATGTCGATGGTGATTGCTCCTGAGACCGTAACGGCGGCTTCCACGCCCGAGCAGCGGGCAATCGCGCGGGGCGAGAGCCGCGCAGGCGCGCAGAGGGCACCGCATCCAGAAGCTGGCGGGTATAGGTGTGCTGAGGGTCTTGGAAGACCTGGTCTGCCGATCCGCGCTCGACGACCTTGCCTTCATGCATGACCAAGACCTCGTCAGCTATCCGGGAGACAACCGCCAGATCATGGCTGATCAGGAGAAGCGCCTTGCCCGGCAACTTGGCCTCTTCCAGCAATCCCAGCACCTGCGCCTGCACGGTGACGTCGAGAGCCGTGGTCGGCTCGTCCGCGATCAGGATGCGTGGATCGAGGGCCAGAGCGGCAGCGATGAGCGCGCGTTGGCGCTGGCCACCGGATAGTTGATGCGGCAGCTGCCGGGCTTTGACCGCTGCTTCAGGCACCCCGACGAGCTCAAGGAGTGCGACGACGCGCCGTTCGAGCTCCTCGCTTGATGCAACCGCACGATGGAGACGCAGTGCTTCGCCAATCTCCTTGCCCACCGGGCGTAGCGGGTCGAGCGCGACGAGTGCATCCTGCAGAACGAAGCCGATCTCCTTGCCGCGGACGCGCCGCCAGCTGCGATCATCGAGAGCTGTGAGATCGGTGCCGGCGAAGGTCAGTTGACGCGCATGGACATGAGCCCGGCGGCCGGCAAGACCGACAATGGCGCGCGAAGTCACGCTCTTGCCGGAGCCGGACCCTCCGACAATGGCCAGGCAGCGCCCAGCCTGGAGAGAGAATGAGACGCCGCGCACGGCTGTTCCCTCAGGAAGATCCCGCCCGAATGAGACACAGAGTGAATCGACTGTCAGAAGGTTCGCCTGCGGGGGCACTTGTCGATTAGGAACGTGGAGCATTACTTAGATCTTTCCTTCCAGCCGATCCTGCAAATAGCGTCCGACGACAGTCAGGCCGAGAGCAAACGACACCACGGCAATGCCCGGCATGATCTCAAGCCACCATGCGAAGATCACATAGTTTCGCCCAGCATTTAGCAGCGCGCCCCATTCAGGCGCCGGGGGAGCGACGCCGAGACCGAGAAACGCAACACCCGCCGCCCAGACGATCGCTTGCCCAACGCCAAGCGTCATCATCGCCGTGAGCGGGCTCATCGCGTTCGGAATGATATGCCGCCATAGGATACGTGGATAAGGATGGCCGAGGGCCTTGGCAGCCTCCACATAAGGCGCCCCTTTTACAGACAGAACCTGTCCTCTGATCATCCGAGCATAGCCCGGAGCTGTGCCAACTCCGACCGCTATAACGAGGGTCAGCACCGATGGACCGAACAAGCTCACGAACAGAAGCGCGAGGAACAGCGTGGGAAGTGCGAACAGCACGTCCAAAAGCCGGCTGAGAACATTGTCGAGCGCGCCACCCACAACGCCGGCAATGATGCCAAAAACCAGCCCAACGCCGATGCTCAGCGCAGTTGCGCCAAGCCCGATGGTGAGTGACTGGCCTGCTCCTTCGACAATTCGGGAGTAAATATCCCGGCCTGATTGGTCCGTTCCGAACCAGTGCGCGAATGAGGGAGCTTGCAATGGTGCCGTCAAATCGATCGCGAGCGGATCGTGCGTCTGCAGCAGACTCGGCGCGATTGCCGCGACAATAAAGAAACCGATAACGATCAGAGCTACGTGAACCCGAAGAGGAATACGACGGAGGATCGCCGACGCCTCTATCAGCTGCGAACACGCGCTCCAGTCACCTACCCTGCTCATGTCATCTTGATCCTGGGATCGACGATTCGGTAGGTGAGATCGACGAGCATATTGGTGACGGCGAACAGGCCGGCGGAGATCAGAATAGCCCCCGAGACGACTGGAACGTCTCGAGAGGACGTCGCAGCGACAAGGACTCCACCAAGGCCTTGACGCGCAAATACCGCCTCAATCAGAATCGCACCGGAAAGAAGCTTTCCGATCGCCCAGCCTGATAAAGTGATGCCGGGCAACGCTGCATGACGCAGGACATGGCGAAACCTGACGCCGAGTTCACCCATACCTCGTGCCCGCGCCGAGATGACAAATGGCTGCTCGAGGACACGCGTGAATTCGCTGCGAACGATTTGCCCGAGGAATCCTGACAACTCCAAAGCCAACGCAATCGTTGGAAGAACGAGCCCGATCGGGGAATTGCCCCCGATGACCGGGACAATGCGAAGCTGCACCGCAAACACAACGAGGAGGATTGTAGCCAGCCAGTAGGGCGGCACGGTCGCCAGGAACACCTGTATTCCGCTGAGCAAGGTTGACCACATGTTGTCTTGGCCGGCGATGAGGACGGTCGTCAGAACCGCGATGACCCATGCCGCAATGAGCGCCGCAACCGCCAGAATGATGGTTGGCCCAATCTGTTCTGCGATGATGTCAAGGACCGGCCGATGCTGCTGGTATGACAAGCCAAGGTCCCCATGCAGGATGCCCCATATGTATTTGCCGTATTGCAGAACGAGTGGCTGATCAAAGCCGTACTTTGCGTTGACCGCCGCGAGCTCTGCTGGAGAGGCCTCTCCAACGTTGCCACTCGCCATGTTGATGATGATCTGGGCGCGGTCGCCGGGCATCAGGCATTGAACAAGGAACGTGAAGGTCGCAGCTAGCCACACCACAGTCGCAGCGGACACGAACCTGCCCGCAAGCCAGCCTATCCGAACATGAGCTGCGCTATTCACACGCATCACTTCACGTCGACGAAATGAGCGTCATAAAAGACGGGTTCACCGACCGACCCGCGGTCCAGCCAGACATCCTTCAGCCTTGGGCTGGTCGCCAATGTGACATCGAGCACCGTGAAGCCTAGGACGGCCGCTTTCTCCACGATATTGCGTTCAGCCTGCTGATAAAGCGCAGTCCGTCCGCCATCGTTGAACTCCTGTTCCGCTGTCTGAACGACATTCCACAGTGCTTCATCCTGGTAGCGCGACGGATTATAGCGGTTCCGCTGGCCGTTCCGATCAAGCTTCCATGAAATGCGGAAGATTTCTGCGCCGGGTGCAACCCAATAGAGGAGCACGACCTCGTAGTCGTCCGGACCGAGATTCTTCCCGGCAAAGAAATCCGCCTGGTTGGTCGGCTGAAGGCGCACCTCGAATCCGGCAGCTTTCGCCTGCTGCTGGATGACCTGCAATGCCTGCTCGCCGTCTGGCTTTAGAAAAGCGCTCGAATAGGAGATTCGAACGACGAGGGGCTTGCCATTCTTGAGGCGAATGCCGTCCTTGTTGTGTTCAGTCCAACCCGCTTGATCGAGGAGCTGATTGGCCTTTCCAACGTCATACCCATAGGACCGCCCGAGCCCGCTGATATATTCCGGCGAACTCTGGCTGAGCGCTCCATTAGCCTCGAATGGCAAAGCGCCGAGGAAGGACAATTCGACGGCGGCTCTTCGGTCAGCAGCGTATGCAAAAGCCTGGCGGACGCGCACATCGTCAAAGGGGGGCCGTGCCGTATACAACGCCAGGCGTAAAGGGGTACCGCCTGTTATATGCCGCAAGACGGCGAAGCGGGAATTGGCGTCCTTCCAGGCAACTGCCGGAATATCATAGACGACATCAGATTCGCCCGTCAGCAGTGAGCCATAGCGGACGGTTTGATCCGCAAGGAACCTCCAGTTGATGCCATCAACGTAAGCCGGCCCCTGGTGCTTGGCGTGACTTGGTGCCGAATTGTAATCCGGGTTGCGGCGAAACACGACGTTCTGCCCGTGATTCCATTTCTCCACGATGAACGGGCCTGACCCGACCGGGCTGTTGCAGTTCACGGCAAGTCCGCGCTTGAGCGCAGTTGGTGACAAGATGCCTTGGGAGGACTGCGCGAGAACGTTGAGCAACGGCTGAAATGGCGTCTTCAGCGTTATCTGCAGCGTGAGAGGGGCAATTGCTGTCGCCGATTCGAAGCTGTCTTCGAGGTAAGGAGCGGCAGTCGGATTGCGACGATCCGGATCATTGCCGAGCCATCCGTTGATGTTCTCGGCAACAGCTTGTGCATCGAGAGGCGTTCCGTCGGTAAACTTGACGTTTGGCTTGATCTCAAAGATGTATACTTTCCTGTCGTCGGAGATTGTCCAAGACGTTGCGAGCCAAGGCACAATCTTTCCATCTTCCCTCCGAGCAACCAGATTGTCGCTATACTGCCGCTGAAGATACCACTGCTGCACCCATCCCCCGAACAGGCAGGGCGGCTCTTGAAAATGCCCGTAGCGAATGATGCCTCCTCGTTTCGGTCCGCCGGCTGACGCCTCTTGGGCAGAGCAGCACGCCATGATCGAGATCTGCAGGAGCGTTGAGACCGCCAACAGGACAGCCGTCGCCTTTTGCTTTCTTCGAGTGTTCGGCGGGATGCCGAGACGCCAAAGGCTCGTGCGTTCGATAACAGACATCTCCAAACTCCGGTGAATGTGGACAAACATTGCGTCACAGAGACGACGGCCTCGCCAACGTCTCGGCAGCAACGTCGTGGTGAGGGATTCCCAGGTGCTCGCGCAGTGTCTCCCCCTGGTATTCCGTGCGAAACAGACCGCGGCTCTGTAGGATCGGCACGACAAGATCGACAAGCGCCGTCGCGCCGTCTTCCAGCACGTCTGGAATGATGTTGAAGCCGTCGACCGCGCCTGTGCGAAACCATGATTCGATCGAATCGGCGATCTGCTCGGGCGCACCGACGAGCAAGCGATGACCGAACGCTTGAACGCTGCCGATGATCTCGCGAACCGTGCGGCCTTCCCTCGCCAATGCTTCGAACGTGCGGTGATGACCGACCGAGAACGCAACATTGTGAGGATCGGGCAAGAGCTCCTCGGGAATGGGCCGGTCGAGGCTGAGTTTTTCGACCGGCACGTCCATGCTCCGTGCGAGGGCCTCCATCGCGCGCGTCAGATCAAGCAGCGCGTCGATTTCCTTCTTTCGGCGTTGTGCCTCCTCTTCCGTGCCGCCGATGAAGGTGACGAGGCCGGGGAGGATGAGTGGAGTTGCACGGCGGCCAAATTGACGCGAGAGCGCGCGCAGGCGCTCGGACTCCCCCATTGCCGTTTTCAAGTCCCCGGCTGCGGTAAAAACGACATCGGCGCTGCGCGCCGCAAGGCGCACGCCAGGATCCGAGCCTCCAGCCTGGACGATGATGGGATAGCCCTGGCGCGAGCCGGGATGGGTGAGCGGGCCTCGGATTGCGAACGCATTCTTGCTGGGATCGAGCAGCCGGAAATGATCGGTATTGGCGTAAACTCCAGATGCCTGATCAGCGATAATGGTCTCATCCCCCCAGCTCAGCCAAAGAGCACGGACGGTTTCAACGAACTCCTCGGCGCGCTTGTAGCGCTCTTCGCGTCCGATCTGGCGACCACCAAAGTTTGCTACCGTCGCTGGGCTGGATGTCGTAACCGCATTCCAGGCGGCTCGGCCGCCACTAATGACATCGAGCGACTGGAAACGGCGCGCCAGATTGTATGGTTCATTGTAGGTCGTCGACGCCGTTGCGATCAGCCCGATGCGCGTTGTCTCGCGCGCGATTACGGAAAGCACAAGCGTCGGCTCAAGCCCATTGAGTGGCGGCTGCCGAGTGATGTCGAAGGGCACCGCGGGGGTATCCGCTAGAAACACCGCATCCAACAGGCCACGCTCGGCAATCTTCGCAGCACGAACGTAATGCCCGATGTCGAAGAAGGCGCTTGGGTTGGTGCCCGGCCAACGCCACGCTGCGGAGTGACCGCCCGCGCCGTGAAGATTGAGGCCAAGATGAAGCGTGCGGATGACGGAAGACATAGGCACTCCCAAATGCGGCGACCTCGAAGCTGCCGGCAACGCCTTCAATGACAAATTGATGTTGGTCACGCTGTTCGGCTACTGACCTCGCCCCTGGCGGAGGCTTGGCCAGAGTGCCCGAAAGGGCCGCGAGCGACCACGCTTCGAGACAGCAAACTCATAGGCAAGACTCTGGGCATTGCGCTGGCCAATACTCGGCCGCTTGGCATGGCGGACGGCATCAGGTGAAGCCAGAATAATCCTGATTGTGGTGCTGATCTGGCCCCGCAGCGGCGCGCTCCGTTCGGGTTTCCACTCAAGGGCTCGCAACAACAGTCTGCGGGACGCACATGCGCGAGAGACGATGACCAATTGCGTGCGCAAGGCCGTGCTTCCCAATTGCATCGCAAATTGCATCAAACAGTGCCCCTGGATGCCGCAGCCAACGAAAGCGTAGCTCGTTATAGGACACGTGTAGCTGTGACGAGCATCTGAACGCAATAGTTGAGTATTTCAATCTACTGCCGCCACTTGGTATCCTTTTCTTAAGACGAGCTCTTGTTCGATTCATTTGAATGCATTGGCCACATGGTCAAGTTGCGCGAACTCCGCTGATGCTGTGAACTTCGTTTTTTCGGACCTTGCTTCGAAGCGTAACGGCAGGATCGATGCACAAACTTCTGGTGACGCTGGCGAATAGTTGCAAGCGTGGGCAGTATGGATCCGACGGCAACATCAAATAATGCGATCGAATGCACTTCTTTTTGCGATGTATTGCGTGAGAACTGGCAGCACTATCGGACCCTCGTGGCTCGCGATGCGTTCCGTATCTTTCTTCGGTCCTGCGCACCGCGGTGTCTGACGTGGCCACGTTTTTGCCCGCCCAGAGGTGGCGACATGCTCCGCGCAGGCCAGAGAGCGCGTGACGCCCACAGCCCAGTGCGCTGATCACCCATGAAAACCCAGCGTGACGCCGCGCTGCTAGGCCCACAGGTCAAGTCAAAATCGCGCGACACGACCTCGCTGCCCCGGACGCGGATCGTCGCCAAGAATCCCACTTCCTTCCAGGCGGTTTCCGGGATCGCCACGACGTTGCTGCCGCGGAAGGTGAACCGGGGCTGCAAGGCCGGCGAGAAGCAATACCATCCGGGCAACTTCTTCTCAGTTGGTGCCATCGGCCTGCGCATCGAGGGCTCGCCAAATACGTCCAGATGCTGGTCGTCATAGAAAGTCAGCACCAACTCATTCGGCGCGGCGTGCCCGGCATCTGGGTCTAACGCCGGCTCTTTCATGTAAGCTCACGCGGCGAGTTCGCTATCTTTTGCGAAACTTGAAACAATAGACCGGTTATAGCCAGTGGTTTGATGGCCCACCGAATGGCTGCTTTAGCGCATGAAAGCTCGTGCGCTTTTGGCCTGGAATGTGCGGCGGATCCGCGTGGATCTCGGTATTCAGCAGGAGCAATTGGCTTACGATGCGGACATTGACCGCTCATACATGGGCGCTGTTGAGAGGCAAGATGCGAATCCAACAATCGATCTGCTCGATCGGATCGCTAAATCGTGGCGTCCATTTATCTGAGTTCTTTATACAACCGCCCAAAGGAGCAACGTCCCATAAGACATTGCGCAAAGGTCGCAAGCCGGCTCGTCCACGTCACAAGAAGAAATAGCGCTCTGCTCGCGTGAGTTCGCTAAAACATTGTAATTTGCTGGACAGGAATTTCGAAAGCTGCGGAAGCCCAAAGGCTTCACGCAGGAGAGATTCGCATAGGCCTTCGGCAACAATACTTCAGCGGGTTGGAGTGTCGACGCAATCCCACTGTGTGAATCTGTTCGCGCCTTTCTTCCGCTTGAATCAAGATTGATTGCCTCTTATGATGTTGGCTCACCTTTTGAAATTAGTTATCGGCCAAAGTGTGTGCGTTCCGTGGAATTGCCGCCGGTGGGCACGTACCTAAGGAATGGGCAACGCGCATGATGCGGTTGATTCCGCTGAGGGCCGCGGCATCCGCGGGCGAAGAACCACCGCCATCCGAACCAATTGGCCAAGAACCGGCCGAGACATTCGTCGTGGCTCGGAGCGAGCCGCTCGAGCATTTAGTCAAGAAAACGGATAACGATCAGAAATCGTGACACGAACCTGGCTCTTGGTCGGTTCTGGGCGCGCCACCAGTGTTGGCTAGCTTGTCGTATTCATCGGCGACTTTCAGGAGCCTGTCCCTGGGTTGGCCGGGGCCGAACGAATCCGCTTTGATTCGCGTTTGCTTGCGCACGAGCTCGCGAGAGTTGTGGATCGTAGATTGGTCTGTATGGCGTCATGTAGATGAGGATGCATTTCCAAGATCGAGGAAGTGCGACGGCTGACTTCCGTATCATTACGTAGGCTGCGATCCGTAAGGACCAGAGACCCAGTCCTCCTGAATGCTGAGTACGCGGCAACGGACGAGCCCAGCCTTCCCGGATTACTTGGCGCGCGTCTTTATCGAAACGTCGGTGAGGGCGAGTGCGAGCTCCGCGATGCTGCGCCGGTGATAACCGTGGATCGATAGCCTCCTACTTGAGGGTGCGCCAGAACGGACTTTTCACAGGTTCGGTGATCATCGCGGTGGGTCACGGCGAGAGAAACGTTGAGCGCGCCTCGTCGGCCGGGAAACTGCCGCGAGCATTATAATTTTTGAAAAGCGAGCGGTGCAGTGCCTCGGCCTTCTTTAGGGGCCCATGCTCGGCCAGAACGCCGCTCGAGAGCCAAGAGCTTTCATCGCACCGTGAGTTCCCAAATAATCCGCACGTGCCCCTCTGGAATCGAGGGGCGGAAAATATGCATATTCCTGACGCGCAGCTTACTCCTATTAATCAAATTCAGGACGCGCCCGACATCTCCCTGATCAGAGAAGAGCACATACATCACGCCCTTGTCATTTAGGCGGCGCCGCGCACCTTTGAGAGCCGAGGCCATGACATTGTGGTCTTCATCGAAGCAAGAGCGCTCCAGGTCGTCTTTCGCTTTACGATTCCAATAGGGGGCGGCAAAGAGAATGATGTCAAATTTTTCTCCGGAATGCAGCCCAGAATAGGTGTCGCTATAGCGCGCCTCGGCTTTGTCCGAGTAACCTAACCTCTCGATGTTTATCTTCGTCGTGAGGACGGCTTGCGGATTTATGTCGAGTGCCACTAGACAGCCTGCGCCGGCACGGAGCGCTGCAAGCCCTAGTACGCCTGATCCGCATCCCAGATCGAGTACTGTCGCGCCAGGTTCGATGTGCCACTTCGACATCAATGCGTCGGGACCGTGACTTAGGCGTGGTGACAAAACACCAGGCAGGACGTGCAGGGGCAGGCCGCTTACTTCCACGTCATGTGGGCGCTCGCATAATCGCAGTTCGGCTAGCATTGCATCTACGTCAGTCGTTTGGCGCCTTACAGATACGCCTAGCGGGGCATTCATCTAACTCTCCATCTTGTGGTGAAAACAACATCGCGAGACGCCGGGGACCAGCAGGCCGGTCTGGACGAACTGCTTCAGCGTCCGGCAAGCGGTGAGCTGGGAAGCCGGATAGCCGGCCTCATATCGCTCTCCATCAACCGACTGCCAACGATAGCGCGGCTGTTCCCGCGCCTGCTCTCTCGGAAATGGGTACACGGCTTTAGAGAACATCTGTCTACACGTCTGAATGCACAGCTTCACTCGGTGTTGCTGCCCCTCAATAGCAACGGCCGTGCCAGGAACGCTAAGCGCAGCAAGCGCCTATGATTAGGCTCTGCGGCATGCTGGCATTCGCTCGCGAGCACCGTGATATGCCTGTATCAGGCGGTAGCCGTGCCGAGGACCATACATAAAATCGTCCTCCTGCCGCACCATTCGCAGCCCGAAGCACCCTCCCGGCGCAACGTAGGCGACATCCGGCAGACAGCGACCCGCTGTCATATCTCGCTCATTCTTAGCGGGAAAGGTGCCGTTGGACCGGGGATCGCTCACTTCTGTGTTTTCGTCCACAGCATGCCATGGCACCATACATGCTCAACGCCTCCCCACTGGCAGGCCGTTGCGACATTCGGGAAGAAACCGCGTCCATGGTTGTTCGCACTCGTGTTGCAAAGCAGTGGAATACCCGTAAGTTTCTCATATTCGACGAGAAGCTTGGCGACTTTGTGCTGGGACGATCTGGGAATGGTTTGCAATCGCGCAGTTCCGTCCAGATGTACAACGGCGGGGACTTTGTCCCGCCATTCTGCTCGTGTCTGATGATCAAAGAGCATGTAAGGGTCCGGCGTTCCAGGGCTGAAAATCTCCGGGGCACGATCTTCCAAGCATATCGGAGCGACCGGCCGGAAGTGTTCGCGAAGTTTGATATCGTTGAGATGATCCTTCATTCGCGCCGTCGTCGCGGCTGCGAGAATGCTTCTACTACCCAGTGCCCGAGGCCCAAGCTCGGCGCGGTCGGCAAAGAAAATCACCGGCTTGTTGCTGGCGAGAATGGTCGCGAGTTCACTCATGCTACACGGCGCGGCATCCCATTCGGTCGGCACATCGCTCGGCTGCAGGGCTGGACCGCTATAGACTGACCATTGTAGCGGCACGAAGCCTTTGTCGGCCGCCACTGCCGAGCAAGCGGCACCGATTGCCGATCCGCTGTCATTCGGAAAGGGCGGCACCCAGACAGCATCGAACAGGCCGCTGGCGCGTAGCGCACTGTTCCATTTTATGTTGAGAGCGCAGCCGCCTGTTATACACAAGTTGCGCGCCGGAAAACGTGAGTGGCGCTGCAAAGCACGCGCCATTTCGCGAACGAGCAGACGCTCATGGAAACAATGAAACGATGCAAGCACATCTTCGGGAGCCTTGGACTTCAACCGCTGCGCGCTGGCATCGACGTAATCATGCACAGCTTCAAGCGCAGACTCCGGACTGTCAGGACGGGCGAGCTCTGCATTGGTCCCAAAGTGCTCCTCGTAAAGCTCCTGAAAGTCCGTGACGATGTTTTCATCAACAGAGCCTAGTGCGATATAGGCCATCAACTTGCCGGCAACACCGAGGTCCCAATTGGTGCGCGTCGCCTGCTTATACGGTCCGAAGTGATAACCTGCGGCCGCATAGGCGTGCCCAATCATTGGGAACAGGCATTCGATGAACTGGGCGCCGCGGAGTTCTACATAATAAAGACGTGGAAAGGTGCCGCCGTCCCACACCAGACAGAACGCGGGTTGTCCTGCTTTCGCAAAGGGACTCGTGCAGTATGCGGCGGCCACATGGCCAGTGACGTGTGGATAGCTCCTGTAAGGAAAGGATTTGCCGCCCAGTAGCAGGCCAGTGCCGTCGCGCGACGTTAGCAGGCCATCGGCATGACTTTCAATATACGGCGCACCTTTGAGAGTGATTGGCGTAGCCCCACTGAGGACCTGGAATTCCGACTCCCCCTCTCCCCACCAGCCGTCGAGGACGAACTGATCAACATCCGACACATCCAGCCCCTGCTCCGCTAAGGCGACGACAACTGCATCGAGATTGTCAATGCTTTGATATCGCGGATTGTTGTCCCGCTTCTCCTGCTCGACACAAAAAGCAAGTCGTCCGTCCTCGATGAGAGCGATTGATCCGTCATGCGTCAGCTTGATACCGCAGATGCGCATAGTGCCTCCATGTTAGCCCCAGACAATTCGATTAATTTGAAGACCGTCTTCGCTGCCGAAAGCAGCGAGCAAGCAGACGCACTCGAACGATCAACGCTTCGTCAGCGCTTCCCGGACCATCTCTGCATCAGCGGCATGACGCCAAGCGTTCGAGCGGTATCACACGCAGATCCGAGTACCAGATGCCCGCCTGGCGTGAGCGTGCGCATCTAGGTTGCGGATGCGCATTTCAGCCAGGTCATGACCTAAGACGAGACTTCCAAGACCATCAGGTCGCCCCGTCCCGATCGAGATCGGATTTCGGATCACGACTTATATTTTGCCCTCATTCTCAGTGGCACGACGTCATCTCGATGGCTGGTTGCAACTAAGGCGCCTCCCATTCCGCGTTCTCGCCCGTAGCCACAGCATGATTTGGGCCAGTGCAAACCAGAGGAATCTGGTCGCAATTTCTCGGCCGAATGTCTCGTGTGCAGACACCCTGGCAATTTACTTACATTCGGCACGTGTGGTTTCGGACAGAAGCAGGGACTACGAACACCGATTCAGTTTTCGAGCTTCCGAAAAATGCGGAAGCGTGCGGCCCCGAGGCCTTGAACGGCCTTGGCAAGGCCTGCCCTCAGCGCCGGCCCCTGCGTTGTGGCATAATCTCCTCCCAATCATCATTGGCGCGCGTCCTCGGATTGCGAAATCAACCACGTGAGGGGAATCGCCGTACCGTCGAGCGATGCGACTAGAAACTCCCGGAGCGCCTTACGCACCTCCGGATCCAGGTCCTTCGAAGGCGGAACGGCAGCTCGATCCAATTCGTCTTCAACCCCATAGGTTGCAGCAGCCTGCCCCGGGGTGGAGATGACGTAAATCGCGGTATGGATTTATCGCTCTTTCACTTGTTTTCATGCGATCGACAACGCATGTACGATCATCGTAAGGGCGTCGCCCGTTACCTCCGACCATGCCATTCGCCAGTGGTGCGGAACGACGAAGCTTCGAGGCTATAGAAATAACGCATGCGATACTCGTGGCTTCGCCCTTGGGTAGGACAATTAGAGCCCAGGATTCGATATGCGATCCGGCGGCGGCAGATCATGAACCGAGAATTCAAACGTGCATTGCCGTGAACCCACTCCGATCGCCGCGACCAAGGGAGTCATAAGCTTGAGTGAGAGCCCACCTCTTTTCCTACCGCTTCTTTGCGGAACACTCGCAACGGTCAGCTGGAGCATCGGCAACGTTCTGTCCAAGGCCGCGCTCTGCTGCATCGAACCGCTCTCGCTTCTGACAGCGCAGTTGGCTGTGAGTGCCGCAAGCCTAACCGTACTATCGATCTTCTCAGGTGCGCCGCCTCGCTTGAGCGATTGGCGTGCTGGCCTTGCCGGCATCCTGCAGCCGGCGCTTGCGTCTGGTCTATCGATCTTCGGACTATCGATGCTGCCGGCGTCGGTAGAGGCGATGCTGTTCGCAGTTGAACTGCCGATGGTCATACTTCTTGCGTGGTTGATCCTTGGTGAGATCCCTAATCGTGCTATCGTCTTTCTCTGTTTGTTGGCTTTTGCGGGGGTCGGCTTTTTGCAATGGACCTCTGAATCTGCTCCTTCCGCAACGCCGGGACTGGGAGTCGCTCTCGTACTCGCCGGCGTGCTATTCGCCTCACTCTACAGCATAGCGGTCCGTGTGATGTCGCAAAGTGTGGATGCGTTGCGCCTTACAACAACGAGCCAGATCGTCGCGTTTGCAGTGGTCGTATTTGCGTGGATTTGCGTTCGCCCATTGCCGACGCTCTCTGTGGTCATCGGCGATATTGTTCCGGTGGCCGGATCCGGATTGCTGCTCTTTTCGATCCCCTTCCTCCTCTACGGGATCGCGCTGCAGCGAATGAGCGCGACAGCCGCCGCTCTGTTGCTACCGCTCGTTCCCGTGCTTACATCCATTTTCGCATCTATCTTCCTTCGGGAAACTCTGACCGCAACACAATGGCTGGGGGCCGTTGCGGTTCTTGTCTCGGCCCTGGGAATGCCCCTGGCCTTGCGCTCCCAACCCCATGGCTCGGAAAGATCACCCCACTCTCCTGTCGGGAGAAAGCCTTGAAGAAGGAGCTGGGCAACGCGCGCGCTGTCAACTCCGGAACGGGCGGTCGAACGTGAGTTATTGCGAGCGCAGTCAATTGCGGCTCCTCGAGAGCCCGCCCTAAATCCTAGTAATGTGCGGGTCGAGCTTGGACGGCCATGCGAACCCTGGTCTTATAAGGCCGACGGCAGCCTCGGTGCGTGGCACGCGCCTCGCCGGCCGTCACCGTGCTGCGGACGGTTTCTTGGCGAACGTCGCTGCGGTTGCCGGCGCGGAGCTCGTGCAAGCGGGTTGCAGGCCGCGCACCTGTCCGGCACGACGACCGACGCAACTGCCAAGTTCCTCGTGGTTTGTGCGAGACTCGGCCTTCAGCCCGACCGGATGGAGCGAGCGATACTGATCCACGTAGGCGCCGCTTTACAGCCGCGTCAACTTGGCATGCGCCAGCGCGCGCTGATAGGGCGTCAACGGAGCATGATAGCGCTTGATTACTTTAGAGCATTTTCCTACCTGACAGAATCGGAAGTGATTCGCTTGCGGCAAATCGTGATTCACTCTGAGGGCTGGTGATGGAGGCCAGCCCCATCGCTAAACCGCTCTCGCCGGACCTTCGCTTCGCATAATTCGGCTGTGGGCAGCCATTGATCGTCCGGATCGGAACTTTCCGTCGGATGGTCGAATAGAATCCGGCACGGCGCCGCCGCCTACCGCCGCTCGCCGCGACCCTTTACGTCGACGAGCAAGGGGTCGATGGTTGCAGGGGTGATCGCGAAAACACGATCACGATCTGCCAGGCCAGGCTTCAATCGCCCATGTTGCTCAAGGGCCGGCAGCAAGATCGGAATCATCACGTTGAGCCGCTTGCCGCATACCCGGTCCAACGCCTCCCATAGCGCCGTCATCGCGTCCTTGATCGTCGCGCCACATCTACGTCTACGGTCTCGCGGTGCCTTGACCTGTCAGGCCCAACCGCCCCGTGTTGCCGGAGTGCGGGCCTGCGAGGGCCTCACCACCCTCCTCGATCAACGCACGCAGCTTCGCCGCGCAGCGGTACCTCGATTTTGAAATAGCTGACGAGCGGCACCTCTCGTGCAAGACGAACAAGAATCGGCACCGTCAGCGTCACGCCGCTGAGCGGTGCGTCCTGGACCATGATCGCAATAGGGGCTGCTTCTAATCAAATCTTCTCAGCCTCGATGAGTCCATCAAGAACGTTCAATGATTCGAACAGATAGTAGGATCCGAAGATCGTCTCTGCATTGTTGGCCGAGTCCTGAGCGCGTGCATCGCGACGTTTATTGAAACAGGCGCCGACCAACATTCCCGGCGGGCGGGAATCGTCCGGATTTGTTGGCGTCAGATAGGTCTCGATCAGGGCCTTTGCCGTCCGTTCGCCTGCCTCACGATATCTGACGCGCAGTGCCGCCGTCGGCGCGAGCCGCGCCAGCTTTAGCAGCGCCGAGCACGTGATTGCAGTTGCCGCCGTGTCCGTCTCCGTGTTGGGAACGTCAGGATCATCAAAGTCCCAGAACGCGACCATGCTCGCTGGCACGTGCGAAAGCCACCAGTCCGCTCCCGCCATCAACTGCTCCATCCAGCGCGTCTCATGAGGATGGTGAGCAAGCGCGATCGCCGCATAGACGAGCCCCCAAGCTTGCGCCCTGCCCCAGACACTCGTGTCGCTGAATCCCTTGTGGGTGAAATGGCGGACTATCTTGCCGGTGGACGGATTTAGCTCACTCGACTGAACGATTGAGCCATCGGAGCGCATATGAATGTCGAGCACGCGCGTGGTATGGCGCGCCGCAATGCCAGCGTATGAGGAATCGCCTGTCCTTGCGGCGGCCCAATACAGAAGCGGGACTGCTTGCAGAGAGTCGATGCTGCTGAACGAATTGCCAACATCTTCTGCTTCCTCCGCATCGCGGCCTAGCGGAATGAGGCCAAGCCGGCAATCGAATTGCGTCTTGAGAGAGGTGGCGGCATCCAGTGCCAGGAGAGCTGCGTCCTTGTCTTGACACAGGACGTCGCCAAGAGCGACCCCATAGTAGAACCCAAAGCCCTTGAACGCCGTTTGCAGCTGCGCGCGCGGCTTCAAGCGGCTGCTCCAGAACCGAGCTGCATCGAGGTATTTCGCCTCGCCAGATCGCCGCGCGAGCAGCCACAACATACCCGGCCATGCGCCACCGGTCCAATCGCCGTCCGGCGTTGTCGTCCATTTACCGGTCGAGCTGTCTGCCCAATGCGGAAACTCTATTTTCATCGCGGCAATCGTCTGATCGACTCGTGCTTGCATCAGGTCTATTGCGCGTGCCCAGCGCGACTTGCTCATATCCGATACTCCTTTGCCACTTGCCGAAATCCCAGGGCATCGTTCCCGGTGCTAACCGTCCAATGTCCGACCGATTTCGCTTCGGCCGAGCCGATGGCTTAAGCGGGTCAGGAGCACGCAGCTGCCTTCTCCAGCTATCGCTCCTGATCACGAGCAAACGCCCAACGGCTATCCGCCTCAGCCCGATCGTCACGCGCATGACCAGTGTGTACATGCGCTCTAGCATGCCTGCCGTGATGCGCGTTGGGAGCGTCATCAAGCGGCGCGCGAGGACGTAAAGGCGCCGATCGCCCCCTTCCTGGAAAGGTCTTCAAGTTGGTGGTCGTCGTAGCCGAGCTCTTTGAGGATTTCCTCGGTCTGAGCCCCAAGTTTCTGAGGCGGCAGTCGGACTTCGGGCAGCTTGCCATCATAGCGCACGGGATGGCTGACGAGCGTGATCGGCGCGCCCGTCGCCCCGCGGACGACCTGGAAGTTCTTGTTGTGCACGACCTGCGGATCGGTCACGACATCTGCATAGTCATTGACCGCGGCGTGCCAAATTCCGTGGGCCTCGAACAATGCGATGCATTCGGCCGTCGTGCGCTTTGCGACATTTGCGGCGATCGCAGCGGATGCCTCGTCGCGTCGGCGATACGCCTCCTTGTCTGGAACGCGCTGATCGGCCGGAACGTCGAGCGCCTCCGACACTGTGCTGAGAGACCCAAGAGAAATCGCCATATGACCGTCACGCGTCGGATAAATGCCGTAAGGCGCACCGTAGTACCAACCGGAGATCGGTCCCGGCTGACGGACATCGTCAGGCCGCTCGCCGTTGAGGTAACAAGTAAAGGATTCCATCTGCAGATCGAGTGCAGCAGACAACAGGCTGACATCAACCCGGCACCCCTGTCCGGTGCGCGTTTTCCTCACAAGCGCGGCCAGAATGCCAGCCGCAAACAGCGCAGCACCATGGTGGTCGACCGCTGAAACACCGACGGCCCTTGGACCCTGCTCGCGGCTTCCAGTAATCGTGGCCAGCCCCGATATTGCCTGCACCAGTAGATCCTGACCGGGACGGTAGACGTAGGGCCCATCGGGACCGTAGCCTGAGGCCGCAGCATAGATAATTTGCGGATTGATCTTCTTGGCGTCCTCGTAGCCGAGGCCAAGCTTGTCGAGAACGCCGGGGCGGAAGTTTTCAGTCATGACATCCGAGGTCGCGATCAACTTCCTGGCAATCTCAATGGCTTCAGGTTTCTTCAGGTCGAGCGTGAGACTTCGCTTGTTGCGGTTCCCGGTGAGCAGCAACATGGATTGCCCATCGACCCGCTTGTCTGCTCCGCCCCATTTCCTCTGAAAGGCGCCATCGGGTGGCTCGACGGCAATGACGTCCGCCCCGAGATCGGCGAGAAACTGCGCAGCCACGGGGCCCATCAGGAAGTGATTGAAGCTCAGGACGCGAACGCCCTTCAAAAGATCGACCATGGTCTCGCTTTCAGTTTTCTTGGATCAGAGGTGTTCTATTTGGCTCGGCCTCTGAAATCGATTTCAGAAATAAGCGTCGTGATGTGCAGAGTCAAGCAAAATGGGCGGCCTGCCAACTCAGCGCCTGCCCATGTACCAGAGTTCCACTGGATAAGACGGATCGGGCGTATACAGAGCTTGAGAACGCTGGCTGTCCAATGTTCTAACGTGGATCGGACTCATGCCATTGACTGAGCGACCAGACCGGATGGATAAAAAACCAACAATCGAGCCCAAAGGACGCCAGCAACCGCGCGTGAAGATCGAAGATGTCGCGCGAAAGGCCAATGTGTCCCCGGCGACCGTGTCGCGCGTCCTCAATCATCCCGAAATCGTGAGACCGGAGCTGCGGGACAAGGTGATGCGGCACATCACCGACCTGTCCTACACGCGAGACAGCGCGGCGAGAGCCTTGAAGTCGGGACGCATGCGCACCATTGGAGTCATCGTTCCGACGCTGGCGCTCGGCATCTTTGCCGAAGGAGTTGAGGCGCTGCAGAACCGCCTCAGCGAAAGCGGCTATACGCTCTTCATCGCGAATTCCCAATATGATCAGCGCCGCGAACTTCAGGAACTGCAGAGCCTCATCGAGCGCGGCATCGATGGAATTGTACTGGTCGGAGGCTCCCATGGACGTGAACTGAGGGCTCTGATTGAACAAGCCGGTGTGCCTGTGATCACGACCTATGTTTCGAAGGCAGCCGGCGGCATTCCCGCGATCGGAATCGATAACGAAAGAGCCACGCGCGAGATGACCGAGTATCTGTTGCGGCTTGGACACGTCCGTTTCGGCGCGATCGCCAATGTTGTTGCTGCGTCCAACGACCGGTCCCGCGCGAGGCTCGAGGGCATTCAGCGCGCTCTTTCGGACGCCGGCCTCCCGCTCAGGCCCACCCAGATCATTAAGGCCGACTATTCGCTTGCCCAGGGTCGCAGCGCTCTTCGTCAGCTCCTCACCGACCACCCCGACACGACGGCGGTGATCTGCACCACCGACACCCTTGCCATCGGTGCAATGGCAGAGGCCCGCAAAATTGGGGTCGCCGTGCCGGCTACGCTTTCCATCACAGGATTTGACGATGTGGAGCTGGCGGCGCAGATGGACCCGCCGCTCACAACAGTCAGTGTTCCGGCAGCTGAAATTGGCCGAGGAGCCGCCGATTATCTCATCAATGCGATCGCTGGAAGCCCACTTCCCAGGAGTGTCCTGTTGCCCTATCGACTGGTCATGCGGTCATCGACCGGGCC
Source organism: Bradyrhizobium sp. 137 (assembly GCF_023074095.1). Lineage (NCBI taxonomy): Bacteria > Pseudomonadati > Pseudomonadota > Alphaproteobacteria > Hyphomicrobiales > Nitrobacteraceae > Bradyrhizobium > Bradyrhizobium sp. 137. The sequence goes on from NZ_JADPKU010000015.1 coordinate 59,892, forward strand.
GCCGAGATCTAGCGAACGCCCACCGCGTCGCAGGCGCAGCCCGGGCTGAAGCTGCCGCGGCCGACGCGCTGTCACTGAAATCGATTTCTCCAGCGCTCTTCCAAGGTTCGGGCCGCTGCCACGCTGCGCGAACATATCACCGGTGGTGGCGCAAGTGGACGTGGCTGAACATGCCGCGGCCGTGCTGCCCGCGAAGCGCTGGAGCGAGAGAAAGGAGAGCAACTCACACGACGTTTTCCCCTTCTCAGTGCTCGCGCTCGGTGTGAACGGAGTGAACAGGCCCATGGTGGTGAATGGCGCCGAGTTCGTGCAGCTTATGATGCAGACGATGATGTGCAAGCTCCAAGGCAGCTCGCAGCCGCGAGTGCCGCGCTTCGTCAGTCCTGGGAGCGAGCGTATCCATATAGGCGATCGATCCCTCGATTTGTGCAAGAATCGACACCGCGTCCGCAGTGGCAAAGACCGGTTTGTCGCCGACTTTGACATACACCGCACTGGTGTGGGCCGCGATGTCGGCCTCGCGCCCCGCCACACTGCCTCGAACGCGTATTGCGATCCAACAGGACTCGGTGATGCGCAACGCGAGCTGGCCGTTGCACGACAACTCGCTACATCGAACTTCATCGATGACGATGCCATTGCGGATCACCTCCACCCGTGTTGGCGCGACGCTGACCGATTCGATCCGCCAGTCGATTGTGATGGTCCCACCCGAAGGGGGAAGCGCGATCGCGCTCCCGGGGCGACGTCCTTCCACTGTCACCTCAACGAGCGGCCCGACTGTGATGAACGTGTCTCCGCTGCGTATGGCATCCATCCAGTTGCGATACGTGAAATCGCGCCCACCTAGTTGCACATAGGTCCGCGAGCCTCCGAGGAGCGCGGCAGCGTCCATCTTGTCGGAGCCGGCGACCAGTGGCAGATGGTAGCCGATGTTGAGGTAACGGTACCAGTCAGCCAGACCAAATGCGCTGATCTGCGCAGTCCGCGGGTTGAACGACATCATTTCAATGGCATCGACCAGGCCGAGCACGATGTCCGCCGCCCGCTCGGCTTGCGGGTTGGGAGCATGCGGCATCACGACAAGGCCCCCTTGCTGGCGGCAGCGCTCCGCCCAATCGGCCATGGTCGCTTCCAGAGGATCGCCGATCGCAGCCTCGTTGGGTCCGCCGCAAGACAGGGGGTTGATAATCTCGCCTTCGTAGCCGAGAAGCGATATGTGTCCTAGGACTTGCATACGGTTCTCTGTGCCTACGCGAACAAGGAACTCTCCGTCCCCGCCGAAGTGCTTTGCCCCGAGCGTCGTGCGCCCGTCGAAATCGGCCACGTTGGTGAATAACTCGCCCCATTGTGCCGCGAGCAGGTTGACGACGTTGACCCCCTCCGCCTTGCCCTCTAGCAGGGCTGTGTGCGGGCTCAGGAAATGGACGTGAGTATCGGAGCTGACCCAGCCCTGTTCGCGCCAGCGCAGCACCCTGTCCAGCTCGAAGGTGAGTTCCTCCGTGGTCGCGGTGACTTGGACGTTACGGCGCAGGGGCCGCACCTCGAAGCCCCTGCTGATCTCCACAAACACGGGCCCGATCGGCAAGTCCGCCTCGCAGCTGCCATCCACATAGGCGTACTGGTTCAGCCCGTTCGTAAACTCCCCGGCGAAGTCTTCGAATCTTCCGGTATTGACCTTGCGGTGGTGCCCCTTGGGCGGCAGATACTCCCCATCCGCGCCATGCACATGCAGGCGCGCGGCAACACGCACGCCATTGCCCTTCTCTACGATGCGGATTTTGACGGGCCTTGTTGCCGGCGCGATGGGCACCGCCTCCAGCGAGGTGTCTCCTGCGTTCCCGGCAGCTTCCAGCGACCGAAGATCGGCAAGGTGCAAGCGGCCGTCGTCGGAGCGTAGGTACAGCCTTGCGTCGGGATGGGCGGAGTACTCGACGATGACCTCGTCCTCGGAACGCACCGGCTGCACGTCGTGCTTGTCACCGAGCCAGTCCGATCTCGCGTAGTCAAGCACCGCGCGGGCGGAGATCACCGTGCCGAGATCCATGCCGATCTGTTCGCCCCGATGATCGACGTCGAGCTCGCCAAGTTTATTCAGATGCACTCCGGGCGGTAGCCGCATCTTCAGCTTGCGACGAGCCTGGAGGCGCAGGGGATGCTGGGTGAGCCTTGTCGTGGTCACCGCAAAGACAAGAGAAAGTTCTTGCTCCGCTCGCAGGCTTAGCGCGGTGAGCTCCTTCTCCGGATATGCATTTTGGAGCGCATAAAGCCACAAGTTCTCCCCTTGTCGATCCATGCGCCCCGATTCGGTGCGGGTCTCGCCATGGAAGAAGCTCGCGCCCGCCGTTCTGCCGAGTGCGCAGTTTTCGCCGGTGCTTGCGTGCACGATGGGCCCCCGTAATGGCAGCGCCGCGAACGGGCTGGCGCTCCAGGAGATATGGTTCTGCTGGACCGCGAACCGCCGTAGCACCGGCACGTCGACCTCGGTGCTGTCGACGTATCGAAGCACGTATGTCGACACCCGATCGCCTAGCGAATTGCCTTCCACAGGCAGCGTTGCCGGCCCAATCTCCCCGAAGCCTTGAGGGCTTACGGGTGGGCGGTCCGCGACCACTTGCACAAAGAGCACGTAGCTGGCCAATGTGGGCGGCAGCGCGATCACCACAGGAAGCCCCCCGGGACGCAAGGCCAGCACATCCGCTCCGGCGTTGGCGCCGAATAGAAACGGGATGCCTCGATACGTCTGCGGCCCTCGAAGCGAATCGATCCAGCCGGTGTCGCCTGGGCGGCTGCCGAACCCCTCATCGAGTTCCAGGCGACCGGCGTTGAAATATCGCTGCAAGTCGACGGGCGCGAAGTGCGGCGACGATGGCGTTTTCATTCGATGGACTCCAGTTCATGGACGTCGTCGCCCATAAGCGGCCCTGGATGCGATGAGGACTGCTCACGTGTCCCGCTGCTGGCGAAGGCGCTCGTCCCAATCCCATGCTCTTGCCCAGCATCAAGAGATACTCGCCGGTTGACATGCTTTGCGTCTGATAAGGAAGGCTTTGCCTCTGCTGGGTGGCGCAAGCGGCAGGCAGAAGGCGTTCAGTCACCGATGTAGACGCGGCCACGCCTTTTGGCGAAGTGGTAGACCATCACGCTTAAGAGCGCTATCAACGATCCGTAGACAGGAAACATCCAGGCCATGTGCTCGCGTTGCAACCACACAAGAAGATACGGTGAGGTCCCGCCAAACAATGAGACGCCGAGCGCGTAACCGAGTGCTACGCCCGTGGTGCGCACGGCGCGCGGCATCAGGGTGGTAGCGATGAAGTTATAGAGGGCCATGTTGAACCCCACGATGGCTCCGCCGAACACCGTGACAAGGAAGAACGTGGAGATGCCCTTCTCCGAATAAAGCAGCGTCAGGAAAAAGCATGGGATGAGCAGTAGGCGCAGCAGCGTGAACGCACGCGAGGGGCGCACCTTGTCGGCGAAGGCGCCAACAAGGGGGGCGGCCAACATCCAGATCAAGACCATCAGCGTCATAATTCCGTATACAGAGGTGCTATTCTCCTTGAACACCGTGTTCGCCATATTGGGCAGACCGGTGTTCCAGGCATAGTTGGCGATCTGCACCGATCCGATCACCAGGATGACCGCAAGCAGGGATAGCCGCACGCTCCAGAGCGTCTTCCACACACCGCCGGTGGTTTCCTGAATTCGCGACGACTCATCTTGGCGATGCATAACCCGATGGATCAAGGTCTCTGGTACCGACGTGCGCAGATAAATGATCAGTAGGCCCAGCACCCCGCCGACCGCAAAGGGTACGCGCCAGGCCCACTCGCGCATCGCTTCGGGGGCAACCGATGCGCTCACCAGAAACGCAACAAGGCTGGATCCAAGGTTGCCTAGCTGGATGAAAGTGCCACCGATCAGCCCCAGATAACGCCCCTCCTTTCCGGGCGGCGCCAGTTCAATTGCGATTGCGTTGGCGACACCCGCCTCGGCTCCGGTAGCAAGCCCCTGAATAAGGCGCATGATAAGCAGCGCCACAGCCGCCGTGACGCCGATGTCCCGGTACGTCGGCAATAGGGAGATCAGCAGCGAGCAAACCGCCATCGCCGTCACCGAGATCATCATTACTCGCTTGTGGCTAATGCGATCTGCGACTGGGCCAAGCAAGGCCGCTCCCAGTGGCCGCGCGCAGAAGCCCGCCCCGTACACGGCTAGCCCCGCAAGCAGCGAGGTGGTGGGATCATCGGAAGGAAAGAAGTGCGGCGAGAGAAACGCCGCCATCACGCCGTAGACGTTCCAGTCGTACCACTCCAGCGCTACGCCCCCCCCAAGGCCGACGGTCATCCGTCTGTTCGCAATCTGATTATCAAGCTGAACAGATATGGCACTGGGTTGAGCAATAATGTTCATGTGTCCTCGAGCTCAGTCGATGGCGTTAATGATGCCGCGGTCAAGCAAGGACGAGCAGCCGCTCGCTGGCTCTACTGCGCGGAGTGCGGCGCTATCTAAGATAAACGCGACTTGAGCGGGCCGGCTCGTAGCGGTGAAGGCGCAGGCGCCAAGGGGTACGCGGCATGCCGCCGATAAGGCCGTCTTGGTTCGCGATTTCGCAAGTCGTGCGGCCGCACGACCGGCTCTTGCATGACCTTAGTCAAAGAGATCGCGAGCGGCGATTCCGATCTGTGCAGCCGCCCAAGAGCAGACGCCACCGAACGCGCTGCGTACAAAACGCGCGCGAGCCCGTGTCCCATTCCCATGGTTTCCATCCCTCCTGTTGCCAAAGCGCACTCGTGAAGAAGCTGTTGTTCTAGTTGGACGGCGCCGCGCTACTACGCCGTCATCTCGCTGAGAAACATCGCAGTTCTGAAATCGATTTCATAAACGTAGGCGCTCTAGATTCCGGAGTCAAGCGCGGAAAATGCCGCCGCTGAACCTTCCCTCAGTCTGACCAGCAATTTCTTTCTTGAGCAGCCAGAAACTGCTCGAAGCCTGGTCAGTCGGATTGACCATAAAGAAAGCATGTTTTTGCGTAGAAAACGATTTCAGTCTATAGGCTGCCTTTCTGACTTCTTTCAGGAGACACCCTCAATGACCGGCAAGCCCGATCTCATCCTCTCGACCTCTCCCAGGGCCCATGTGCGTGTTGTGACGCTGAACAGGACGTCGAAACGAAACGCCTTAAGCAACGACCTGATCGCACAGCTTGGCGCGAGCTTGCGGCAGGCTGCGCTCAATGAGGATGTTCGTTGCGTCGTCCTTTGCGGGCACGAAGCCTTCTTCTCTGCCGGAGCCGATATTAAGGAGATGCAGCAGCGCGGGTTTGAGGCAATCGACAATCCCGCGCGACGTTCTGCGTGGCGGGACATCGCCAATTTTCCAAAGCCTCTTATCGCCGCGGTTGAGGGAATTTGCTTCGGTGGTGGTCACGAATTGGCCTTGCTCGCCGACATCGCCATAGCAGGCGAAGGAGCGCGGTTTGCACAGCCTGAAATCAACATCGGGATTTTGCCAGGCGACGGCGCAACCCAGCGTCTGACGCGCGTGGCAGGCAAATCTCTGGCCATGCTGATGATACTGACTGGCCAATCCATTTCTGCCCGTGCGGCGATGCAGGCCGGCCTTGTCTCTGAAGTCGTCGAAAGCGGCCAGGCACAGGCGCGAGCGCTCGAGATCGCCGAACTGATCGCCCAAAAGCCGCCGCGTTCGACTGAGCTCGCCAAGGTGGCCGTTCTCGCCGCCTTTCAGACCACCCTGGACGCCGGGCTCGAATTCGAGCGCCAGGCAATTCGATGCGCATTCAACACTGCTGACCAGCAGGAAGGAATGAACGCATTCTTCGAGAAGCGATCGCCAAACTATCGTGGAAATTAGCCGTCGCGATCCCCGGCCTTCGCTGCTGCCGGCGCTCCACATGTGCCGGTACTGGCCCACGATGCACCCGATTAAGCACTCCTTCGGATCGACCAGGCCAACGCTGCGATCTAGAATTCTGTCGTGCCCACCCCTTCGAGCACCAATGTACATTGAACTTGCAGTGGCGCCTGTCAGGGACCATCTCGGCCGGTGCGCCGGACCTTCCTGCGCAAAGGTCAAAGCCCCTCTCGGTCGAAGTGGACCAAAGGTGTGGATTGACTAGGCTAGGTTCTCCGAAACGATTTGGAGCCGTTCAAGCGCGGCGAGAAACTCGCAGAGTGAATGTTGCGGCTTGTACTATTAAGAGAAACATTCTGGTTTGAAGCCGGTATAGGGACGCGGAGCAGAGCATGATCGTAATCGACCAATATTCACTCGGCGCGTTGCCGATAGAGATGTACTTCAACGATACCTTACTTAGCCAAGGGACCGGCTTCGTTTGGATCGACGGCGACAGCTTTTTCTTGATCACGAACTGGCACAACGTGTCTGGACGAAACCCGAACACAGGCAAACACCTATCGCCTACTGCTGCAGAGCCCAACAGGTTGAGGATTTGGTTCAACACTAAAGGCGAGATGGGGAACAAGACCGCAAAGTTCATACCGCTGCGTGCAGACACGGGGGAGCCGGCTTGGTTTGTGCACCCCGAGCACGGAAGGAATGTCGACGTAGTTGCACTTGCGCTAACGGCTTTCGCTGACGTGGAAATGTACCCAATCAACGAGATGGAAAGCGCCAACCTTCAATTAAGCGTTGGCATGGATGTTTACGTGCTGGGGTATCCGTACGGCCTTGCTGGAGCTGGATTGCCCGTTTGGAAGCGCGGAAGCTTCGCGACGGAACCAGGAATCTCGCCTGCCATTCAGCTCCACATGTTTATAGACACGGCCTCGCGCCCGGGGATGTCCGGCTCTCCAGTCATTCGAAGAAGCTGGTCGACGCATCTTTTGGAACAAAATGCAATCGAGATGGGCGCACCCGTCGCCACTCGGTTTGTCGGGGTCTACTCCGGAAGAATGTCCTCCAGCGACCCGCTCGATGCTCAGCTAGGCATTGCTTGGCCGGCGTCTTTGGTCCCGGAGATCGTTTCTGGTCGCAAGCACGACGATACCTAATCCTAAGACTGTCTTGCAGGAGGGGCCGGCGGTACTGCAACAGCGCCAAACGGAAACTAGTCTCGCACCATGACTTTGCTCTTTCGTAGCTTTACCCTGATGCGCTTGCGGAGCCGATTACATACGCCGAGCAAGCCGTCAGCATGAGGCCGAGTGTAGCAGCCGGTTTTGATGTATCGGGCACCGAACACTAGATCGAGATCGCACATTCCGATCACGGCCATGTCCTTCTTTGTGATGAAAAGCTTGTTCTCCTTTGCCGCCGTGGCCAGCGCGGGCAGGCGGTGGCCGAAGTCACGGGAGCTTAGCTGCGCGACTGAATGCGTGAGCCGAAGAAACGATTTCAGGAACAGCTCAATCGTATGGAAGTAGAGAAGTTGGACCGGCATAGATGGGTGTGTTCCACGGAGATTGAGCTTCTCCAGTTCTCGTGCTGCGAGATGGTACGAGCACGCGGTGTTGTAGAGGCTCATTGCCGTCGTGCGGCGCTCTTCGTCCGCAATTTCTTCAGGTGTCCGCTCTTTCTTCACGTCAGGTCTGTCTGTCTATGGCACTTCAAGCAGGATATTTTCGCGCCCACCGTTGGCCGCCGTTCTGTCTAAAGTTCCTGTCAGACAGCTGCCGGGTGACTTCTGCGGCGATGTATTGGGCTCCCATCACAATATGACCAACGGCTACACGCGCGGGCTGCTCCTTAGCGTATCGGTTGGCTACAAACTTTGGATTTGCAGACGTTACTCTGCGCACCCGCGCAGCATCGAAGGCCGGCCATTTTGCCTCGATATCGTCCACGAGGTCGCTTACTCGGTGCCCGTACCCCTCTCTGATCTCTTCCTCATTCAGCCCGGTAGAAGCCACCAACGCCTTCAGCGCGAGTTCTGTAGCAAGCAGTCCACTTTGAACCGCTCCTCTGTGGTCGAAGCCGCCCGTCAAGATCGCTGCGGCGCCGTGGAGATGCAGCCGCGCGAGATTGAGAAACCGTTCCACCAGCTCCATGGAAGCGTAAGAAGAGCGCATCTCCCGAATGCCATATTCAACGTCAAACAGGTCAGCGAACTGATCATGGTAGGCTTCAAATGCGACCGCATCTCGTGCGAGTATCGCCTTTTGAACGTCGGTAAGCTCAACGTGCTCGATTGGAACTATGCGGACTTGTTGTCCATAGGCATGCGGGACGCCGACGCGCGCGAAAACGTCTCGAAACATGAACACGCCAATATGGCCACCAACAGCCAGATCGCGCGCGCAATATAGCCGTGAGAACTGTTCTCGGATGCGGCTTAGGACTTCAGGTGTGCCTTCGCCAAACAAAACGAAGGTGACGTAGCCCAATCGCCGCATCACTTCTCGCGGAACGTTAAAGCTCCGCTGCTTGATGTCCTCGCCGGCTGCGAATAGAGCCGCATCCGCCTCAATGACCAGCGTTAGAAGCTGATCGTCCGAAAGCTCTATTGCGCTCAATGAAAACTCTCTGGGGTTGATTTTCGTTCGGGGCGAAGAGGCCAGCCGCCCCTTGGAGCTGCTGAACCGCTGGTGAGGCCACGCTAGCCGGTCTAGCCATCGCCACTGGGTACGCACGTGGGTACGCACCGCGAGACCGCGCGTCACAAGTTCCTGACAAATTTCGAATTTTTCGCATTAAAGTTCTGGCTGGGGAACCTAGATTCGAACCAAGACAAACAGCGTCAAAACCTGTTACTCGTCCCCATAATCAAGACATGGCAAAAAACTCGGTCGCGTTCTCGCAAAGGATCCTGACCGCCAATCGTTCGGCGTTGCGGGATCGAAAGTAACCGCTCGCAATTTTCTCGTCCAGAACTTCGCCAACCAATTGGCGCGCGCTTTGAATCGCCGCGAACGTCTCCTCAACGTGGAGGCAATCTCCTCCGAGCATCAATCGCGATTCATCCGGCAAGACTTCAATGGCCTCGTGCAGCGCGAGCTTGAAATGAGATGGGCTCAACAGAAAAGACCAACACAAATCTAACCAAACATTTCGGTACACAAACGCCATTCCCAATAAATCCCGGCTCCAGGGATAGGCCAAATGCATCAGCAGAAAGCGGGTCCGAGGATGACGCTCAATCAAGGGCGCAATCCGCAAGGGATGTGAACCGCTTATGATCGCGGTCCCGAGGTGAGTTTGAACGGGTAGATCCGCCTCGGCCGCGAGTTGACAGAACAAATCGACAACAAAGTCGCTGAAAGCCTTGCGCGCTCCAGGGGACGGCGACATTTGCCCCCACGCCTGCCGAGCCAGCTCTTCGTTCGGTTCGTCAAAGCTTAGATCCCGGTCATAGGCGAGCGCGTTCTTGAGCGCAATCTGATTGCGCCCGGCGCATCCGGCTACGAGTTCGCGGATCGCGGCGCAATAATCGTCGAAGGTTTTCACCTCCATGCCGAGACGTCCAAGCAACGTATGTCCGGAATTTCCATTGTGATCGCGAGATTCAGCATGCCAGCCTAAGGCAAATGCGTTGATGCGCAGGACGGCGTCGTATCTTTCGCCAAGGACCGGGCGCGGGTCGAGCAATGGGTCGAGAAAAGGGTCCGTTACGATCCTCTTGATGGCGGCGCGCCCAATGACTTCGATTGGCCATTTCGGATCCTTGTGGCGTAAGCGTACTGAAGCGTCTACCGCCTCCCAGTTTTCACGCGTAATTCCGTTGTCACCAACGCCATAAAGGTCAGCAATTCCACCCACGAGGTTACGGACGAATGCGTTTGAGCCGCTCTTCTCCAAGAATGGCGCAAGGGCCTCCCAAGTGGTCGGCTCAGTTGCGGCAGATATCATACTGCTAGTCGCCTTAGGTTCGGATGGCAGGACATAGTTTGTCCAAGCCGCATAGCTCTGTTGAAACAGTTTCAGCAGGTTTACGTCGCGGCTGAGGGCGACCTCGGGCATGTGATGTTCATGCACGTCGACGACTTCGCACGCATTAACAAACTGGTTAGTTCCATCAGACATTGTCCGTCCCGCACAGTCGTTGTATGGAAGTCGATGAAGCCGCTTCTCCGCCCACGCGATGAGAGCCGGGGCGATGCTCCTATGGCGCCAGATACGACAAAAGACGGGGGTCGCCGCGCAACTGCTGCGAAGGCCCCGAAAGCGCGACGCGGCCGCGATCGAGCACATACGCATGATCCGCTATGCGCATTGCGAGATCGAGGTGTTGCTCGACGATGATGACGGCGATGTCCCTGGCAAGCTCGCTCAAGCGCTCGGTGATCTCCTCGATAACGCCGATCCAGACGCCCTCGGTCGGCTCATCCAGCAACAGCAGCTTTGGCTTTCCCAGCATCGCGCGCGCGATCGCCAGCATCTTGCGCTCGCCGCCGGACAGCGTTCCGGCCGGCTGATCCAGGCGCTGGCCGAGTTTCGGAAACATTCCCATTACCCGATCTACGGCCGATGCATCGCGGTGGAAAACCGATCCGACCGCGAGATTGTCGCGGACCGAGAGGCGCGCAAACACCGAATGCTCCTGCGGCACGTAGCCAATGCCGGCGCGCACCCGCTCGTCGGTCCGGCAACGCTTGATGTCGCGGCCATCGAATTGCACCTCGCCCTTCCAGATCGGCAGCTCGCCGACGATGGCCTTCATGAGCGTGCTTTTTCCGGCGCCGTTGCGACCGAGGATAGCCACACCACCGCGCAAGGGAATGGCGATATTGACGCCAAACAGGACCTGGCCGCGTCTATAGCCAGCGTCGAGATACTTGATATCGAGGAATTCAGGCACGGCGCAGATAAATCTCCTGGACGTTTTTGTTGGCCTGGATTTGGGCAACCGTACCTGACGCCAGGACCTTGCCCTGATCGAGCACCGTCAGGCGGTCGCAAATGTCGCGGATGAAATCCAGGTCGTGTTCGACGATGATAAGCGAGCAATGCTGTTTAATCGGCTGCAGCAATTCGCCGGTGACGCGACGCTCCTCGAGACTCATGCCGCCGGTCGGCTCGTCCAAGAGCAGAAGGCGCGGATGGCCTGCGAGCGCCATCGCGATCTCCAGCCATTGCTGCTGGCCGTGCGATAATGCAGCCGCAGCATCAAAGGCTCGATCGGCAAGGCGGAATTGGGCAAGCATCATCATGACCTTATCGTGCAGTCGTCCTCGAGTACGCGAGAACACCAGATCGAGCAGCGAGGATTGGGCCTGCAGCGCGAGCAGGATGTTGTCGTACAGCGTCAGCGCCGGTAGTACGGAGGTGATCTGGAATTTCAGACTCATACCCGCCCTTGCACGCTCTGTCGGTGTGAACGCGGTGATGTCGGTGTTGGCGAAACTGACCTTTCCTTGTGTCGGTACTTCCGCCCCGGCCAGGCACTTCATCAAGGTGCTTTTGCCGGAGCCGTTCGGTCCGATGAGGCCATGAAACTCGTTTTCGTCAACTGTGAGCGCGGCACCGTCCAGCGCGGTGAGCTTGCCGAAGACCTTGGATATTCCGGCGGCTTCAAGAAGCGGCATTACGTATCTCTTTCGGGCTCGGGCCGAAGGTACCGACACGCTCCCGCTCACCGAGCACCAAGCTGATCAGGCCGAGCGGCCGGAACAGGATGACGAGCAGTAGCAAGACGCCGAGAATGATCGGCCAGATGTCGCGATAGTTGTCGGAGAGCCAGAAACTGAGGCCCTCGACGATTGCGGTGCCGATCACGGCACCAATCAATGTCCCAGAGCCGCCGAACAGGACGTAGAGCACGACCTGGGTCGACATCACGACCCCCAGCATGGTGGTCCAGACGAAGCCCTCATGGAACGCATAAAGGCTTCCGGCAATGCCTGCGATCGCGCCACCTATTGCGAAAATGATTGCCTTCAGGTGTTGAACTTTGTAGCCGAAGAATGCGATGCGCTGTTCGTTCTCCCGCAATCCCGCCAGCGCAAGCCCGAACTGCGAGCGCAACAGAAAGCGCGACGATAGGTAAACCAGTATCAGAATGACCAGCGCCAAGTAATAGAAAGCCGGTCCCTCGCTCAGTGCATACGATCCGATGCTCATCGATTGGATCGAAGGGATTCCGTTCTGACCACCAAGGTAATAAGAACCGCGCGCCAGCCGGTCGGCCGCGTAAGCTCCGGTCATGGTGCCGAGCGAGACGAAGACGATGCTGGAGGCGTGGCGGCCGAGCAGCAGGAAACCGGCCAGCAGCAACGCAGCAACGAAGCCGATCAGAGTACCGAGCGGAATTACGGCAAAGATCGACGCCACGTTGAAATCCCGTGAAAGCAGTGCCACGCCATAGCCGGCCATGCCGAAGAACAACGATTGCCCTAAGCTCAAGATCCCGGCATAGCCCCACACCAAGTCGAACGACAATGCGAAGAGGCACAGAATAAGCACCCGCGTCGCATACACCGTGATGTAGTCCTGCAGCAGCAACGGCGCGACCGCTGCGATGATCAGCACCGCCACTTCAATAACTGGAAGCACCTCTTGGCGGCCGGCGTTTGCAGACGCACTGATAGTGAGGGTCTGCGACGCTTCGATCACGCAGGACGCTGCACGCGTTCCGGTGCTGGTCGACGATACCTGAGACATTCAGCACTCCTTCGGGTCGACCAGGCCGGCGCTACGGGCTACGATCTCGTATTGGCCGCCCTTCGCCACACCGATGTACATGTTCATCTTGCAGTGGCGCTTGCCGGGCACCATCTCCGCCGGCCCGCCCGGACCTTCCTCGATCTTGGCGTGATCCAGGGCAGCAGCTACCGCGACCCGGTCAATCGTGCCAGCTTCCTTTACCGCAGCTTCCCACAGCTTCAGTCCTCGATAAGTGCCAGTGGCGGCGCTGCCTGCCGAGAACCGGAACTTGGCAGGAAACTGTTCGTCGTACGCCGCCTGAATCTTGGCGCTCACCGGGTCCTCGGATGTCAAAGCCTTGTAGTAGTCAAGGCTGCTTGCGAGACCTTCAATCTCATTGGCCTGGTTCATTACAAGTGTGTTCTCGTCATAGTAGACGCAGCCCAGCCGCCCGCCGTTCTTGGAGAAGCCCGCTCCATAGAGCTGCTTGAAGAAAGGGCTGACGCCGGGAGGGACGATGGTGTTGAACACCACGTCCACCTTGTTGGAGATGATGCGGCTCACCGTGGAGGAAAAATCGATCTGGTCGAGCGGATAGTACTCCTCGAAGATCACCTCGCCGCCATTGCTCTCGATCACCTTGCGCGCATAGGCATTGATCGTTTGCGGCCAGATATAGTTGGAGCTCGGCATCGCGAAACGTTTGCCGCCATTCTTGATCAACCAGGGAATGAACTGGTCGCAATTCTGAGCCGGTACCGGCCCGGTGCAGAACAGATTGGGCATGCACTCTTTGCCCTCGTAGCCCTCCGGATAGATGTAGAGCGTCTTGCCACGAGAGATGATGACGTCCTTGATGGCATTGCGCATCGAGCTTGAAATGCCTCCGAGCACCAGGTCGACCTTGTCTCGCTGGATCAACTTGCGGACGTTGCCGACTGCGACCGACTCGTTGGAGGCCGTGTCCTCGATAAGGAGCTCGATCGGACGCCCCAGTAGACCGCCTTTGTCATTGATCTCCTTGACGATCATGCGAGCGACATTAGCGTCGGTATTGCCGGCAAAGCCGAGTGAACCCGTAAGATCAGTGGCGATACCGACTCTGATCGGGCCTTCCGCGGCGTTGGCCCAGGCCGGGCGGATCACCCAGCTGCCCGGGCCGATTGCAATAGCGGCAGAGGCGAAGGCGAAATTGCGAAGAAAACGGCGGCGGCTGAGTTGTTGGCTGGCGTTGATCATCAGTTAAACCCCTCTTCCCGAGACCAGGCCTTGCGGCCGGACCTTAATGAAAATGATGGCGAGCACGAAAACCAGAACGTCGGCGATCACCGGGGACATCAGCCAGGGCAGCGCGGCACTGAACGTGCCGATTGCGCTGGCGCCGGCGACAGGGCCGGCAAAGGACCCGACCCCGCCTACCATCACGGCGACGAACCCTTGAATAAGGAAGCGGATGCCTAGATCGGCGAACAGCGAAAAGACCGGTACGATCAGCGCGCCGGCCAGACCCGCGAGTGCCGCACCAAACGCAAAGGTCACGCTGTAAATCATGCCGGTGGAGATGCCTGAGGCCCGCGCCAGCGACGGGTTCTCCAGCGAGGCGCGGACCCGCAGGCCTAAGGAGGTGTAGGCGATCAGCGCATAGCTGGCGGCCATCACGAGCACGGTCATGACAACGATCACCCAGCGCCAAATGGCGAAATGCAGCGTGCCGATGGTGATGGACCCACCGACCGGCTCCGGCACCGAGAGATATAGGCCGCCAGTCAGGCCGCGCACGATCTCGCGAATAATTAACCCGAGCGCGTAGGTGCCGAGCATGGCGACGATCGGCGCCGCGTAGAACCGTCGCACCACGAGTCTTTCCAATGCGAGCCCGAGCGCGCCGACCGCAATAGGCGCGGCGAGCATGCCTAGCGCGACCGGCAAACCGATGCTGTGCACGAGATAGGTGATGTAGGCACCGAGCAGGACGAACTCGCCCTGTGCGAAGTTGAAGATGCCCATCATGCTGGCAATGATTCCGAGACCGAGCACGACCAGCACCACGATGGCGCCGAAGCTCAAGACTTCGAACGCGGCGATAAACAGCGTATCCATGTCGCTACGTCACATTCCTCGGACTTGCGAGCGCATCCTCCGGTCCAGATTGATCGACGGCGTGAGCTGCGGTTGGCATGCAAAGGGCTGGCGACACGAGGCGCTCCTGAAAGGTTTCATCCCGGCACCTGGAGGTGCGGTCGATGGTGCGTTTCTTAAGATGGCTCGCCGATCGACGTTTTATTCACGATATGCAGGGCGAGTTCGCCTAGCAGGAGCGCAACGCAATCTGAGTAATATGGGGTAATGCGGCATTGGTAAGCGGCATTGTGCTTGCGGTAGCGGAGCTCTCGACGAGCAAGCAACTGTCGCATATCACCTACGTAATGTGCGTGCTGCAAGATGGCTCAGTCATTGAGGTGGTCGACAACGTGCCGATGCTGGAGCAATTGTTGTGCGGGGTGCCTGGCGCGACGCCTGGTCGCCGCAAGGTCGCCGAGCCTGAACTGCTTCATTGTTTGGTGCCCGCGAGCTCAAGCGCAAGCATGTGACCTTCGGGTTGCAGGCGCGCCCGTCCTTGCCCCAAAATGATTGAAAGACAGCGGAAAATGGCCTCCCAGGCTCAGCCTACGACAAGAAAGTTGCAAGGACGTTTCTGAAGACAACACGTTTGTGCTGGCCTCGCCGAACCGCCTACAACAGTCTCGGTGTGGGCACGACGCAGCTCTACGACAAAACCGAGAGCTACAATCATAAGCGCCACAGGGAGTTTGAGCTCAGCAACCGCGAGTTTGCTTTTCGCATAAGGCAACGCTTCCCGAAGTCACTGACGAAGGAGTTCCTGCTCGTAGATCTCGTCAACAACGTCGATCAGCTTGCCGAGGCCTAGGATGAAGTGCTCAAGCGCAGCGGCGGAGCGAGCCGCCGAGTCCGACCAGAAGCGTTTGCGTCGTGCGGTGAGCGCATACGCAAGTGAACGCGCCAAGAAGTTCTTTGAAGGTGCGCTGAGGGGCAACGAACTACATGCGGCTTGATTTCCTCCACAAACATCCGCGTTGGCGGATCTGATTCGGATTGTGGCGGACGGAGGGCATTGCTCCGGCCCTGGTTGAAAAGGACTACTGGATCATGCGCTGCCTTTATGGCTTGACGAACTTGGCTTCACATTTCAGCTGAAAGGCGGGACTCGCTTTCCAAGGGTCACAAGATCATCGCCCCTCTTTCGGAAGACAGCGACATCCTGATCGGACTCCCTGGCCAGGATGTGAACGTCGGCAAGAACCAGACGCCTGGGCAGCCGTCACCGCTTTCGTAGCCGCGTCCACGTTCTTGCTCAACTGCTGCGGCGGCTGAAGCGTTTTTGTTTGGTGTTGTTAGAGATCGTGGCTCACTGCGGAATAACAAAGCGCGAGATGATATGCAGCCCAGACGAGCTTTGGATATCCCAAAGAGTTGCGTCTGTTCTAACGCCGAGAGTGCCACCTCGCTCAGAGATGAGTTCTGTATGACGGGGCGTCCGAAGGCGTCGTTCGGAGCGATCTCTGCTTGCCACTGATGTCTGGATCATGTCTTTCGCGCCCCCACCGAATACATGCCGCCACGCACCTGAACTTCACCATCAAGCTCTAGAAGCCGCAGCCTTTTGCCCCTGATGAGCCGAAAGCAGGATGCTGTTCACGGCGCGGTATGCGAAGACGATGGCCGGACCGATCGTGATGCCTGCTCCGGGATAGATTCCACGCATTGGCGAGGTCATGTCATTGCCGCAAGCATAGAGACCCATGATCGGCCTGCCATTTTCGTCCAGGACCTTGCCGTCAGTATCAGTTGCCAATCCAGTCGCTGTTCCGAGCGTTGCCGGCACGATCGGCAGCGCGACAAATGGGGCGTTTCTGATTGCTCCAAGATTTGGATTTTTCATTCCCACGGCAGGATCGCCCTGCGTGCGGTTGAAAACCGATTCGCCACGTTTGAAAAGCGGATCGCGCCCCTCGGCGGCGTGGGCGTTATGTTCCTCGATCGTCTTTTGAAGCTCAGCAGGGTCTAGCCCCAACCGGTTCGCAAGCTCTTCAATCGTTTTCCCCACCTTGATGTATCCGAGGCGTGCATATTTGTCGATGCTCGAGGTCCAGGGCCAGGGGAGCATATGTCCCATGCCTCTTAAGCGGACGAAGTCGTGGTCGCAGATGAAGTAGAATCGCTTGTCTGCCGGATATCCACCTTTGAAAATTGCCAGGCAGATGTCGTGGTACGAATTGGATTCATTGACGAAGCGCTTGCCATTTGGCCCCACAGCAATGACGCCCGGGCGGCCACGGTCGAGCCAGCCGTACGGGACAATTTGCGAGCAGCTGCCGCTCTTCAGGATCGACACGGGCGTCCAGAAGCCGGCAGAGGCCACATCATTGTCAATTGCAGCTCCGCGCCTGGTCGCAAGCCTAATGCCATCTCCCGTGGCATCGGGATGGGCCAGCGTGTCGTCATGCTGGTGAGGGCCGCTTAGCTCGGCTCTCAATTGCGCGTTATGAGCAAAACCGCCCGTTGCCAGGATCACCGCATGCGAGGCGCACACGCGAACCTCAGAATCGATCAGCTTGACGACTGCCCCCGTGACGCGCCCCTCTTCCAAGATGAGGTCTATAACAGGCGAGGCCGGCCAAATCTCTACGTCGTATTTGCGCAGGCTCGCGAGCAACCGCGCGATCAAGGCATTGCCTCCGCTGAGCTCGGTGCCACGCCTGTAACTTAGGCGGTCCCTTACGTAGCGGCTGAGGCGACGCAAGACATGCTTGAGCGAAGCAAACGATTGGAACGGGTTCAGAAAGCTTCTCACCTCGCCGGACGAGATCATCATCCCGCCGAGCACAACACGAATAGGGTCGCCTATCAGATCAAAATCGCTGCCTAGAAGCCTTCCATCATAGGGTGCAGGGCTGAGCGCCCGGCCCTTGTCAACCCCGCCGACCTGGCTCGAGTGATAATCGGGCACAGACGCCAGCGTGAACTTGACCTCTGTCCCGTTCTCAAGTGCTGTGAGCGCAGTTGGACCGTCCTCAAGATAGGCCTCAACAAAGCCTGCCCGATAATGGATGCCAAGTTCATGCTGCAGGTAGGTCTTTGCTTTCGCAAGCGAGTCATCGATTTCAGCAGACCGCGCGTGGGGCGAACAAGGAACCCAGATCATGCCGTTCGACAGCGCCGTGGTGCCGCCGATTCGCGGAGATTTTTCACATACCGTAACTCGCAATCCGGCCTTTGCCGCATAGAGCGCCGCTGATAGTCCGGCCGCACCGCTACCGACCACGAGTACATCGGTCTCCCAATCATGATCCAGCCTGTTCCCTCGGGGGAATGTGATTGTCTTATCGTTGCCTGATCGGCCGATCGGCTTATCCATTCCAGCCTCGCTGCAAGATTTCCGATGAACGTCAGTGATGTCGCGGGAGCGGGACAGCTTTGAATTCCCCTGCCGCGGCCTTCACCGCCCGTTCGATGGGAATTCTTTCGATGGAGGAGGCGCCAACGAAGCCGATACACTGAGTCGACCGGTAGACCTCGATCGTGTCCTGCGGCTCGGCGATCGCCCCGCCATGACAAAGCAGGATGACATCGGAGCGAACGGTTCGTGCCGCCGTGTTGATGTCGTTAATGCGCCTGATCGCCTCTTGAATTGACTGCCCATCCTCATGGCCCATGAGCCCGCCACGGGTTGCCCCGACATGGGGGACGATGCAGTCGGCACCTGCACTCGTCATGGCTTTGGCGTCTTCGGCGCGTGCGACATAGGCCAGCGAGAAGATGTTCTTCTTGCGGGCAGTCGCAATCATCTCGACCTCTCGCTCGAAGCCGAGCCCAACGCGGCCTCGGCGCTCACGCCATTTTTCACCCATGGTGGAGATGGTCGGATAGTTGATGACGCCGGAGAATCCGGCCGCCCAGAACTTGTCGAGAAGCGCGTCAAGGTCGAGCCGGAGAGGATCCCACGCCTCGACCCCGCCCACGACAGGCACGGAAGAGACGACATTGCGGATTTCGGCCGCAAGCTCGAGCGTGCGCGCGTTGGAATCGCCGATTCGGCTCGTGGGAAGCCCCATAAGGCGCGACAGCCCGGTGCTGTAGACCACCAGCATGTCGGCCCCTCCGAGGACGGCACATTTCGCGACCAGGCCGCAGCTGCTTCCGGCCGCAAGGACCGCTTTTCGTTCTTCGATCTGGCTTGCGATCCTGGACAGGATTTCATTGCGCTCAAACATGCGCATTACAATCAGCCTCCGTGCCCAATTGTTTGAGGATCCAGCTCGCGGCGGCCTCGGCAAATTCGGGATCGTTGATGTGGCAGTTCAGTTCGCGGACCGCGATCTTCGGGGCAAGATTGTCCTTCAGCGCGTCGAGCCAAGCCCTGTCGGCCTCGGGATTGCAAAAAATGCCGCCTTCGCGGTCGTAATCGGAAACGCCATTCGCGGGCCAAAGGACGATGGTAGGCCCCTCTGCTCGCGACAGCCGCTCGGCCGTGAGCCGGCCGATGCTCGCGTTCTCGGAAGGCGTTGTGCGCATGAGCGTTGTGTAGGCCGTATGGGAGTAGAACTGGCGGCCGCGAAATTGATCAGGAATGCTCGAGCGCGGACCAAAATTGACCATATCGACCGCGCCAGGCGCGATCACTTGCGGGATCAATTGCTGCGACGCTGCTTTGAGCCGATCGGGTCCAGCGCTGGCGGCCCCCCCAAAGAGTTCGTCGGCGAGCTCTGTTGTGGTCAGATCAATGACTGCGTCGAATTCACCGGCCGCGATCAGCTGCTCCATTTTGCGCCCGCCGGCCCCGTTGGCAGGAAAGACAATCGCGTCTACCCCGGCCTCGGCAAGGCGCGCCATGCACTGATTTGCCGCGGGCGTCGTTACGCCGAAGGCTGTGATCGCGACAATCTTTCTTTTGTGCGCACCTTGAGGGGGCGCATAGTGCATCGCTGCAATGGCTCGCCCTGCATTCTGCAGCACCCGATCGGTAAAGGCATTGATTCCGAAAAGATCGAGGAGCGTCGGATAGAGGATGATGTCGTTGTGGGTCGCCAATTCTGCGAGCAGGGCTGGCCTTGCGCTGCTGACCAGCAACTTGGGAAAGCCATAAGGCAAATCGGATACGATCTCCCCGAAAGCCGCGCTACCTTTTCCACCTGCAACGCCAACGATCGCACTGATCGCGCCTGATTGCAGGAGGCCACCAACCTTCTTGCGCGTGCTTGCGGCTATCTCTTTCAAGAGTTCGGCAGGCGAAGAGACGCGAGCACTGTCAGCATCCTGTTTGTCCCCGGCAATCAAGTTGGATGTACCGATGTCGATCAGGAGGATCTTGCGGCCGCACGCTTCGATGGTACCTGCAAGGTAAGACGCTTCGGCGCCCTTAGTATCCAGGGTCGCCACGATCGCGACCGCGCCCGCCAGCTCGGACAGGTTACCGTCCCGGATCGACCCCTGGTCGTCCGTGCAATGGTGAGACACGATCTTCCTCCCGGACCATTCTTAACAACAGGTGGTCTAGACCGGGCTGAAACCGCTCATAAGATGAGTAAAAGGGGCAATTGGGTAAGATTGGGTAGAGGCGGTGAAAGCGCTTGCCAGCCACTTGTCAGCCTGCGCTTCTGCTCAAGATCGCGCGGGGCATCCACAGCCAGTCCCGTCGGTGATGACCATGACCGAGATGTTGATGACGATGTGCTGCCGCCGATGGTGATGATCGAGAAGAACCATGATCGATCCGACTACGCCGCTGCCCCATCCTTCAGCGCATGGGCTTTTGTCTGCGGCGTCAAGAATTCGGCGAAGGTATTGGCCACATCCCCCAGCGGTCCGGGATCGACCGCCACCGTGGTGAATGCTGCCCATTGATCCTTTGCCGGCGTCCTCGGTGGAAGCCGGGGTCCGGGACATCGGGGCGCATCGAGGCACTCGGACTTGCGCCGTTCGAAAGTCGCCTTGATTGGCGCGCCAGCAGTCCTCCTCGATTTATGTAAGCGGATCAAGATCCAGACGACATAGAAGTATTTCAAGCGGCCGTTGGCGAGGCCTAGCGCGTTGACGGCCTTTTTTTCGCTATAACAGTCTCTCAGGTAGGAGCGCAGCTTGGGTCCGGGAAAATCTAACTTAGGAGCACCGGCAGATCGGCTCCTGCACGCCGGGCTCGACCGCGTCGCCACTCGCGATGTCGATCATGACGCGAACGCGCGCGTTGTCGACCGTGGCATGACCTCCTGAGGAAAGCGCGCGCTCTGCCGCCAGCCTTGCAAGGCCCCGCAGCACGCATCGCCGCGGGATGGTCCGCCAGCCCCGGCGGGGTCTTGGGGATGTCTTCTTTATGCAGAACGTAGCAACGCGAGTTTCGGCGCGAGGACTTCCCGGCGCTCGACATGATATGCCGCCAACGCAAGGGAACCGCGACGTAACGCTCACCTGCCTACACGCGGATGACGCCGCAAACATGAGGATCACACGAAACCACTCGTCCGCAAGTTCGATCAGTTGCCGCATCACGTCGCGATCCGGCGGGATGATTTGCCGCGCGGCTTGCGATGGCTTCGACGTCCTTGGCGGCCTTGAAGGCGAAAAGATCCTGGTACATTGTGACCGCGCCGATCCGATGACACTGCCGAACGGCTAAAAAATGCCGCTGCTGGATCTCTCCAACAGCGGCTCAAGTTCTAGGGAGAAAGCAGACGACCGGTCTGCCAGCGGATCCTGTCGCATTCGGTAAGAAGTCGGCTAACGTTCGGCGCCACGTTGTCCCGTCGGGCTTCGGTTCTCTTCGGAACTAGCCTGCCAAATATTTCGGCATTGACACGTGTTCGTTGAAAAGGACTTCACCCTTCCCGAATTGCCAACAACAAGTAGTGTAGACGGGCTGAAATCACGTATAAGATCAGTGAAACGTTCAAACGGGTAAGATTGAGTAGAAACGGTGAAGGCGACAGCGATCGGCAAGCTTGTTTCGCACCTTTCGGGTACAGCCAAGGGCGCCTGCATGGAAATCTATGCGCCCTCTTTGCGCAGCCTTCCAGAAGGCTCCAAACTCGTCATGGCAACCTTGCCTGTCATTGACTGGAACGACTGCCTTTCGCGAGACCTGCGCAGTCTCCACAAAGAAGCATCCGCTGATGTCTATGCGGGGCTCGTCATGATCGATCCCTTCTCGTGCTGGGAGGATCTTGCCGATTTGTTGAAAGCTGCCGGGATCACGGGGGTCATAAACTTCCCACCTGCATCCCTCATTGACCGGTCGACGGCAGGCAGGCCGGTTGATACCGGACAGGAGCTCGAACTTCGACGGATGGAATGGTTTGCGAGCCTCGGATTCAAGACATTGTTCACCGCCGGTGATGATTCCCAGATCACAGCGGCAGAGCGGCGACTTGGCTCGCATCTTTTCGGTATCATCCATTTGCCGGAAGAAGCTCTCAACCACGCAATTGGCGATGAGATGGAGCTGGTAAGCTTTAAGGACCAGGCATCGTCGTTGCCGAAGTACACCCTCCTGGAGGGCACCGGTTCGAAGCCTCAGGGACGAAAGACGTGAGGACCGGAAGGACGTGAGGAGCAGTAGCCTATTCCAATATCCGCAGCTTCTTGATCTTGTTGTAGAGGGTTTTTCTTGAAAGCCCCAGCGAGCGGGCGGTCTTTCCGCGGTGAAGCCTGTTGCGTTTCAAACCGTCGATGATCCACTCGCGTTCGGAAAGTGCACTTATGGGCTTAGCGGGTGACGACGCGTTCAAAAGGGGCTTTAGGACATCAGCTGTAATGTGGGTACCTGGCAGCATTACCAGCTGGTTGACGATCTGGCGTAATTCTCTCAAGTTACCCGGCCAATAATGGCCGGCGAGCGCCAGGAATGCAGAATTTTCTATCCCGAGCGTTTGCGCGTTCGAAACTCCCTTCGCCTCCACCGTGAAATGTTGAATGAGCTGCGGAAGGTCCTCCAGCCGGTTTGGCAAAGCGGGTAGTTCTATGTCGAGCCCAGCAAAGAAGGCAAGAAGGCGGGGACATAGAACACTTTCCAAGCTTGCTCCGCGAGCCACCGTTACGGTTGCGATGATCCGGGCGTTTGACCTTACAAGGGATGCGCCGTTCAGCGGCGTGAAGGTACCTGTCTCGAGATAGTCGGCAAGACGCTCTTGCCCATCTCGCGACAGCTGATCGACATGCGTCAGCAAGAGCGCAGAATCGCTTGCGCCTTCCAGGAGCGACAGTTGGCGTCTCCTGTTCTCATCGGCCTCGGCGCCGAACAGCGCACCGATCATATCGATTGCGAGGCCCCGACGACAATGAAACAGCGCCGCGTTCACGTGCTTCCGGTCGCTAAAGGAATGAACGAGGCTTGCTATTCTCCGCTTCCCTGATCCCGCCTCGCCCCAAACGAGCACAGGGTTGGGACTAGCACCAAGGCGTCTTGCGGTCTCCAGGGTGCGCTTCATGACTGAGGACTGTGCGATCACCCCATGTCTGAACCCACTTAACTGAAGCTGGCGCTCCAGGAGATCGACCTTCTCCCGCAACAAGTGAATGGTCTTGAACCCCGACGTCACCTCGAGGACTGACATTTCCAGTGGGACACGGTCGAGCGAAGAGCCGCCGATAAAGCCCTGGACACCCGTTTCGCGACAGATCTCCAAGAGTTCGTCAGGCTTGGTTATTGGCCCGCCGCCAAGCAGGCAGATAGCGTTTCTGTCAATCGATTGAGCCACACGCGCAACGGCGCTGGCACGCGCGGCAAGCTCCGCGAGGCTGATCGATGGGGCAGATCCGGTTTCGATGCTCCGGTTGAGATTGAAGTTGATGCAGATGGCCTCAGTGCCCGCTTCAACCATGCGCCTTGCCTCGGATTGGGTGCGCGTATAGGCGATCGTCATCAGGCCGCGTTTTGCCGCCTTCACCAGGAGCTCGATTTCCCGCTCGTAGCCAAGGCCGCATTTCTCAAGCAGTGACCTCCTGTAGTCATCGATATGGATGACAGATGGGAAGTTGGTGACCCCCGAAAAGCCCCATCTGATGATGCGCTCAAGCCACCGGTCGATATCGAGCTGCGGATCGAAGGTACAGGCTCCAAAAAACACCGGCAATTTCGTGCTAGGCAGGATCTCGGTCCGGCCGAAGCCGGCCACGAATTCATTGCAATTGCGTATTGGAAGAATCGAGGCTGGTGACGATCCGCCCATCGCCCGAAAACGACCAGCATTAAGCGCGAGCACGAAATCTGCGCCCGCGCGTTCGGCCGCTCTTGCGGTCATGCCCGATCCGATTCCCGCTCCCAGCACAAACGAACGGGAGTTCCGGAAGAACTGGCTGATCCCGCCGCCCCTTACCTGGTCCGCCCGCGTGTGCATACCGGCCCCGCTTTTTGCACGGCAGGTCCAATAATTAGCCCCAATTTGCGGGCGCGTGCAACCGTCGCAGCGCCTTTCCGTTCGTCATGAAGAGATGGCAGTCCACAGGCGAGGCTGCAAGACGAACCTTGCCAAGCCCCCTGGGGGGCTCGGCCTTTGGCGCCTTTGCAACCACTGTTTCATTTCCAGCGTTGCCGTAGATGTATGTGACGCTGCCAAGATGCTCGACAAAATCGACGTCGAGTTCGATTGCGATCTCCTTCCTCACCGCCGAAGGCGGAGAGAAATCATCGGGCCGAATTCCGAGCGTGATCGGCTTGCCGACGAGCAATTGATCCGGCTGGACGGGCACGGAGACCGTCGTCCCCGCGTCCAGTTTGACGTCCAGGCCCGCCTCGTGTGCAGCCTCGATGTGGCCGTTGAGAAAATTCATCCTGGGCGAGCCAATGAATCCCGCCACAAATCGGGACGCAGGATTGTGATAAAGATCATGCGGGCTTCCGACTTGCTCAATATTGCCGTCCTTGAGCACGACAATCTTGTCGGCCATCGTCATGGCCTCGACCTGGTCGTGCGTCACATAGATCATGGTGTTTCCAAGCTGCCTGTGCAGCTTGGCAATCTGGACCCGCATCTGCACCCGCAATTCCGTGTCAAGGTTCGACAGCGGCTCATCGAACAGGAACACCTTGGGTTCGCGTACAATCGCGCGCCCAATGGCCACCCGCTGGCGCTGTCCCCCTGAAAGTTGTCGAGGTTTACGATCTAACAGATGATTGATCTGCAACAGCGATGCCGTCTCAACGACTTTGGTATCAATCTCGGCCCTCGCAGCCTTGGCCATCCTTAGGGGAAAGGCGAGGTTCTCTCGCACCGTCATGTGCGGATAGAGAGCGTAGCTCTGAAATACCATGCCGAGGTTACGGTCGGCCGCGTCAACATTGTTGACGACCTCATTGTCGATCAAGAGCCGACCACCGCTGATGCGCTCCAACCCTCCGATCATTCGTAGCAGCGTCGACTTGCCCGAGCCCGATGGTCCAACGAAGACGGCGAATTCGCCATGATCGATGGTCAGGTCGATGTTCCGCAGGATCTGGATGGTCCCGAACGCTTTACTCACGCCTTCCAAGCGAACATCGGCCATCACGCTCTCCTCTGTCGCGGGCTTCCAACCAGCACCGGCGCCACCTCGATCTCCGCCAGACTGGATACGACGAAGTCGGGCGGCATCAGTGATGAATCCTCTCGGGACGGAACGCCGGTGGTCACCAGCACGGTCAGCAACCCTGCACGGCTCCCGGCCTGAATATCCGTCGGAATTTGGTCGCCAATCAGCAATGTGGCACTGCGAGCGGTGCCCAGGCGCGCAAGTGCCGTCTCAATCATGTGCGGCTCGGGCTTACCAACGATCAGGGGCTCAACTTTCGTGGCAGCAGCCACGGCCATGATCGTCGCGCCAGCTCCGGGCTCGAAACCTCCTGCGGTCGGCAAGAGGAGATCGGGGTTGGTACCGATGAACACCGCTCCGTCCAAGATCGCTTCCACCGCAATCCGCATCTTTTCATGCGTGATCTGACGGTCCAGCCCCATGACGACGGCATCAGGTTTCCGATCGGTGACCTCGAGCCCGATGTCGGCGATAGCCTTCACGAGGGATGGCGCGCCGATGACAAATACACGCGCAAGGTCCTGGTATTTCGCGCGGAGGAGTTCGGCGGCGGTGACAGCACTCGTAACAACGTTTGTCGGCGCGATGGCAAGGCCAAACGCCTCCAGTTTGCGGACGACGTCCTCTGGCGTGTGCGTTGAATTGTTTGTCACGAAGCAGAACGGCAGTCCCGCCGCCTGCCATCGTCCAAATACCTGGATAGCATCGGCAATCGCAGCACTCCCGCGATAGACCACGCCATCCAGATCCGAAATGATGCCTTCTATTGGCGGCCAGTTGATGCGAAAGCCCGTGTTAGCCATTCATCAGCATCCCGCCATTCACGTGAACGATCTGCCCGGTCATATAGGAAGCTGCAGGACTTGCCAGAAAGACGGCAAGACCTGCGATATCCTCCGGCACCCCGACCCGCCCCAAGGGAATCCGGCCGCTGTGGCGAGCTTCGGTCTCCTCACGCGGACGTCCATGCATCGGCGTATCGATGATTCCGGGCGCGATTGCGTTCACATTGATGTTGAGGGGCGCGCATTCATAGGCAAGCAGTTTGGTAACGTCGTGAACGATTGCCTTCGACAAGCAATAGTCGGCGCCACCGGCCTGGTAGTTGAAGACTGCCCCCTGTGAGGACAGTGAGGAACCGACGTTGACGATGCGGCCTCCCCTGGCTTGCATGAAGCGCTCGATCGCTAATTTCGAGCATCGCAGAACAGCAACCGAGTTGATCTGGATGGTGCGCTCGATCGTCGCGGCACTGCCTTTTAGGAGCGGCTGGGCAGACTTGATGCCGGCATTGTTGACCAGCACATCGAGCCGGCCAAAGTTCTTGGCAATCTCATCGAGGACCCGGGCGACGTCCTCCTCGCGAGTGACATCCATTGCCATGGGCAGGACGCCGTTGCCATAGCGCAAGCTTGCCAAAGTGTCTCTGAGGTTTGCAAGGTTGGTGTCAGTGGCAAGGACGTTCGCCCCTCCTGCCCTAAATGCATTCACAATGGCAGACCCGATGCCGCCGCCGGCTCCGGTCACGAGCACCGTTCTACCTAAAACTGAGAACTGTTCAGTCATTCCAACTCCAAGATCGTTTGTGACTTCAGAAACTCGTCAACCGCCTCCGCGCTCGGCATGGAGCTTTGAGCGCCGCGCCGCGTCACACAAAGCGAGGCCACGGCCAGCGCCTTCCTCACTGCTTCCCTTAACGGCAGCCGCTGGGCGAGTGATGCGGCGAACGCTCCGTTGAAAGCATCTCCCGCGGCCGTGGTATCAATCACCTTGACGGGAAAGGCCCGAAGCGCAAAAGACGTTTCCGCATCGGCATAGTATACGCCTTGTGCACCCAGGGTGATCAGCGCGGCACTCGGCCCGAGATCAACAAGCCTCATGGCTGCGTGCGCGGCGCTGTTGAAGTCGTACACCTCGATCCCCGTCAGCTCAAAAGCTTCGGCCTGGTTCGGCGTCACGAAATCAACACTTCGCCAGGCCGCCGATGAAAGCCCCGGCCGCACCGGCGCCGGGTTGAAGATGAGCTTAAATTCCTTCTCGCATTTCATTTCGAAGAGCCGATTGAGCGCTCCGATCGGCATGCCCATTTCGGCGACCACGATCGCATCGGGCTCTATGAATTGCGCCGCGCCCTCGATCATATCTGGCGTCACGTTCAGATTGGCGCCAGGGTCGATGACAATCATATTGGAGCCGTCGTCACCGACCATAACCATGGCCGAACCAGAGATCTCGCCCGCACAGATCTTGATGGCATCCGCGCGAACACCGGCCTCGCGCAGCGACTGCAACAGGGAGTGCCCGGCTTCGTCATCGCCAAGACGCGTGTAGAAGTGTGGCTTGAGCCCGAGCCGGGCAGCGGCAACGGCCTGATTGGCGGCCTTCCCTCCAGGGTTGCGGGTCAATGTGCCCATCAGGCTTTCACCCGGCGTTGGCAGTCGCTCGACACTGAAGCAGAGATCGATATTTGTCGTTCCAAAGAACATCAATGGCCTGACACTCATTTTACGGCACCGAAGGTGAGGCCACGTTCGAGGTGACGCTGGCCGATAACGATCAAAATGACGGGAATGATCATTGTCAGGACCAACCCTGCGGCCATGACAGGGTAGAACTGCACGCCGGGGTTGAGCAGCTTGAGAAGAGCCACCGTCACCGGCGCCTTGGTCGAGCTGAGGATGAGACCGAGCGCGAAGTTGTGCCAGGCAAGCAGAAAGATGAGCAACGAGGCACCGATCAGGCCGGGCTTCAAGAGCGGCAGCACGATATGCAACATGACCCGGAAAGGTCTCGCGCCATCCATCGCGGCTGCCTCCTCGATATCCTTTGGGATGTCTTCAATGTAGGAGCGGCTCAGCCAAACCATCATCGGCAGTGTGACGACCTGATAGACCCAGATCATGCCGAGATAGGTGTCATACAGTCCGACCGTCTGGAAAACGCTGAAGAGCGGGATGACGACCAGAAACACCGGGGCAAAGCGAAATCCAAGAATGAAGAAGGCGATATCTTCCTTGAAAGGTATATCCCGCCTCGCCAGAACGTACGCCGCAGGAACTCCCACAGCTAAGGAGACGAGAACGGAGCCGAGCGCTATCACGACACTGTTCGTGATCGGTGTCAGGAAATCGACTTTGATGGTTCCGTAGCTGGTCGCCCCCGCCTTCGCCACATCGAACAAGACACGAAAGTTGTCCAACGTCGGCGAGAACACGAAACTCGGCGGCCAGGCCATGATCTCGGCCTGCTGCTTCAACGACATCGTCACGATCCAGACAAGTGGAAAGGCCAGGATCAATGCGCACAGTCCGACGAGCAGGTTCAGGACCAGATTGGTGGCAGTCGAACGTCTGAAGCGCATGTGTTGCCTTTTCAGCTGACGCGCTGCCGAACGAAGCGCCACAGCTTAACCATGGCGAACGTCCCGACCAGCACGATCATCCAATTGACCACCATAACTGCGGCCCCACGCCCGAAGGCGAGATTCTGGAACGCTGTAATGTAGGCGCGCACTGAAAGCACGGCGGTACTGTTGCCGGGCCCTCCTTGCGTTGTGCCGAAGATGATGTCGAATTGATTGAGGGATTCGATCAACCGAAACACCGCGGCGATCAGAATGTAGGGAGCGATAAGCGGCAGCTCGATGTGCAGGAAGATTGCCCATCCCTTCGCGCCATTGACGCGCGCCGCCTCCCTGATCTCATCATTTATACCCTGCAGGCCGGCAAAAATGATCAACGCGAAGAACGGCGTATAGGTCCAAACGTCGATCAGGACGAGCGAGAACATTGCGGTCGCAGGGTCTGAAATCCAAGCAAAACGGCTGATGCCGGCAAGGGACAGCAGATAGTTCATGATCCCGCTTTGCGGGTCCATCATCGTCGTCCACATGAGCGCGACGCTCATTGGGGGTAGGACGAGAGGCAGGAGAATGACGGGCCTCATCAGGCGCGCAAGGAAGACTTCCGTGGCGAACAGCTTGGCAAGTGCGAGACCGAGCGCGGCTTGCACAAATACCGCCGATCCGGCGTAAACAACGGTCGCGCGGACGCTGTTCCAGAAATCGGCTGTCTTGATCAGGGCTGCGTAATTGTCGAGGCCGATGAAGCGGACCAGCGGCCGCCCAAACTTGAGGTCAGTCAACGATTGAAACACGCCATAGAAGAACAGGAAAAGAAATCCGAGCAATATGATGATAGCAGGAGCGATCGCAGCAATGCTCCACCAGTCGAGACGCGCCTCCTCAAGACCCCTTGCCGCCTCATGTTTTGATGGGGCAAGTTGGCTGGTCGAAGACTGCAGTGTCGCGATCACGTCGGATCCTCGAAGGTCCATCTCATTGACCTTTAACATGTGAAGAGGCGGCAATTACGACTGCCGCCCCTTGCTTATGCTTCACATAGAGGAACGGATCTCTGATGCGAGGTCAGCCAAGGTTGTCTTTACATCGGCTCCATTGACCATCTTCTGCATGGCAACCGCCCAAGCATTCATTGCTTCGGCAAAGCCTACTCGGGGCGTAAAGGCCAATGCAGCCCTCTCCTGCACGCTCTTGAACGTGTCGACGAAGTTGTTGAATTCAGGCTTGGCAGCATATTCGAGCCAAGCCTTGTCGGCCCAGGTGGAGGCGCGCGGAGGGTTGACGAGCTTGCCGGCAACGGCACCATTCAGCTCGACCTGCTTTGACGTTGCCCATTGGATGAACAGCCAGGCCGCACCCTTCTTCTGGGAAGAAGCGTTCATCGCAAGCGACCAGATCCAGATGTTGGATTCGAAGTTCTTGCTGTTCGGAGCACGCAAGGAGGGTGCGAAGGCGATCTTCCCCGAGGCTGGCTTGCCGGCCACGTCGTTCCAGAACCCGAACATGTTGGAATCGATCGCCATCGCGGTTCGTCCTGAGTTGATACCATCGACCACTTGGTACCAGTTGTCGTTGGCAAAGGACGGAGCCGCACATTTCCTGATCATGTCGACATAGTCCTTGTGGAACGCGATCGACTCTGGCGACTCCAGACCTGTCTCGAGCTTGCCATCCTTGATGAGGAAATCATGTACGCCGTAGGATTTGGCAATCGAGATGGCGGCGGTGTGGATGCTGCTCCAAAAGCGGACGCCGCGCACGCCCAACGGCGTAATCGCGCCGTCCGCAGCCTTCAGCTTTTCGCACGCCGCGGACATCTCTGGCGGGGTCGTCGGAACCTTGAGGCCGTACTTGTCGAGGATGTCCTTACGGTAGAACAGCTGGATGTTCTCAAAACCATGCGGGATCGCCCAAACCTGCCCGCTTCCGGGCTCGATCTGGCCCTCCTTGACTTTCCAGGTCAGGGCATCCCGCAGCGCAGGGAAGAAGTCCTTGTAATCATAGCCTGCAGCGGTGAGTTTTGGATCGTTCAGATATCGATCGAGCGGCTCAAGCAACTGGCCCGGCGCGAGATCCCAAGCGGGCTGAATCCCCGTGCCCACGACGTCCCAGCTTGGTGACTTCGTGCTGAGTTGGATCGTCAGCTTATTCCAATATGCGTCGTCCGGATAAAGCTCCGGCGTCACCTTGATGCCGGTGAGCTTCTCGAACTCAGGCAGCTGGGCTGCGACCGCGTCGGCGTACGGATGAATGTCGTAGGCCCAGACGATCGATGCACCTTCGAACTGCCGCCAGTTGATGTCGTCCGCCTTGGCGTGGGTAGACGTCATGGCCGACGCGGCCAAAAGCGTGCAGCATATAAGAGCTTTTCTGACAAAATCGGCAGAATGGCCGCAACCAGCGGCGAGCTTCCTTGGCATGATCCCCTCCGATGGGCTCTTTGGCCCGTAAACCACGCGCCCTCCTCATCCGAAAGGCCGCAGTGGCGGGAACGCTAGCGGTCATTCTTCCGTCGTAACCGGCTTTTCGAACTCAGGTTGGGTAAAATTGAGTAAGGTCAAAAAGTGGATGATTCAGCACAGAATCGCGGATTGGACGCCGGGCCAGACGGGTATTGAAGTTAGAGGCATGGAAGCAGTGATGCTGCACATTTATTCAGCGCATGCAAAACGGCAGGCTAATGATCAGCTTGCCGCGTAGCGTATGCCGGTTCGGCTCGAGCGTCTATGATGACTTCCACTGAACTGCTCAAGAGCACTGAGCGCAAGGCTCGTCAGGGGTTGGGTTGATCGTGCAAATCAATTCCTCGAGTTGCGCTCAAGCAGCCTTCGCGGAGGTCCTGGCCCTAAACAGGCCCTCGCATTGAACGCGAGGACCCGTTTCGATCTACGGGCTCCGCAACCCGATAGAGCGAAGCGTTTGCTGCAACGCGTGATCAATCGTCGATAATTGACTAAGCCTCAGCAGCAGCAGTTCATTCAACGAGTTTATTTGGCATTGAAGGTTCTCGCGCACGCGCCGGTCATCAACGCTCCCAGTCATGCTCTCAATGGTCCTGAGACATTCGCGCAAACTCTCGATGCTCCGTCGCAATGTTTGACAATGTCTCCTGGTCTCTGAGATCTGGTTTCTCTCCTCGAACGGAACAGTGATGATGTTTGCGCCCGCAACTTCGGACGAAGTCTCAGCTGTATCCATTTGATTCCTTCATTTCGGATTGTGCTGCCCGTTGATCTTCCTTCAGGACGGTGGAAGCGCCTACTAGGCAGCTTTAGGGTACGCGAACCATCATCAGGAACTTCTCGACTCGGGTCTTCAGTCGCCGCTGTCGTTGGACCGCCTCTGTGCCAAGACAAGCAGCTGGATTAAAGCCGAACAGGCGTCCGTTGCGCCGCGTTTGACGTCGGCAATGCATCCCATTGCCGCCTTACGCTCCTGCTGCACGTTTCGGGAAATGCCTTTGCGTGGCTGGCTACCCCCTGCTCTCAACTGCAGACGGGATCGCCATGAGATTTCCGAGACCCGGCTTATGATCCCGCCGATCTTCTGGATTGCGAGGGAACCTACGGCCGACTGCATATCATCGATTTGTGGACTGATCTCGCCAGTCTCAAGCCGTCCGCAACCGACGAAGCCATTTATGGTCGGCTTCCCGCCGCTCCCTGAACCGGTCGACGCATTTCTTGGAGCAAAGTGCCGTTCGCCAGCTGTAGTAGCGTACGAGCCCAAACCTTCGACCGCACATTGCGCAGAACTTTACTGAACCGTGCTGGGAACGATAAGAGCTATCGTGCATTCTCGCCTCCTGTCGGCGTTACGTGGGTGCCTCCTGCATCTTCTTCACCGCAGCACTGACCTACGGGACGACAATGCCAAGCCTCTCGGCGCACGATTGGCGCAAGAGTCTGAGTGCGCCCTCCTTGGCGACCGGAACATTCAATTTGAGTGCTTCGCCGTGACTGCTGAACCTAACGATACCTGAATCTTAATTGATGCAACAAACAGGGTCTTAACTGTGAAATCCTGCGCTCTGACCCGCATTCTCGGCGCAAATCAACAGATCGAGCCAGTAGGGCGCGTATAGCTGCATCGCCTGGCGCAGGGTGCGCCAGTCTTTTTAACTGGCGAGATCCGATATCCCCTGGCTATGAGGTCGGTGAGATGTAAACTTGAAGGCTGCTTTGGCGAAGCCGAAGCGCCTGCCTTCGTCAGAAAAGCATGCGGAGCAGATCGAATCCCGCCTTGGGAGCCCCCGCCTGCATTCGATGAGACAGAGGCAAGATGGGCGAGATTTCCAACGGCGATTATTGTTTGAAATCATCGCAGCGGAATGACGCTTTGAACGCGGTCTGCAGCGTGTCCGTGGTTAGGGAAGAAAGCCAGCGCAATCGCTCGAGCCGACAAGACCCAGATCGGACCGGCGTCGAACTCGCCATCCGCCTGCAGCACCGTGACACCCCACTCCGCGACGCCCTCGAGAATGGCCCGGTCGAGAGCCGCAGGACCGCGGTCACCTGGCGGGCCGGGGTGCACGATGAGGCAACGCACGCCAGCCAGACATCGTCCGGGATCGGCCTTTTCAAGAACGGCGCGATAACGAGGTCGGCGGATACAGCGCAACACTTCGCGGGTCACGTCGGGATGGATATCGAGCTCGACCGAGATCTCATGGTTACGCTCGCAGAGTTCGACATGCAGCCGCTGCGTCAGGTTGTTCAAGGAATGCGACAAAAGCAGAATGCGCATCCTGAGCCTCAACAGATCCGAGGTAATTGTTCGCCCGACAGCCAGTCGACGATCCTTCCGCCGCCAAAGCTCGTCGCCATCTGCACGAAATGGTGGTCGTCTGCCACGGCCTCGCCGATCTCGGCGGCATCACGGCCGAACGGATGCACCCGCATCGCCGCAAGCACGGCTGCTGCAACCTCGGGCGCCACGATCGCTGCGAGCTTGCCTTCGTTGGCGACGTAGAGCGGATCGAGCCCGAGCAGTTCGCAGGCCGCAGCAACACCTGGCTTCACCGGGATCGCCGCCTCCTGAAGTCGGAAGCCGAGGCCGGACTGCTGGGCGATCTCGTTCAGCGTCGCGGCGAGCCCACCGCGGGTGGGATCGCGCATCAAACGGATGCCCTTGCCGCCGGCCGCCAGCATGCTCGCCACGAAATCATGCAACGACGCGGAATCAGAGACGATCTCGGTCTCAAAAGCGAGGTTCTGGCGTTTGGACATGATGGCGACGCCATGGTCCCCGAGCGTTCCAGAGATCAGGACACGATCGCCGACGCGGGCATTCCCAGCAGAGAGGTCGAGCCCGGCAGGCACGACACCGACCCCGGCTGTCGAGATGAACAGGCCGTCGGCCTTGCCGCGCTCGACGACCTTCGTGTCACCGGTGATGATGTAGACGCCCGCGGCTCGCGCAGCCTCGCCCATGGAATCCGCAATCATCTTCAGGTCGGAGAAACGAAAACCTTCCTCGATGATAAAGCTCGCTGAGAGATAGAGGGGCCGCGCGCCGGCCATGGCGATGTCGTTGACCGTGCCATGCACGGCGAGCGAGCCGATATTGCCGCCCGGAAAGAACAGCGGCGAGACCACATAGCCGTCGGTCGTCATCACCATGCGCCCGGCGCCGACATCGAACGCAGACTGGTCGTTGCCGCACGCCAGCCATTCATTGCCGAAGGCCTCGTGGAACAGGCCCGAGATCAGTTGCGACATCGCGCGGCCACCGGATCCGTGGGACAGGTCGACGCAGCCGTTCCTTATGTCGAGCTTGCGCTGATGGGCTTTCATGACGCGCGCCGTTGCTGATGATCGCGGAAGCGGCCGTAAGTCCAGTGTGCCGCACATGCACCCTCGGACGAGACCATGCAGGACCCCATCGGCGTCTCCGGCGTGCACACCGTGCCGAACAGCTTGCAGTCGACCGGCTTCTTCACGCCGCGCAGGATGGCGCCGCATTCACAGGCCGGACTGTCGGCAACGCGAAGCTCGTTCATGTCGAAGCGGACCTCGGCGTCGTATTTGGCGTGGGCCCGCTTCAGCTTGAGCCCGCTATAAGGCACTAGGCCGAGACCGCGCCACTCGAACTGGTCGCGCAGCTCGAAGATGTCGGAGACCTCCTCCTTGGCGCGCAGATTGCCGTCACGGGTCACTGCGCGGCTATACTGGTTCTCCACCTCATGCCGGTGCTCGTTGACCTGCCGCACCAGCATCAGGATCGCCTGCATCATGTCGAGCGGCTCGAAGCCCGCGATCACCACCGGCTTGCTGAATTCTTCGGCAAAGAACTCGTAAGGCTCGGTGCCGATGATGGTCGAGACATGGCCCGGCCCGACGAAGCCGTCGATCTCGACGCGGCCGATATTGCGGATATCGGGGCTTTCCAGGATGTTCTGCATCGCCGGCGGCGTCAGCACATGATTGCAGAACACGCTGAAGTTCTTGAGCTGCTTCTTCTCAGCGAGCCGGATCATCACGGCGGTCGGCGGCGTCGTGGTCTCGAAGCCGATGGCGAAGAACACGACCGCGCGGCCGGGAATTTCTTCCGCAACACGGATTGCATCAATCGTGGAATAAACCATACGGACGTCGCCGCCGCGCGCCTTCGCCTTCAGCAGCGAGCCACCCTGCGAGCCCGGCACCCGCATC
Source organism: Bradyrhizobium sp. 137 (assembly GCF_023074095.1). Taxonomy (NCBI): domain Bacteria; kingdom Pseudomonadati; phylum Pseudomonadota; class Alphaproteobacteria; order Hyphomicrobiales; family Nitrobacteraceae; genus Bradyrhizobium; species Bradyrhizobium sp. 137. The sequence goes on from NZ_JADPKU010000015.1 coordinate 95,049, forward strand.
AGGTCGCCGTAGACGCAAAGGATCACGTCCGGCCGCTCGGCGAGCCGGATCGCCATGTCGATGCGTCCCGCTGGCAAGACGCAGACAGGGCAGCCGGGGCCGTGGATCATCCGCACGTTCTTCGGCAGCATGTCCTCCAGCCCGTAGCGGGAGATTGCATGCGTGTGGCCGCCGCAAAATTCCATGAAACGATAGGATTTTTCCGGATCGGCCTCCGAGCGAATCGCCTTCGCCAATCCCAGCGCGATCTCCTTGTCGCGAAACTCGTCGGCATATTTCATTGCGCGGCCTCCCGGCTTTCGGCGCCGATTTCACGCAACAGCCCCAGCGTCCGCTGCGCCTCCTCCGGATCGATCTTGGTCAGGGCGTAGCCCACATGGATGATCACGTAGTCGCCGACGGCGAGGTTTTCGATCAGCGCCACCGAGATCTCCTTGCTGACGCCATCGATCGAGACGACGGCCATGTCGTCGGGCAGGAGCTTTGTGACCTCAGCAGGTATCGCGAGACACATCAGGCGTTTCCTTCCGGGCCTTGCTGTTCGAGGAGTTGGAGCGCGGCGACCCAGGCCTGCCCGAGGCTAAGGCCGCCGTCATTGGACGGCACCTGGCGAGGCAGCAACGGCGAGAGCCCGGCGGCGACGCAGCCGCGCCCGATCTCGCTTGCGAGGATCGCGTTGAGGAAGCAGCCACCGCTCAGGATGACGGTCGTTACGCTGGTCTCCAGTGCCGCGCGCGCGATCCAGTCGATGCAGGCGGCGGCGAAGGTGCCATGGAAGAGGTCGGCCCCATCGACCGGATCGACCGCAAGGCGCTCGAGCAAGGGGAAAAGAGACAGCACGCCATTCTCGATCGTCCAGCCGTCCTCCGCGAGGCGCGGTGTGCGGACACGCGCTTCCAGCTTCATTGCGGCTTCGCCCTCGTAACTCTGCACCGGACAGAGACCAAGCAGCGCCGCCGCCGCGTCAAACAGCCGGCCGGCGCTGGTCGTCGTCGCCACGCCGGGCTGGTCGAGCATAGCGCAGAGACGCGCAGCCTGCGGCTGCATCGCAAAGCGCTTCGCAATCGCGTCGCCGCGCCGCAAGGCGTGCAGCACGCTCGCGGCCATGCGCCACGGCTCGCGCGTCGCGCGATCGCCACCGGGCATCTTCATCGGCGCCAGATGTCCGAGCCGCCGGAAGCGTGCACCATCGCACGAGAGCAACTCGCCGCCCCAATTGCCACCGTCGCTGCCATAGCCGAAGCCGTCGAGCACCAGCGCCAACGCTGGCCCTGCGACGCCATGTTCCGCCATCACGGATGCCGCATGGGCATGGTGATGCTGGACCGCGATCAGCCGCCTCCCGCTGGCTTCGGCGAAACGGGTCGAGGCCATGTTCGGATGCAGGTCATGGGCGATGACGACCGGCTCGATGTCCAGCGTCGAGAGCAGGTGATCCACCGTCTCCTCGAAAAAGCGAATGCCTTCCGCGGTGTCGAGATCGCCGATGTGCTGGGAGACGAAGGCTTCGTTGCCGCGGATGACGGTGACCGTCGACTTCAGCGCGCCGCCGACCGCAAGCACCGACGGGACGGACTTCGCGAGTCTAATCGGCTCGGGAATATAGCCGCGGGCGCGGCGGATGAACTGCGCTCGGCCCGCGACCACCGACACGACAGAGTCGTCCGCGCGGGTGACGATGTCGCGGTCATGCGTGACGATCAGGTCGGCGATGCCGGCAAGCCGCCGTTTGGCCTCGTCATTGACGACCACCAGCGGCTCGCCGCCAGGATTGGCGCTGGTTGCCACGATCGCCCAACTTGCGCCGTCCGCTCGCGGATGCGCCGAATTGAGCGCCTTCAGCACAAGATGATGCAGCGGCGCGACGGGCAGCATGACGCCGATCCGCGACAGCTCCGGCGCAATCGCGGGCGGGAGCATATCGCGGGATCTCATCAGCACGATGGGCCGCGGCGAGGATTCCAGCAGCGCGAGCCCGACCCCATCGATTTCAGCGATCTCGCCGACCACATCCGTCGAACCGACCATCACGGCGAACGGCTTCTGATTGCGATGCTTCCGGCGCCGCAGACGCCACACAGCCGCATCTTCACGGGCATTGCACAGCAATTGATATCCGCCGAGCCCCTTGATCGCGACGATCCTTCCATCAGCGATCGCAGTGGCGATCTGCTTGGTATCATGACTGATCCTTGGCCCACAGCGCGGGCAGGCAATTGCTTCGGCGTGGAAGCGACGGCTCGCCGGATCGGCATAGTCTGCTGCGCAGGCCGTGCACATCGCGAAGCGTCTCATCGCGGTGGTACGGCGGTCATAGGGCAGCCGCTCGGCGATGGTGTAGCGCGGGCCGCAATGGGTGCAATTGACGAAAGGATAGAGATGGAAGCGGCTCGCCGGATCAAACAGCTCGCTCAGACACTGCGGACAGGTCGCGGCATCGGCGGCGATCCGGGTCGAGACCTTGCCCTGCTCACTGACGCGGATGTGGAACTCGTCGCTTTCGGTGATGCCGACCGGTTGCACGGAAATCTCGTCTATCCGAGCCAGTGGCGGTTTTTCCAGCGGCAGCGCATCGACAAAATCGGCGGCGCGGTCGCCCTCGACCTCGATCACCACGCCACCGGGATCATTGGCAACGAAGCCGCCGAGCCGATAGCGCGCGGCGAGGCCGTAGATGTAGGGACGAAAGCCCACGCCCTGCACGGCGCCGCGCACCTGCAGGCGCAGCCGTGTTCGGTCTCGCGCCATGGCCTCGCCGCTCATGCTGATCCCGACACGGCCATCTCGGTCGGCTTCATCTGTGCAATCCGCTTGCGAATCCAGGCATAGAATGCCGCAAAACCCTCACCGGAGCGCGCCGACACCGTCGAAACCTCAATCTTCGGACTGACCCGGCGCGCATATTCGATCGTCCTTGCAAGATCGAAGTCGAGTACGGGCGCAAGATCGATCTTGTTGATCAGCATCAGAGAGGAGGCTGCGAACATGTCCGGATATTTCAGCGGCTTGTCCTCGCCTTCCGTGGTCGAGAACACCACGATCTTGCAGGCCTCGCCGAGATCGAACGCCGCGGGACAGACGAGATTACCGACGTTCTCGATGAAGAGGATGCCGCCGTTAAGCCAGGGCAAGCGGTTATAGGCTTCGCCGACCATGGCGGCATCGAGATGGCAGCCCTTGCCGGTATTGATTTGGATCGCCGGCACGCCGGTCGAGCGGATCCGTTCGGCATCGTTGGAGGTCTGTTGATCGCCTTCGATCACGCCAATCGGAAAGCTGTCCTTCAGCTCGGACACGGCACGAACCAGAAGCGAGGTTTTTCCGGCGCCGGGGCTCGAGACCAGGTTGAAGACGAGCACGTCGTCGGTTCGGAAGCGCGCGCGGTTGTCGGCGGCAAGCCGATTGTTCTTGCAGAGAATGTCGCGATCGACCTGGATGATGCGGTCGCTGCTCATGCCGGCGATCTGCTGGCCTGCCGGATTGGCGCTGCAATCGACCAGCCCGCTATCACCGGGCGCGTGATCATGATGATGGTGATGGTCGTGGCTGTGCCCATGATGATGCGAATGATCGTGCTCATGGGAATGATCATGGGTGTGTTCGATGGACGCTTTGGCATCACTGCAACCGCATACCGTGCACATCAATCGACCTCCAGCTCCCTCACGCGCATCTCTTCGCCGCCGGTCGCCTGCAATTGATAGCTGCCGCAGGACGGACATGGCTCATAGCGCTGCTTGATCTCGACGCCTTTGGAGCAGGCCATGCACCAGGCCGCCCCCGGCGTCTCGACGATCTCGAGCCTTGCCCCTTGCGCAATGGTGGGCGCGGCGACGGCCTCGAAGCAGAACTTCATCGCCTCAGGCGCAACATGGCTGAGCGCACCGATCTCCAGGCACACGACGTTCACCCTAGCGAAGGCGCGCTTGCGCGACTCCTCCTGGATAATCTCGATGATTCCTTCGCACAGCGCTATCTCATGCATGGCCGATCTCGCGGAAGCTGAGGCTGAAGCCGACGCACGGATCGAACGAGCTGACGAGCGTGCGGACCGCATGCAGCCCCTGCCGGCCCCCGGCGAGAACGGATCCCTGGAGGCTGCGAACCAACGGCCCGCGGGCATGGAAATTCCACTCCGTCGGGGCCAAGAATTCGAAGCGGACGATGCGGTCTTCATCGTCGAGCTCGACGGCATGATACAGCCGGCCCCGCGCGCATTCGACGGCACCCGCGCCTCTGCCGGTCCCCAGCCGGTAGCTCTGGAGGACGGCGTCCTCGACTGTCCCATCGTCCGCCTCTAGGAAGGCGCAGAGCCGCGCCACTTCCGCGATCCGCGCCTTCAGACGCTCGGCGGGCCCCGCGCCCGGCGGCAGGATCGGCTCACGCCCAACCCGCCGTGCCCAGACGCCGGTCTCCGGAATCCGGCCATGGAGATCAGGCGCATCGGAGAATATCGCGCCATCGGCAAGCAGCCGCATAACGATTTCGAGATCGTCGGCTGCCGACAGGAATGACTCTTCGACCACCGGCGGCAGCAAGGCATGCCCATCGAAATTCGCAAGATGTACCGCCAGCGCGCTGCCGGCCCCGGGGGTTTGCTCCTCGCTCGCGATCCCGAGCGCGGCGAGCGATGCCCTGATCTTCGCCACCGCCTCACGGCGCGAGACCGCCTCCCCGCGCTCGGCGATGCTGCCACCCAGAACGGCCGTGGCCTCCATCATGGCACGAACGGCTGCGGCGCCGGCGCCGTCAAGCGTGAGACGGCCAACGAACAGGCCGCGCAACAATTCGGTCAGGCGTTCGGCGACGACAGCGACGACGCGACCGTGCTCGATCTCGAGACTGGCATGCTCGCCCCGCGCCGCCTCGACCGCGGACAGGAAAGCTACCTGATGCGCCATTGAGCACAGGGAGAACAGACGCGACAGCACCGACGGCAGTGACGAGGCCGGCTTTCCCGCGAACAAGCGCGTCAACGGCGGCCGGCTGCGCGGCCGGATCGCCACGTCGGCAATCGTGCCGCCGGCGAGCCACACCGTGATGTCGATCTCGTTGCGGAAGGCCAGACTCATCCGCACCGCTCCGTCAGAACACCGCGCAGGAAGTTACGCCGATCGATCGGGCTTGTTGCGGGCTCGCGACGACGGACCGCCTCCTCGCTGTCGGCCGGCAGCATCAGCTCGGCGAGGGTCGCTTCGGCCGTCGCCCGCGCGGCGACCATGTCCGCGAACTGGAACATCGGCGAGAACAGCGAGCAGCTCGCGATCAGGCCCATTTGTCCGACCTCGCTGAGAGTGAATTCGATATCGCCCGCAGGGAAGCGGATTCGCAGGCTCGGGCCCGACGTATCCCGCGCGATCGCGCTCGCCGGCATCACCACGTTCATGAACCAGGGCGTGACCATGATGCCGGTGGTCGTGCCGTTGAACCAGCGGAAACCGACCGCTTCGACGCCGAGCGCGTCGTTGTAGATCGGCAGATCGCGCATCGCGCGCTCGCCGATCTCCCGATAGCTTCCTGCCAAGAGCTCGCCCCACGCGTCGGCGTCGGCGGCGCTGGCAGGAATTTGCGCATCAGCCGTCATGACTCGATCGCCATGAACTTGGATTTTGGAGAGTCGCAGTTCGGGCAGCGCCAGTCTTCCGGCAACGCCGCGAACGGAGTGCGGGGTTCGATCTGTGCCACCCCGTCGCCATCAGTGGGGTCATAGATCGTCCAGCAGATGCCGCATTCCAGCCGCGTGACATCGGCGACGTCCTGGCGCTTCTCGAACCCGCTCATTTGAAATAGGTCTCGATGATCTCCTGAAGCCGCTCAGCCGAGTCCTCGAAGTCCTCGTCAGCCGCAATCGCCACCGTCGGCACGCCGCCGACCTCCAGCGTATCGAGGATGATGGCGTCCATGGCGTTGAAGAACTGCACCGACCAGACATTGCGGATGCCCGTGGAGAGCACCCGGCAGCTACCATAGCCGCGAGAAACCAGTTGGATCGGCCCGTTCTTGATCGTGTCCTGGAGAAAACTCATGTCGACCGGGCTCATCGGCAGCAGCGTGAAATTGATGATCTGCGAGCGGATGCCAGGCCGCCATGCGAGCGCCCGCTCGCGGATTTCCGCAAGCACCGGCAGCACGTTCATGGCACCTTCGGTGGCCTGCCCGATCTCAAAATCCGCAGCCGTGAGATCGGCAGCGGCGCGCTTCACGATCTCCGGGATCGGCCCGACCTCGAGATATTCGTGATTGGCGTCGAGCCGCACGCGCCAGATCCCGGCCAGCACAGATTCCTGGATCTGCGCCAATGATCCATCGGGCAGCGCAACGACGGCGGCCACTTCGCCCTCGCCCATCACGTCGACAATCAGCTTGCGCTCGAGATCGTTGAGATTGGCAAGCCGGAACAGTTGCGTCGGCATGTCGGCCTTCTGGCTCGCGATCGCTGCGGCCACCTTCGACAACAGCTCGACGGCGTTCGGGCAGATCCTGGCGAGTTCCGCGCTGTCGAGCGTGGCAAGCTTGGCCAAGGCTCCGGGGGCGGTCAGGCTGCCGCTCGTCGCGTTCAGGTTCTCATCGCCGATCGGAAACACGTTGATCGGCTGCTCCGCCCCCTCGGGCGCAGTCCAGAAGCCCGCTTTCATAGTTCGACACCTTGGCGGTGTTGGGGAACGACGGTTGTCATGACAACGCGCTCGTGCCGCGCGGACGGTCGATCAGCTTGGTGATGCGGTCGACATAGATCGACCAGTCCTGGATCTTCGCGATCAGCCCGAGTGTCTCGCCCTTGGCGACGAAGATCAGCGTCGGCTGCACGCGTACGCCAAAACGCTGGCCGAGTTCACTCGCGGCACCGGGGGCGATCACCGCGCCACGCAACCGACCCTTGAATGCCTCGATCAGCTCCGGCAGCACGACCGCGACGTCGGTCGCCTCCGGAAAACGCGTGGTGTCTCCTGCCGACAGCAACACGGCGATGGCGCGGGCCTCGTCGGTCGTATTCAGAAAACGATCGACCGTCGCAGCATCCACCTCCGGCAAGCCACGCCGCGCCAGTTCCTGCCTTCCCTGCTGCAATTTCATCAGACCTCCCCTGACAAGCTTATGATTCTGCTGGGAATAGGGATCAGCAAGGTACGTGCCAAGGACGGTTATCACCTTTCCTAATTTATCTAGTTGATTTGAATCATATATTTCCACGACAGAAGATGCATCAATCCCAGGACGGAAAGCTAATTTCCATATCGGATGAATGAACCTAGCAGATAGAAATTTATCTTCCAGCGAGGACGCGGGCTCTCGCGGAGCGGGCTGCCGCCCTAATCAAGCCGGAGATGCTCGGGCAGTTGCGGCTCGCGGTCAATGAGGTCGGCGAAGAAGCGATCGCAATCCTCGCCATTGATCGCCGCGCACAGACCGTCGATCGCGGCGCCGATCAGGCGCGCCTCGGCCTCATGCAGAAGCCGAACCGCGGTGTCGATAAGGACCAGCACCCTGGCACCGGCCGGCGGGTCCGAGAGCAGCAGCATCGAAACGCGCCGCTGCTCGCCTCGGAACTCGCACAGCGCCGATATCCCGTCAGTCTCAACGATCGTCATCGGCAAGCCGAGGCACATGGCGGATCTCCGATGGTGCAGCCGGTCAGGCCGGCCGCCCCCTCATCTCGTAATGCTGATGATCGATGTCGTTGGCGAGCAGCCGCTCCGATTCTGCCAACGGCGCGGTGCGCGGCATCACCTCGACGCCCCATTCGGCCAGGATCTCGCAACCAAGCTCGAGCGCCGGCGCGATCTGATCGCGCACCGGCTTCGTCAGCGGGCCACCCCAATCCTCGAGGTCGAGCGGCTGGCAGCCGATCAATACGAGATGTCGCGGACAACGGCCAAGCAGGTCGGCCGCGCTGATGACCTCCTGGAAGCCGGTCTGGTGCAAGCTCATCTTCTTGGCGTCGGTGAAACGCGGCACCTCGTCGTCGCGAACGAGCTTCAACTGCCCGGGCTCGAGCCCATAGTCGATCGCGTCGAACACGATCAAACGATCCGCATCCTCCAGGTAGTTCACGAGGTAGAGCCCCTGCGTGCCGCCGTCGAGAATGGTGACGTTGTCGGGCACGGCGTAGCGGCGGTGGAATTTCTCCACCGCGCGCACGCCAAAGCCTTCGTCGGCCCACAGTATGTTGCCGATGCCGAGCACCAGGATGCGGTTTGCTTGCGAAGATGTCGGCATCGGTATCATTCCAGTTTCTCAGTCGCGGAATTGCCGCTCGCCGGAGATCATCGAGGAGACGATGCTCTGGCGCGACATGATGTCCTCACGGACCGCGGCGTAGATGTGCACCATCACGAACACGACCAGCGCCCACATGCCGAGATGATGCCAGGTGTGAACGTCCTGGCTGTTCGGCCAAATCGCGAACACCCAGCCGAACAGCTTGTGCTGCCAACTGTCGATACCGGCACCTTCCGAATAGAGCGCAAAGCCGGTAACGATCATGAACGCCACGAACAGCGTGAAGCCCGTGAACATCGCGGTCCGCGCCAGCGGGTTGTGGCCGACATACATCTTCGGCTCGCGATCCAGGAACGCATACCAGCGGATTTCATGCAGCACTTCCTTCCAGAAGTGCTTGCGATGCACCGGCAGATAGAAAATCTGCCGGGAATGGTGATTTCCGACGAAGGCCCACAGAATGCGGGCAAGGAAGAACACCGCCAGCACCTGCCCCGCCGCGAAATGGGCAAAGCGGATATAGCCCATCACGAAGTTCGCCGAGGCCTCGCCCTCGACCGACGGCAATGGCGTTCCGATCAGATAGCCGGTCACCATCAGCACGATGATCGAGAACGCGTTCACCCAATGGCAGATCCGCACCGGCGCTTCGTAGACATAGACGGCGGGACGGCCGACCCCATGTTCGCCGGCCGCATCGGCCGCTATCGCGGAGAGGTCCGGCTCGGCTTCCGCCGGACGTGCAGCTACATCCATCATGGCGTTTCCCCCTGCTTCACCTGACCTTGACGCTGGCCATTTCCTGGCCGTCCGGACTCATGACATGCGTGGAGCAGGCCAGGCACGGATCGAAGGAATGGATCGTGCGCAGGATCTCCAAAGGCTGCTCGGGATTGACCATCGGGGTGTTCATCAGCGAGGCCTCGAATGCACCGATGTTCCCTTGCGGATCGCGCGGTGAGCCGTTCCAGGTGGTCGGCACCACGCACTGGTAATTGTCGATCTTGGTTTCCTTGATCTTGATCCAGTGCGCGAGTGCGCCGCGCGGCGCCTCGGTGAAGCCAAAACCCTTTGCCTCCTTCGGCCAGCTCTCCGGCTTCCACTTGTCGACGTTCGCGGTCGAGCTGTCGCCGGCCTTGATGTTGGCGACGAGCTTGTCCTGGAAGTAACGCATTTGTCGTCCGGCCCAGACCGACTCCAGCGCGCGCGCCGCCGTCCGACCGAGCGTCGAGAACAGCGCCGATAGCGGAAGGTCCATATCCTTCAGGAACTTGTCGACAGGATCCTTGAACTCGGCCTTGTTCTGCGCATAGCCCACCACCCAACGCGCCAGCGGGCCGACCTCCATGGCGTGACCCCGCCAGCGCGGCGCCTTGATCCATGAATATTTTCCGCCCTCATCGAGCTGCTCGATCGCGGTTTTGGTGCCTTTCGCATTGGGCCCCAGCACGTAGTTCGGCTCGGTCACGCCGTCCCAGGGATGCAGTCCCTTGGTTTCGTCGGGATATTTGTACCAGGAGTGAACCACGAACTCCTGGATCTCATCGGGGTTGGCATGATCGACGGGAAGCACCTCCGAGAGATTGCCGTTTATGATGGCGCCCCGCGGCAGCTTCAGGCTCTTGGAGGAGTAGTCGTTGGCGTGTTCCGGCACGTCGCCATAAGAGAGTACGCTCTTGCCGGAAAGACCGCCGCCGTAGAGCCAGTCCTTGTAGAACGAACCGATCGCCGCCACGTCGGGCAGGTAGACCTGCTCGTTGAACTCGATCAGGCGATCGATGATCGACGAGATCAGGTTCAGGCGCTCGATGTTGATGGCACCGACCGCGCCCGTGCCGTCGACGTTGATCGGAGAGGGCACGCCGCCCACGAGCCAGTTCGGATGCGGATTCTTGCCGCCGAAGATGGTTTGGATCTTGACGATCTCCTTCTGGAAATCGAGCGCCTCCAGATAGTGCGCGACCGCCATCAGATTGGCCTCAGGCGGCAGCTTGTAGGCCTTGCTGCCCCAATAGCCGTTCTTGAAGGGCCCCAACTGCCCCGACTCGAAGAACTTCTTGAGACGGGTTTGCAGGTCCTTGAAGTAACCTGGCGACGACAGCGGCCAGCTCGAGATCGACTGCGCGAGCGTCGAGGTTGCCCGCGGGTCGGCCGAAAGCGCGGAGACCAAATCGACCCAATCCAGCGCGTGCAGGTGATAGAAGTGAACGACGTGGTCGTGCACCTGCAAGGCAAGCTGCATCAGATTGCGGATCGAATTGGCGTTCTCCGGAATGGTGATCCCGAGCGCGTTCTCGACCGCGCGCACCGACGTCAGCGCGTGCGTGCCGGTGCAGACGCCGCAGATCCGTTCCGTGAACGCCCAGGCGTCGCGGGGATCGCGATCCTTCAGGATCACCTCGATCCCGCGCCACATCGTGCCGCTGGAGACTGCGTTTCGGATGACGTTATCGGCGTCGACATTGACCTCGACGCGCATGTGACCTTCGATACGGGTCACCGGATCGACGACGATGCGCTTGCCGGAATTGTCGCGATTGAAGCCGTTGGGAGTCTGGATACCCATGATTTTGTTACTCTTGGATCTCTTTGGCGCTTAGCTGGTGTGGTGCGCGTCTTCGCGCTTGCCGGCGAGCCGCTTCACCGCGGTCACCGCTGCATGCGCGGCGACTGCCGCACCGACGGCTCCGGCCGCCACCATGCCGATCTGGTCGGCGTTCTTCTCGATGCCGAACTGCTTGATGTTGGTGAGGCGGTCGTAGAACGAACCCTTGTCCCAGAATCCGTCTTCCGAGCAGCCGATGCAGCCATGGCCCGACTGGATCGGGAAGGAGACGCCGCCATTCCAGCGCACGGTCGAGCAGGCGTTGTAGGTGGTCGGGCCCTTGCAGCCCATCTTGTAGAGACAATAGCCCTTGCGCGCCGCCTCGTCGTCCCACTCCTCGACGAACTGGCCGGCGTCGAAATGCGACCGCCGGTAGCACTTGTCGTGGATACGCTGCGAGTAAAACATCTTCGGCCGGCCCTGACGATCGAGCTCGGGCAATTTGCCAAAAGTGGTGATGAAGGTGATGGCGCCGGTCATCACTTCAGCGATCGGGGGGCATCCCGGCACCTTGATGATCGGCTTGTTGGCGATGACCTTGTCGATGGGCGTCGCCTGCGTCGGATTGGGCTTGGCCGCCTGCACGCAGCCCCACGAGGCGCAAGCGCCCCAGGCGATGATCGCCATCGCATCCTCCGCCACCATCTTCAGCTTCTCGACGAACGGCTTGCCGCCGTCGATGCAGAACATGCCGCCTTCGTTCAGCGGCGGATTGCCTTCCACCGCGAGAATGTATTGCCCTTTGTGCTTGGCGCGGGCCTCTTCGAGGATCGCCTCCGCCTGGTGGCCTGCGGCCGCCATGATGGTGCCGTCATAGTCGAGCGAGATCATCGAGAGCACGGCATCCTTCACCAGCGGGTGCGCGGAACGAATGAAGCTCTCGGAACAGCAGGTGCATTCGAGGCCGTGCATCCAGATCACCGGCACGCGCGGCTTGGTCTCGAGCGCGTTCGCGATGCGGCTCGCCCCCAGCGGACCGAGGCCGAGACTCGTCGCAGTCAGGCTGCAAAATTTGTGAAAGCTCCGACGCGTGATACCTTGTCGCCTGATCACGCTGTAAAACGTTTCCGTCGCCGCGCCCATGAATCGTCCCGCCTCGGCTTTGACTTGTCTATGACGCCAAGGACAGCAAGAAGCAGGCCAAGCACCGGGAGCGTAAGGAAAGTAGAGTGATACCAAATTGTTGCAGATTTGAATTGCTCGAATTGCGGTGCGCGCGCATGCCCCGACCGAGAAAAACGGAAACAGTTCGATTTCAGGCGACAACGAAGTTTCCGTCCCCGCGCGAGAGACGACTCAATGCGCGGTGCACACCATCCAGGGATCGAACGAGCGCACGACGTGCTGGATGGCGACCGAGCGTGCGCCGGCGCCGCCGACATCAGTGCCGATCAGCGCCTGCTCCAGCGGGCCGCCGACATCGGCCGGCTGGAAGGCCAGACTATGCGGCCATTTCCCGGCGAAGATACCCATAGGTTCGAGCAGCCGCGCCCGCGCCGGCAAGACATCGCGTGCCGCAGGCCGCGCGTCGCTGCGAAACGGTCCCGTGTCTCCTCATGCCCGGAGTGCGCGGCACAGGCCTCGCGAGCGAAGTCCGGCATGAAGAAGATGTAGAAGTGCGTGAGATGATCGGCGGCCTTCTCCGCCTCATGCGCGAGATTGGTCGCGAGAATCCCGTTCGGCGCGACCTCGGCCGCCATCGCATCGCGAAGAGCGACAGCCGCGGCGACTACGCGACCGAGCAGATGCCGCAGATCCGCGGCGCCAGCGCCCGCGCTTCGATGGGCGGACGCGCCTCCAGGATCTGCTCGAAGCCGCGACACAGCGGCGCCGTCACCTCCGCGCGCATGACCCGCCCACTCTCGACATCGAGGCCAACTTCGAGATCGCCCTCGACGCGTTGAGCGGACCATCGTGAAGCGCGTCATGGCGTGCGCTTGGCCGTCGGGCGGCCGGGCAGCACGACAGCGGTCGCATTCAGCCGCACCCGCCGCGGCGTCGCCGACTTCGACAGGGCCGCGAGCGCCACGAACGAGGTCTTGGGCATGTCGGTCGGAAGTCCGACCGGAATGCCGGCAAGCTTTGCGGATGTCTCTCTCCACAGTGAAACGCGAAACGACTTGCTCCGGCGCGACCTCCCTCGGTACATCTGGTGCGTACGCGCGATGTTGGAAAGACAATCAATCTTCGACTTGCTTTTTGACGCGACAGATCTTCTTCAACGGAGCCACGTGCCCGAGCTGGCTTATCGGCCCGATATGTGCAGTTTTCGCTTCGCTGGCGAGCACGCCTGAATTCCAACAGCGCAAAGCGAAGGCGCCTCCGAACAGACACGTGGACAAACGTTGGAATGGCTCATCGACCACTTGGATGAATTTCAAGCAGCGGCGACCGCCGGCGCGACTCCGGTTCGCACTCCACGCCCGTGCAAGCCCTGTCCTGACGCCTCAGTGAGCGAACAGAGCGCGGCGGCTATACTCAACATACGAGAGGCGGTGATCCGCTTTCGAGCGGGCGCTAACGAATAACTAGGCCACAGGGGCGACACCTTATGCTCTTAAGAAGTTGGAACGCGGCCCTGGGCCTCAGCGGGGTCAATGCCTAGATCTTGTGATCTGCGGCAGCCGCTTTATCGGCAAGGTCCTCGCGAACCGACGCACTATGCCGCCGCGGGGCAGTGTCTAGCGCACCCTCAACGCGCCCCTCGCCGGCACATATCGCCGCGGCTTAGCGCCCAGAGTATAGTATGCAGAGACGTGGCTTGCCCCATCAATGCTTGCCTGTAGAGACCGTTCGGGCCTCGGCTGATCCGAACTCCTCTTCAATCGCGGGACACACCAACTGCACGTCCGGCTCGAAGACGAAGCCGCGTAGCACAAGCGTCACTTCAGCTTGATCTGGACGTCACCACGGCAGAATGCCTTCGGCAATGCCGAAGCCGCACGACTTTCCGGTCGCGTTAGTGTCGAGATCGCAGCAATGACCAGAACAAAAATTTAGCTGTCGGTGAAGCTCCACTGTCACATTCAACGGGTCCTAGTCATTGTATTCGTTTTGGGCACAGCTGAGCCACTGACCGCCACCTCAAAACTAAACATCGTTACCGTCTTGATGGACCATCAGGAGGCTGGGACATGCTGGGCCCTCATCGTTTGATTCTAAGTTTTCAGGATTTTGCGCCATGTCATATCCACCCCCTCAAACCAAGCTGCATGCTGTGCTGAAAGGTGCTCTGGAGGATGCTGTCCGGATGGTGCCTGAAGCAAAGCGGACGTCTTCATTGAAGGCTTGCCTCGCCGAGAAGGTTCTAACTCTGGCCGCGCGGGGCGAGAGCAATCCAACGATCCTAACTCGTCTCGCCGTGCTGACAGTGCAGAAATCCTGCCATGGCTGTTACGGATGTGAAAGGTGGTAGTCGCACGGGGGAGCCCGCGAGGCGCGAATTGATTAATTTGAACTGGAAGGCCGGGCTTTCTGGCGTCACAGTAGCGCGGTTGGCGATACGCTTTTCGCTGACGTGATGGGAGACTCGTTCACTATGTCATAGCGTCCGCGTGACCCAGTAGCGGCCACCCACGCCGAGGCCAAACTTAACGCATATAAAATATGACAGAACTTCCTTCGATCTGTAAAGCGCCACTGCCTCGCTTCGGGAATGTCGTTTTCGCGACACATGAGCGTGCATTGAAACACGACCGCGGAATCGAACACAACACACATTTGCCGAATACCGGAGTGCACATGCAGGGAGGACCAGACTTTGATGACGGAAACGGTCGCCTTGATCACGCAGGCGAATACTACCCAAGAGCCTAAGTACTGTTCGCTCGAAACGTCGGCTGGTTTTGCGACGTGATATCCGCGAAGATCCGCAGCATCCCACACAATGGCGCTCGCGTCGGTGTAGATGGGCTCCGTCGCAGAGATGGACCCGCGAGGGCCATCGCCGCAATCCTTTAGTCGAGCTTCGCTGGGATCGCTCCAACCGCAATTTAAACTTGCGTAGGCGGACGCGAGCGCGAAAAGGCCCCTGGGAGAAGCGCGCGATCGAAGTCCTCGAGGATGGTGCTCGCAGGTACAGCTGGTTATGATCGGCGGAAAGAGTTGCTGTGCAACGCTCCAGCAGCAGCCGTCACCTGTAGCGGGCAAGATCAACGCATGAACAGCACCTCTTCACCAGTCAATGCGATCGCAGCCGAGCTTGGCCGCCTCGATCCCGCATACGCGCCGACGCCACTCCTGAACCTTCCGACGCTTGCGGAGCGGCTCGGAGTGGCGCAGGTGCTAGCGAAAGACGAGGGCCGCCGCATGCTCGGCAGCTTCAAGTCGCTTGGTGGCACCTATGCCGGGTTGCGCGCGCTCGCCCGGGCCTCGCGCATGCAGTTAGCCGACCTTCTCGCGGCCCGACCTAAGGGGCAGCCGACCCTGGTCTGCGCCAGTGACGGTAATCACGGGCTCGCGGTAGCTGCCGCCGCGCGCTTTGCCGGGGCGCCCGCCCGCGTGTTCCTGCACGAGGGCGTGCCGAACGCGCGCGCGCGCCGCATCGAGAATCAGGGTGCCGAGATCGTCTGGGTGCCGGGCACCTACGACAATGCAGTTGATGCGGCCGCAGCCGCGGCCTGCCAGGGCGCCGGCATTCTTGTCGCCGACACGACCGACGATCCGAACGATCCCATCGTTTGCGACGTCATGGCGGGATACGGCGTTACGGCGGCGGAAATCCGCGATCAAGTAGATTTCGCCGGCCATGGGCGTCCGACACACGTCTTTATACAAGCTGGTGTCGGCGGACTCGCCGCTGCCATGGCCGAGGGCCTCTCGGGCTGGCTGGCACCTCCGGGATGCATCGTGACGGTCGACCGGAAACCGCCGCGTGTCTTGCGCCCGCGCTCGCGGCCGGTCACCCGATTCGGGTGATGGGCGATCTCCGAACATCCGCGGAGATGCTCTCCTGCGGCCAGGCGAGTGCGCCCGCCGTTGCGGTGCTCAGGCGTCACGGCGCTCGGGCCATCACCGTGCCCGAGGCGGAATTGGTGGATGCTGTTCGCGTACTCTCCGCCCATGATGGCCTCGCCACCACGCCGTCCGGTGCAGCGGGCCTGGCGGGTGCTATGGCTGCCCTCGCAGACCCGAGCCATACAAGCGATCTCGGACTCGACCGGTCGAGCCGCATTCTCGTCCTCCTCACCGAATGCGCCTGGGAGGACCGAACGTGAGCACCGCGATCTTCGCTCCTAGTTCGACTTGCATCCTCTCAGTGAGGCCATGTCTGGCAGGCTCGAGGCTTCATGATTAGATCATCGGCGGTCCGTCTCCGGCTCCGGAACCAGCGGCGCGCCCCCGACGGAGACCGGCCCTTCTGGTTTAGGCGGGCGAGCGGCTCTTGTAGTCGGCTTTGAAGCGGCCTGGGCTGCCGGCGGACGAATATCTGCAGGAAGAGGCGCAGCAATGTTCTGCAGAGACTCAATTCTTGAGGTCAGGGCTGCGATTTGATCTAACATCCGTTTCAAATCGGCTTGCTGCGCATCGATGTTGCGGTTAAGCGCTGAAATCTCCTCGCTCACCTCCTGTTGCCCCGACCGGATCTCCGAAAGCGCTGCCTTGTCTTCAGGTGACAACGCCGGCATTGGGACGACTTCACGTGCCGTTAACGCCTCGATCATTCGGTCGATATGGGGCCAGTAAAATGCACCCCCAACGCATAGCCCGATGAAGACGGCGATAAATCCAAAAACCCACGGAAGGCGTCTTGATGACTTCTGCAAGACGGGCGGCAACTCCGAACCGTTCGCTTGATCAATCACATTCATCATTCTTTCTCTCGATCTATAATGGCTCTCGTTGCCGAGATAATAGATGACGGTCAAGAGCGTCCATGTGAAAGTAATTGGCATACGCACAAAGATATCGGGAAAGATCATGCCGCTTCAGCGTCCAACACGATTCCTCTCGTTTACCGCGCCAACAGGCACTCGGCGCATTAACGCTGCACAGGCAATGAAAAAACGCACGATACGATCGCGGCCATAGCTCTAAGTACACTCGCGATGGCGCGGGCTCCTCCGCACAGGCCGCAATCTGCGGGCGCTCTATCGAAAGATAAACAAGCACGCTCGCAGAAGGCGGGCTCAGCTTCTCAGATCAACTCTGCGCCTGAATGGATGGCTTTAGGCAAAGTTAAGCTAGCCGATTGAGAGATGACTTCGCGGTCTATAAGAACGGGCGTTATCTGCGCGAGTCTAACAGCGAGCCATTTGACCAGAATCATGAGCCAGGAGCCACTGCTCCCTATGCCGGAATTTACCGGTGCATGGGCTGGCATCGCGAGATCGGCATCGTAGCGGACCACGTCTTACCGCCACAAGGACATCATACGCACGCGGTGCATTTTTCAAGCGTGACCACCCGGTTCGCAGACTTACTCGGAAATACAAGGAATATTGATTTTGGCGACTGAGTGGGCCTATCTTTTCGACTTTGCAAGCCTAACAGCCTGCATTGAACGCGGCGGCATTTCCGCGGCGAGCTTAGAGCAAGCGCATCAGGTGTCAGCCGTTTCATAATTGCGATGGAATTGGTGGGTAATTCTTTGGAATGCGTGGACTTCTGATCGTTTTTGTGGCGCTTACAATAGTGTTGGCAGCACGCGGCCGACACCAAGATGGCTTTGTGCCGCGGCTGACCGCGTCCATGCCGCCAGTCAACGTGCCCTAGTCTTATGATCGTGGTCGAGTAGCGCGACCATTTGGCTTTCCGCTGACAGATCCGGGCAGCCGGCTTTCCCGCAGCCCCGCTCTTCCCGGGGACAACCCGCGTCATATCCGCGCCTGTGCCCAAATGTGAGCGGCGTCTTACCATCCGGCGGTGAGCCAAGCGCATCTGTCGGACGCGCGTTGCTATGACCCAGCCACAGCGAGCTTCACGACAATCGCTGATGACCGGGCTCATCTTGCATGAGCCTAGGATTTGGGACATTTGCACTCTATGTCACTCG
This sequence comes from Bradyrhizobium sp. 137, assembly GCF_023074095.1. NCBI lineage: Bacteria > Pseudomonadati > Pseudomonadota > Alphaproteobacteria > Hyphomicrobiales > Nitrobacteraceae > Bradyrhizobium > Bradyrhizobium sp. 137. Next base: position 112,868 of record NZ_JADPKU010000015.1, read on the forward strand.
TTCGGACGGGCTTCGGGTACCGAAGCCTGTCGCCGCCTATTTCGATACGTTACATCTTGACGTAAGGTGCGATTCAAGCGCCTTAGATAGCTTGTCGTGTGAAGCTTTTCGGACCACTCGGTTGTGTCGCATGTAATCCGAGGCGCACAGTATGTGTACGATGTCCAACATGAATCCCATCAAGCTCCAAAGCTAAAGACGCGCCCAAAGCACAAGGCAGCATCTTAAGTCTAGCTTTAAGGTCACGTGGCGAATGCAAGTCGATGTGTTCGGCGCCGAAGGTCGGCGGCGATGGAGTTGCGACGAGAAGGTTCGTCATGTCGGATGGACCTTGCAGGCTGGCGAGACGGTCTGCGGCGTCGCGCGCCGGTACGGGGTGGCTCACAGCCTGCTGTTCACCAGGCTTCGACAAGTGCACCAGGGGCGACCGGGCGGAGATTCCGTGCAGCTCTTGTTCCTGTCGAGATCACAACTACGCTGGCTCCGGTATTGATCAGCACGCCGCCACCGGCGTCTTCACAGCTCGCCCATCGCTTCAGGATTAGTTGAACGCCTTGGCCAGGTCATGGCCGCCGGACAGTTTGGCGGTAAGCCTCCGAGGGGAGACGCCTTGCGGCGGGCTGGCCTAATGGTTGAGAACTGTACGTATGGACAGCCATACGTACAGCGCGCTGAATCGACTTGAAGTGGTTGATACAGGCCGGCGGCGCCGCTGGTCTGAGGAGGAGAAGGCGCGGATTGTTTTGGAAAGCCTATCCGAGCCGCGCCTGGTTGCGGCGACAGCGCGGCGATACGGCTTATCACGTTCTCTGCTGGTGACCTGGCGAAGAGCCTTCGCAGCGAACCGAACCAAATCCGAGGCTGGGTTTGTCAGGGCCGTTATGGCCGAGGGCGGGCCCGTGGCGTCGGTGGCGGCCTCATCGGAGAGCGCGACCGCACATTCGACGGAGCGTCGGATTGAGATCGAGCTGGCTGGCGGGCGGCGCGTCATTGTTGATGCGGGCGTCGACGTTGAGGCGCTTCGCCGAATTATCGAAGCTCTGGATCCGCAATGATTCCGGTCCCTACGGGAGTTCGGGTGTGGCTGGCGACGGGCCACACCGACATGCGCAAAGGCTTCGCCTCATTGTCGTTGCAGGTGCAAGAGGTGCTGCGCCGCGATCCGCTGAGTGGTCATTTGTTCTGCTTCCGCGGACGCAGGGGTGATTTGTTGAAAGTGATCTGGCATGACGGCCAGGGCGCATGCCTGTTTACGAAGAAACTCGAGAGAGGTCGTTTTGTCTGGCCGTCGCTGGCGGACGGCGTGGTGTCGATCTCGCAGGCGCAGATGAGCTATCTGCTGTCCGGCATCGACTGGCGCAATCCCCAACAGTCCTGGCGTCCGACCAGCGTAGGCTGAGACTTTGTTATTTGAGTTTGGCGGCGAATGTGATTCCATCTGGCCATGGACTCCAGCGCCGACCTGCCGCCCGATCTTGCCGCCGCGCATGCAATGATTTTGGCCGAACGTACGGCCAGGCTTTCGGCGGAAGCCAGGCTTGCTGAAGCGGCCAATGCTCAGGCGAAGCAATCGAGCACCGAAGCGCTGATTGCCCATCTCAAGCTCGAGATCGAGAAGCTACGACGCACTATATATGGCACGCGCTCCGAGCGGTCGGCACGGCTGCTCGATCAGCTGGAGCTTGAGCTTGAGGAACTCGAGGCGGGCGCGACCGAGGATGAGCTGGCCGCCGAGAAGGCGGCCGGGAAGACGCAGACGGTGCGTTCGTTTGAGCGCAAGCGGCCGGTGCGTCAGCCCTTCCCCGACGACATCGAGCGAGAACGCGTGGTCCTGCCGGCTCCGACCCAATGCCCCTGCTGCGGATCGGCGCGGCTGTCGAAGCTCGGCGAAAGCGTGACCTCGACGCTGGAGGAGATCCCACGCCGGTTCAAGGTCGTCGACACAGTCCGGGAGAAGTTCAGTTGTCGGGATTGCGAGGCGATCACGCAGCCGCCGGCGCCGTTCCATGCCACGCCACGGGGCTATATCGGACCGCAGCTTCTGGCGACGATCCTGTACGACAAATTTGGTCAGCATCAGCCGCTGAACCGACAGAGCCAGCGCTTCAAATGCGAGGGGATCGACCTGTCGGTCTCGACGCTGGCGGACCAGGTCGGCGCCGGAGCGTTCGCGGTCAGACCCATCTTTGAACTGATCGAAGCCCATGCGCTCTCCGCCGATAGGCTCCATGGCGACGACACCAAGATCCCGATCCTGGCGAAGGGAAAGACGGACACCGGGCGGATTTGGACCTACGTTCGCGACGATCGGCCATTCGGCGGGCGCGATCCACCGGCGGCGCTGTTCTACGCCTCGCGTGATCGGCGCGGCGAGCATCCCGCGCGGCATCTTCAGACCTTCGCCGGCATCCTGCAGGCCGATGCCTATAGCGGGTTCAACGCTCTCTTCGATCCCGGACGCAAAGCGTTGCCGGCCACGGCCGCCTTCTGTTGGGCACATGGCCGGGGGGCGTTCTTCGAACTTGCCGACATCGCCCAGAACGCTCGCCGCGGAAGATCGGCGACGGCGATCTCGCCCATTGCGCTGGAAGCGGTTCGTCGAATTGACCAGCTGTTCGAGATCGAGCGCGAGATCCATGGGTTGAATGCTGAGGAGCGGCTGCGGGTCCGCCAAGACAGAAGCGCGCCGCTGCTGAGCGATTTTGAGGCTTGGCTCCGGGCGGAATCCGCCCGGCTCTCGCGTTCATCCAACGTGATCAAGCCGATCAATTATCTGCTCAACCGATGGGATGGCTTTGCTCGCTTTGTCCATGACGGAAGGATCTGCCTGACCAACAATGCGGCCGAGCGAGCGCTGCGCGGTTTTGCGCTGGGAAGAAAGGCATGGTTGTTCGCCGGCTCCGATCGCGGCGCGGAGCGGGCTGCCGTGATGGCGACGCTTATCATGACGGCGCGTCTCAACGACATCGACCCGAAAGCCTGGCTTGCCGACGTCTTCTCGCGCATCGCCGACATGCCGCAGAACCGCCTGCACGAGTTGTTGCCCTGGAACTGGGTGCCTCCTGCCTCGAGGTCCTCCACCCAGGCGGCGTAGCCATGCACGTCAACAAGGTTCACGCCGTCTTCACCATCGCTCGCGTCGCAAAAGACCTCGGCGAAGACGAGGACTGGCTCTGGGACGTGGCCAACGGAATGGACACAGAGGATGGCGTCATCTGGGTTTACGGCATAGGTGACGACCAGGTCATGGCGTTCACCGACTTCGGCATCGAAAACCTGACGGAGCTCATCAGGATGCACAAGGAAGACCCCGATCTCCTCAAGCGCTGGAATCGGTGAGCCCCTGTCCGCGGCCTAGCTCGGATGGATACGTTTGGCGAGCTGTTTGCGCATATAGACCTGTCGCGATACCGGCATGCCCTTTCGCGCAAACCGGGGACATCGGCGCGCACGCTGTCTGGAGCACGGGCGATCCGCCCAGCAGCGACTTCGGCGCGCAAGGTGATCTGATACTGGACGAGGTGCCGAACGATCTGCGCTAGCTCTCGCAGCCAGCGTTGCCTCGCCTCGAGTTGCTGAGTATCGGATCATCGATCAAGCGGAGCGATACCTCCAATTCCCGACCTCCGCGTTAGGTTCTAAACGCATCGCAATCTTAGAACGAAATCAGCCGACGATTCGCATTTGAACCGGCACCAGATCGGCGGGCCTTTACCATCTCGAATTTAGGGCAGAGGAATTGAACTGTAGATGACATTAGGTCGAGAGCCAGAGCCATACGACTCACTCAGAAGAAGGTCGACGCTCGGCGGCAAACTCGAAGAGGTGATTTGGGGCAGCCCCACAGAGATCCCGCGGGCCGAGCCGATTTTCCTGCTACAAACACTTGTTCCCCAAAAAATCGGTCCTATTTCAGCTGCGCCTGCATTGGCACTCGCAGGCAGCGATTGCTAGCAATCGTGAAATCTTCAACGGGTGTAAATGTTTAGGAGATCTGCATGGAATTCCGTCCGCTTCACGACCGGGTCGTGGTCAAGCGTATCGACGCCGAAGAAAAGACCGCTGGCGGCATCATCATTCCGGACACTGCCAAGGAAAAGCCTTCGCAAGGTGAAGTCATCGCCGTCGGCCCCGGAGGCCGCGACGAGAGTGGCAAGCTGATCCCGATCGACGTCCTGGTCGGCGACCGCGTCCTGTTCGGCAAGTGGTCAGGCACCGAGGTCAAGATCGACGGCCAGGAGCTGTTGATCATGAAGGAGAGCGACATCCTGGGCGTTCTCACGGACGCGTCCGCCAAGAAGAAGGCCGCCTAAACCATCGCTCGCACCGCTCATCCTGAGGAGCGCCTGCTGGGCGTCGCCAAGGGTGAGACCAAGTAAAACATTCAGGAAAACCCACATGTCAGCCAAAGAAGTCAAGTTCGGCGTAGACGCCCGCGACCGCATGTTGCGCGGCGTCGAAATTCTCAACAACGCGGTAAAGGTCACGCTCGGCCCCAAGGGACGCAACGTCGTGCTCGACAAGTCGTTCGGCGCTCCCCGCATCACCAAGGACGGCGTCACCGTCGCCAAGGAGATCGAGCTCGACGACAAGTTCGAGAACATGGGTGCGCAGATGGTGCGCGAAGTCGCCTCCAAGTCCGCCGATGCGGCCGGCGACGGCACCACCACCGCAACGGTGCTTGCCGCTGCGATCGTTCGTGAAGGCGCCAAGTCGGTTGCCGCCGGCATGAACCCGATGGACCTGAAGCGTGGTATCGACCTGGCCGTGGAAGCCGTGGTCGCCGACCTCGTCAAGAACTCCAAGAAGGTCACCTCCAACGACGAAATCGCCCAGGTCGGCACCATTTCCGCCAACGGCGACGCCGAGATCGGCAAGTTCCTCTCCGACGCCATGAAGAAGGTCGGCAACGAGGGGGTGATCACCGTCGAGGAAGCCAAGTCGCTGGAAACCGAGCTCGACGTCGTCGAGGGCATGCAGTTCGACCGCGGCTACATCTCGCCCTACTTCGTCACCAACGCCGACAAGATGCGCGTTGAGATGGACGACGTCTATATCCTCATCAACGAGAAGAAGCTCTCCTCGCTGAACGAGCTGCTGCCGCTGCTCGAGGCCGTGGTGCAGACCGGCAAGCCGCTGGTCATCGTCGCCGAGGACGTCGAGGGTGAAGCCCTCGCGACCCTGGTCGTGAACCGCCTCCGCGGCGGCCTGAAGGTCGCGGCCGTCAAGGCTCCGGGCTTCGGCGATCGCCGCAAGGCCATGCTCCAGGACATCGCGATCCTGACCGGCGGCCAGGCGATCTCGGAAGAC
>NZ_JADPKU010000098.1:0-1105 GCF_023074095.1 Bradyrhizobium sp. 137
CCGATCGCCTCCGACGCCACCCGCGTTGCCGCGCTGCTCTCGGGCGAAGTCGACGTCATCGAGCCGGTGCCGATCCAGGACATCTCCCGCGTCGATTCCAGCCCGAATGCGCAGGTGCTGAAAGGGCCGGAACTGCGCACCATCTTCATCGGTTTCGATCAGACCCGCGACGAGTTGCTCTACTCCAACATCAAGGGCAAGAATCCGTTCAAGGACGTCCGCGTCCGCGAAGCCTTCTACAAGGCTATCGACATCGAGCTGATCAAGACGCGCGTGATGCGCGGGCTGTCGACGCCGTCAGCTCTGATGATTGCGCCGGAACTGTTCGCGCTGTCCAAGGAGTTCACGCGGCCGAAATTCGACCCCGATGGCGCCAAGAAGCTCCTGACCGAGGCCGGTTACCCTGATGGCTTCGAGGTCACCATGGATTGCCCGAACGATCGTTACGTCAACGATGCTGCGATCTGCCAGGCCGTCGTCGGCATGCTCGCCCGTATCGGCGTCAAGATCAATCTCCTGGCGCAGCCGAAGGCGCAATACTTCGCCAAGGTGCTCAAGCAAGGCGGCTACCAGACCTCGTTCTACCTCTTGGGCTGGACGCCGAGCACGATGGATTCCCACAACGTGCTCTACGACATCATGGGCTGCCGGGACGATGCGAAATCCTCGCGCGGCGAAGCCAATCTCGGCGGCTATTGCAACAAGGAGTTCGACGCCATCACCGACAAGGTGCTGGTTGAAACCGACACCGCCAAGCGCAACCAGTTGATCAAGCAAGCCTACGAAATCGCCAACAAGGACTGGGCGTACATCCCGCTGCACCAGCAGGCGCTGGCTTGGGGCGTATCGAAAAAGGTCAACCTGTCGCAGCGCGCCGACAATCTCGTCATGTTCCACTGGGCGACCAAGAAGGAATAGCCTCAGTTGAACACAAGGTCCCGGCAGCATCGGGCCTCCGGGACCTTTCCTTTTCCGGCTGACAAAGGCGTCGGCCAGACACACACCCAAGGACAGTGGAAGGCATGCTCGCTTTCACTCTTCGCCGCGCCGTTCAGGCCATCGGCGTCATGTTCGCCGTCGGCATCATCGCCTTCTCGATGTTCCG
>NZ_JADPKU010000085.1:0-1100 GCF_023074095.1 Bradyrhizobium sp. 137
TTCAGGGCACGAATACGGGAACCGTCATCAACGCTGCGACCACTGGTGCGAGCCTGCTGAACGGCACAGCGACCGCTGGCGACGCCAACGCCGGCGTTGCCGCGGGCGACACGTTCACCGTCAACGGCAAGACCATCACCTTTGCCGCCGGCGACGTGCCCACGACCGCCCCGACCGGTCAGACCCGGGTCGCTGCCACCGGTATCACGACCGGTAACGTCTACACGGACAACACCAGCGGTAACGTGACGATCTATCTCGGTTCGGGCACGAAGGCTGCGGTAGGCGACGTCCTGACTGCCATCGACCTCGCCAGCGGGGTGCAGAGCAACGTTGCCGGGACCCTGACGGTCAACAGCGGCCAGACGATCTCGTCCGTCAGCGGCGGCGGTGCGCTCGTCCTGAAGAGCACGATCGGTTCTGACCTCAGCGTAACGGGCAAGGCCGACATCCTCAACAAGCTCGGCCTGACCAGCGCGACCGGCGCCGGCAGCGTCACTGCGACGGCGGCCCGTACCACGAGCTCGGCGACCCTGTCGTCGTTCATCTCGTCGGGTTCGACCCTGAACGTCGATGGCCATGTCATCACCTTCAAGGACGGTCCGACGCCGACGGCGGCTTCGCTGGCCTCCACCCAGGGCGTGTCGGGTAACGTCGTCACCGATGGCAACGGCAACTCGACGGTCTACCTGCAGAGCTCGACGATCGCCGACGTGCTGAAGGCGATCGACTTCGCCACGGGCGTGCAGACCTTCACGCTCAACGGCAGCGGCGGCGGTACGCTTGCGACCGCCTCGGGTCAGACGGCTTCGTCGATCAACGCCTCCGGCCAGCTCAAGCTGTCCACCGGCGTCAATGCCGACCTGTCGATCACCGGCACCGGCAACGCGCTGTCCGCGCTCGGTCTTGCCGGCAACACCGGTACGTCCTCGGCGTTTACCGCGGCCCGCACCTCCGGCACCGGCGGCATCAACGGCAAGACCTTGACCTTCAGCTCCTTCAACGGCGGTACGGCGGTCAACGTCACCTTCGGCGACGGCACCAACGGAACGGTCAAGACCCTCGATCAACTCAACACCGCGCTTCAGGCCAACAACCTG
>NZ_JADPKU010000021.1:0-106990 GCF_023074095.1 Bradyrhizobium sp. 137
GGTCGAAGCGCGAGCGGGGGTGGGGTAATCTCTCCCCACGGGCAGTGTTCGAAGTGGAGAGATCACCCCACCCCGCTGCGCATTCCGCTTCGCGCCATGCACAGCGACCCTCCCCCTCCAGGGGAGGGTGGGCATCTGCGCCGCCGCTGCTAACGTCCGGCAAACACCCGGTCCAGCGCCGCGTCGTACGTCGCCTGCACCAACTCCGGATGCAGCTTCGCCAGCGACTCCATCATCACGCCGGAATTGATCTCGAGCACGCACCAATCGGCGTCGACGCGCACCACGTCGATCGACGCAAAGGCGATGCCGATCGCGCGCGCGGCCTCGATCGCGAGCTTCACGCAAGCCGTTCGAACCTCGCCGCTCTCCAGCAATACCGGCTTTGCGCCGGCATCAAGATTGTGTCGCCAATCTCTGCCACGCTGCTTGCCGTAGACGACGAGGGGTACATCATCGAGCAGCACCACACGGACCTCGTCCTCGATCGCGACATAGGGCGAGATCACGAGCCCGGCACTCATCGAAAAAACCTCGCCAACCGCGTGATCCAGTTCCGCCTCCGTCGTCACCTTGAACACCGAGCGCCCCGATGTCCCCTCGTTCGGCTTCACCACCACGCCTTGCGGATGGCCGTGAAGCAGCTCAAGCATTGCACCTCGCCAGGTGGGGCCAACGACATTCTTGCCGAGCTTCGGGTTGAGGAACAGATGATGCGGAATGCACGGCACGCCCTCCAGCGCCAGCGCCTCGGCGGTGGCCGATTTGTCGTTGGCGAGACGATGCGCGATGGCGCTGTTGAGGCCGATGTCGTAGCCGAAGGCGAAGCGGCGCGTCTTGCCCCGGCGCATCGCAACCAGCCAGCCGCTGGCGTGGACGTCGACCGCAATGCCATGGTCCGCGCAATAGCGCCTGATCGCCTGGATGAAGATCCGCTCGCTCGCCATGGTTTCGGTCGTTCCTGTCGCCAAAAGCCGCAAAAATGCGAGAAACGGCGCCAAACCGGGGTGAAAATCAGAGCTATTCTTAATGAAATTCTCGTTAGCGCGACGGAAATTAACTGCTGCCATCGAGCCCCGGAGGGAAAAGAAATTGCCCGCCGCGCGCGCGGGGCAGCAAATTCATCAATGATGCGCCCAATTCCGCCCAAATGCCGGTTTGGCGGGCACTAATTGCTTCCGAAACGAGGTTGATTATTGGTCTCAATGGCGTAGATCACACACGCGAAATCCTCCGCCATGGCAAATGGTGCTCGCCCCGCCGTCAGGGGCTGGGCGATGCTTTTGTCCGAAAACCGCAAATATTCGGAATATCGAAAATCATGAGCGCGTTTTACCGAGAGAAGGTTCTTTCCGTCCACCACTGGACCGACACGCTGTTCAGCTTCCGCGCCACGCGCGATACCGGCTTCCGCTTCCAGAACGGCCAGTTCGCCATGATCGGCCTCGAGGTCGATGGCCGCCCGCTGCTGCGCGCCTACAGCATGGCGAGCGCCAATCACGAGGAACAGCTCGAGTTTTTCTCGATCAAGGTTCAGGACGGTCCGCTGACCTCGCGCCTTCAAAAGATCAAGGAAGGCGACACCATTCTGGTCGGTCGCAAGGCGACCGGGACGCTGATCACCGACAATCTGCTTCCCGGCAAGCGGCTGATGCTGTTGTCGACCGGAACCGGCCTTGCGCCGTTCGCGAGCCTGATCAAGGATCCCGAGGTTTATGACCAGTTCGAGTCGATCGTGCTGGTCCATGGCTGCCGCCAGGTCTCCGAGCTCGCCTATGGCGAGAAGCTGGTCGCGAATTTGCGTGAGGACGAGGTGTTCGGCGAACTGCTCGCGGACAAGCTCGTCTACTACCCGACCGTGACCCGCGAGCCGTTCCGCAACCGCGGCCGCATCACCGACCTCATCAACTCCGAGCAGATCTTCAACGACATCGGTCAAAGCCCGCTCGACATCGCAACCGACCGCATCATGATGTGCGGCAGCCCGGCGATGCTCGAAGAGCTGAAGCTGATGTTCGAAGGCCGCGACTTCGTCGAAGGCTCCGGCAACAAGCCTGGCCATTTCGTGATCGAAAAGGCGTTCGTCGAGCGCTAGCCCCCGCTCTTCGTCGTCTCGGTGTCGTCCTGGCGAAGGCCCGGTGAAGGCCAGGACCAGTACCGACCGGGTAAAGCTTGGCGAAGGCTTAGTCGTTGCCAGTCTTCGCAACAACGCCCGCTTAGGGGTGGTCCGGGCTTTCGCCAGGAGGACAGCGGCGGGTGAGGCGCCTTTGCCCGCTTAGCCGCGTCCCTTCCCCTTCTGCTGCACTGCAAAAGCCCGCCCATCGGGCTGATTGATTTGTCTCAGCCGAATTCGCTAGCCTGAAACAAGGGCCGCGTCATATCCGTATGACAGGCACAGGCGTATCGTATCGCCTCATGCTGGCGAGAGGATCCGATCGTGGCCGAGGACAACAAGACGCACGAAGCTCCCAAACGCCTGCCACTGGCCGAAGAGGGGGTCATGGAAACCCTGCTGCTTCCGTTCTCCCCGCGCTTCATCGTGCTGACGATCTGCGCGGTCGTCACCGCGCTGCTGATCGCCATCGGTATCGTCGACCGCAAGATCTTCGACATCCTGCTGGTCCCGATCCTGATCTTCGGCGCGCTGACGCTGCTCGGCGTCCGCGATCTCTTGCAGAAGAGTCACGCGGTGCTGCGCAACTATCCGATCTCCGCGCACATCCGCTTCCTCCTGGAAGAAATCCGCCCCGAGATGCGGCAATATTTCTTCGAGAGCGAGAAGGACGGCATGCCGTTCTCGCGCGATACCCGCGCGGTGGTCTATCAGCGCGCCAAGATGGAGCTCGACAAGCGTCCGTTCGGCACCCAGGAGGACGTCTATCGCGAGGGTTACGAGTGGATGCATCACTCGGTCTCGCCGAAGGCGCATGCCGAGGAAAAATTCCGGGTCGTCATTGGCGGACCGGATTGCGCAAAACCCTATTCGGCCTCGGTGTTCAATATCTCGGCGATGAGCTTTGGTGCGCTCAGCCCGAACGCGGTGCGTGCGCTCAATGGCGGCGCGAAGAAGGGCGGTTTCGCGCATGACACCGGCGAGGGCGGCGTCAGCCCCTATCACCGCGAGATGGGCGGCGACATCATCTGGGAGATCGGCTCCGGCTATTTCGGCTGCCGTCATCTCGACGGCAGCTTCGACCCTGAGGCGTTCGCGCGCGTCGCCGGCGAGGACCAGATCAAGATGGTTGAGCTCAAGATCAGCCAGGGCGCCAAGCCCGGCCATGGCGGCGTGCTGCCGGCCGCAAAGGTCTCGGAAGAGATTTCCAAGATCCGCGGTGTCGCGATGGGCGAGGATTGCATTTCGCCGGCCTCGCACCGCGCCTTCTCCACGCCGGTTGGCATGATGCAGTTCATCGCCGAGATGCGCCGCCTGTCCGGCGGCAAACCGGCCGGCTTCAAGCTGTGCATCGGCCATCCCTGGGAGTTCCTGGCGATCTGCAAGGCGATGATAGAGACCGGCATCTATCCTGATTTCATCGTCGTCGACGGCAATGAGGGCGGCACCGGCGCGGCGCCGCTGGAATTCATGGATCACCTGGGCATGCCGATGCGCGAGGGCGTCAATTTCGTCCACAATGCGCTGGTCGGCATCAATGCGCGCGACCGTATCAAGATCGGCGCGTCCGGCAAGATCGCCACCGCCTTTGACATGGCGCGCGCCATGGCGATTGGCGCCGACTGGTGCAATTCGGCGCGCGGCTTCATGTTCTCGCTGGGCTGCATCCAGTCGCTGAGCTGCCACACCGACCGCTGCCCGACCGGCGTCGCAACGCAGGACCCGACGCGCGCGCGCGCGCTCTACGTGCCGCTCAAGATCGACCGCGTGCACAATTACCACCATGCGACGCTGCACTCGCTGACCGAGCTGATCGCCGCTGCCGGCCTCGAACATCCGCAGCAGCTGCGTCCGATCCACTTCAGCCAGCGGACGTCGACAACCCAGGTGCAATCCTTCGCACAGCTCTATCCGGCGCTGCGCCCGGGCGAGCTGCTCGAAGGCACGGAAGATCCTCGGTTTCGCGACGCCTGGCGGATGGCGCGCTCCGAGACGTTCCAGCCCGCGCAGTGAGCGTCGCGCCGCCCCGCAAGGACGCCGGTCCCGGCGCGTAAAATCATCGCGAGCTGGACTGCGTTTAACTCTTGGTTCAACTTTGGGTGTAAATTGTGCCCATGGACGAACGGCGCGACAAGGCGAGACATCGCGTGCTGAAGGCCGGGACGATCGAGTTCGGCGGCGGCGCGATCGACTGCACCATCCGCAATCTGTCCGATACCGGCGCAGCCCTCGACGTCACCAGCCCGGTCGGCATCCCCGAACATTTCACCCTGTTCGTCCAGTCCGACGGGACGCATCGATCGTGCACCGTGGTCTGGCGCAAGGAACGGCGGATCGGGGTGAGATTCGGGTGAAGGTTTTGCGTTTGGCCTGCGCCGGGACGAGTGGGTGCGGCGTCCCGCGCTGGTGCATGCAATGGCGCACCCTCACGCCGCCGCCTGTTCGCCTCTCCGGCTCGCCAGAATTTTGTCGATCCGTCGCCCGTCGAGATCGACCACCTCCATGTGCCAGCCGGCGAAATCGAAGGCGTCTCCGACGTTGGGCAGCATGCTGAATTGTTGCAGCACGAGGCCCGCCACCGTGTTGTAGCGATGCGGCGGCAGCTCGATGCCGAGCAGTTCGCCGAACTCGTCAACCGGCATCCAGCCGGAGATCAGGAGCGAGTCGTCGTCGCGCCTGATAAAGGCCGGCTCGGGCGGTCCTTCCTCGGAATGGAAGGCGCCGACGATCGACTCGAGGATATCGGCGGCTGTCACCATGCCTTCGAAGGCGCCGTATTCGTCGTAGACGAAACCGACGTGAACCGGCGCAGCTTTCAGGAGGGCCAGCACGTCGCGGGCATCGGCCGAGGCCGGAATGCCCGGCGCCTCACGCACCAGCGCGCGCAGATCCGGCGTGCGCTCGTTCATATAAGCGATCAGCAGGTCCTTGGCCTGGAGCACGCCGATCGGCTTGTCACGATCGCCGTCCGAAACGGGGAAACGCGAGTGCGGGCTCTTCGCGATGATCTCGTGAATGGTCTCCACATTGTCGTTCAGGTCGATCTCGTCCACCTCGGTGCGCGGCGTCATGACCGCGCCGACTGGCCGATCGCCGAGTCGCATCACGCCGGCGATCATCTCCTTCTCGCCCGGCTCGAGCACGCCGGCGCTTTCGGCCTCGCTGACGAGGTGATGGATTTCGTCCTCCGAGACCTTTTCCTCGGCTCTGCCGCCGCGACCGAGCAGCGCGAGGATCACCTTGCCCGAGACATCGAGCAGGAAGACGAGCGGCAGCGAGATCCGCGCCAGCAGGTGCATCGCGGGCGCGACGCTGACGGCGATGCTCTCGGGGTCGCGCAGTGCCACCTGCTTCGGCACCAGTTCGCCGACGATCAGGGTGGCGTAGGTGATGAGCGTGACGACGATGCCGACGCCGACGATGTCGGCAATGCCTGGGGACATGCCGAGCTCGAGCAGCCATTGCGTCAGCCGCTGCCCGAGCGTTGCGCCCGAGAATGCGCCGGAAAGCACGCCGACCAGCGTGATGCCGATCTGCACCGTCGAGAGGAATTTGCCAGGATCGGCCGCCAGCGTCAGCGCCCGCTCGGCGCCGCGCACGCCCTTGGCGGCGAGCAATGACAGCCGCGCCGGGCGGGACGACACTACGGCGAGTTCGGACATGGACAGCAGGCCGTTGATGACGATCAGGACGACGACGATGACGAGTTCGATCGAGAGCATTGATGTTCCGAGGTAAGGGAGTGTGGCTGGGCGCCCAGGCCTTGATATAGGTATTCAGCGAGAGACAATCCCGCCGCATCTGGCGCCTCGGGAACCGTATGATCGATGGTTCCTGCGCGCCGGCGAGGCCGGCCGCGGCTTCGCCGTCGCCTCCGAACAACTCTTCCCGCTCGGAAATCGCATTTGAAAAGCGAATCCCTGCGCGTCTCGAAGGACTACGCGCGCATTCATCCCGCCCGAGCTGCGCTCAGAACTCCCCGTGCAGCCGTCCCGAAAACACCGACACCGGTCCGCGATCGGCGTTGTAGGCAGGATTGACGATGAGCTGGTAGTCGGCAGTGAGGGTGAGGTTCTTGTTCAGCGCGTAGGCGTAATACGTCTCGAGGATGCGCTCCTTGCGGTAGTTGAGCGCGCCGTCGCCGATCAGCACGCCGAGGCCGCCGGCGGCCAGGAAGTCACGATAATCCTGCGAGATGGCATTGACGGCGCCGCCGATACCGATCACGTCGTCGGGCCGGCCCCATCTCGTGCCCTTGATCGACAGTCCGGCGGACAGGCTGCGATGAATGTCGGTGAAGGCCACCGTTTCGAAACGGCCGTCGTTCCAGCTCCAGCGGCCGAACAGCCCGACATCGTCCGTGATCGCCTGCTCGAGATTGAGCACATAGCCATACTTTAAACGGCCGCGCCGGGTCTGCGCGATGTCGAGATTGAGCGCGGGATTATCCAGTGTCTCGCGGAAGCTGCCCATGTTCGCGCTGTCGAGCCAGCCCATGGTCCTGAGCTTGCCGGGCTGGCCGAACAGCGAGAAGCGCGTCTCGAGCTCGAGTACGTACTGGCCGCGCTCTCCGACCTTGGTGTCGAAATGATTCGAGTTGGGCTCGGAGACCATCAGGAAATAGCCGCCGCGCAGCGCCCATTGCTTCTGGTTGAGCTCGGCGGTGACGCCGTAGGTGAGGCCGACCTTGTCGGCGGAATAGTCGAAGGCGCCCGGCGCCCATAGCGACCAATTCATGAAGTCCTTGCGAGTGTCCTTGGCGTAGGCATTGCCGTCGAACACGTCGACCACCGCGAACTTGCCGGCCTGCAGGGTGAGGCGGGACACGTCGACCTTCTGCCCGAGCTGCAACTGGCCGCTCGCGAGCTCCTCCTGCTCGCCGCCGAAGCCGAAGGTCTGGCGCACGAATAGGCGCGAGGTGTTGTAATGCGGATAGGGGAAGTTCGACTTCTGCGCTTCGCCGTTCGGGAAGCCGGCGGCGCCAACGGTGTCGTTCAGTCCAAACCCCTGGAGCAGCTCGGGATTGTAATAGACCTCGCCACCGTCCCAGAGCCGTGCGTTCAGGAACAGGCTGTTGCTCCAAGTCGCTTTGGCCTGCGCCGACGGTGAGAGCGAATTCGGCCCCGTGTAGAGGGCGGGGAACGACGGATAGCCTTGCGGCAGATAGGTGCTCTGGCCGTGGATCTCCCAGCGGTCCGATTCCGTGTCGGTCAGGGAGCTCTTCGGGACGTAGCTCGGCAGGCCCTCCCAATCGACCTTGCGGTTGAGGCCGAGCCTGATCTGCTGGAAGTCGAGCGACGAGGAGCTGTATTGGGCCCCGGTCGAGAAGGCGACGTTGGCGCCGTCGAAGCGGCTGTAGAGATATTCGAGCCGCGCACTCCAATGGGGCGCGAAGCCGTATTCGATGCCGGCGCCTGCGACCCAGCCGGGCCGCGTGTTCAGGATTTTTGGGATTTCGGCACCGGAAGCCGGCGCGTCGAAATAGCGCTCGCCCATCCAGGCAAAGCCGCCGGTGACGTAGAGCAGCCACGGACCGCTGGTGTAGCCGACGCGGCCACGCAAGCTCGCGGTGTAGTCCCATTGCTGCGTGACGGTGTTGGCGGGGGTCGAAAGGAAGGAGACGATCGAGTTCGAGGTGATGTAATTGGGAAACGAAAAATCGCCTTCGATACCAACCAGCCACCCGGAATTGAGCCGGTAATTGTAGCCGGCCTGCACGCCGCCCATCATGCCGCTGAAGACGCCGCTGTCGCTGATTGCAGCCCCGTCGTTCAGCGCAAAGTGCGACGAACCTCGGCCATAGCCGGCATGCGCGCCGATATAGAGCCCCGTCCAGTCATAGACCGCTCTCAGCGCCGGGGCCTTCAGCGGCAGATCGGCCGCGGTGCCTGTGGCGGGAAAAGCCAGCACGCCCGTCGCAATCGCCGCGGCCGTCCGCAAGTACCGGTAACGGTGACCTCTCAACGTCAAAACGCACGCCCCCAAACGCGAATGTGTCCCGATGCTGCGGCATCCCTGCCGATTCGTGGCGACCCTGTCATCAGGTCTTGGTTGGCATGCGATCGGGCGAGATGATCTCGATTCGACGCGATTCCGTCCCAAGCACCTGTGCCTGTTGCGAACTTTATTGCGAGTAATTCTCAATAGCAACTGGTGTCAATTGCCGCAGGTGTTGGTTCGCACCCTCATGTGACGGGCCTGCAACAGGGTCACGGCCCGAAAACAGATGACCCCGCCCGGGGGGACAGCCGGGCGGGGTCGGGGGCACGACACGGGGTGGATGAGGCGCCCGTGTCGGACGCAGGATCCACGTGAGATCGGCCTCAGGTACTCAAGTCAGTAGCAGGTACGAACGCGGCCGACGTACTGGCCGAAAGCGTTGTACTGGGCGACCCAGCCGCAGCGGTGATAGCCGTAGTAATAGGGATCGTTGCTGGCGGCGATTGCGGAGCCGACGACGGCGGCAGTGGCGATGCCGGCGCCCACACCCCAGCCCCAGCCAAGCGGCTTGGCTTCGGCCTGCGAGGCGGTGGACACGATGCCGCCTGTCACGGCGAGGGCAGCGAGAGCGACAGCGGCAATCCTGGTCTTGATCGACATGTGAAACTCCATCCGGGGTTGAGGCGGTCCGTTGTGGCCCGCGTGCCCAATTGGACGGAGGCTGCGCGCGTCCGGTTCGAAGCCGGCAGATGCGGTCGCGGAGCCCTGTGCTTTCCTGAACAATTCCAGGAGCATGGGATCTAGCCGAGGGGCCCCTTGGCGAGCCTGTTCACGTCGAAGTTATCGACTTCAATCAGCAGCTTGCAAAAGGCCGTCGCGCCCTGATCGATCAGGCGTTCGCCCTTTTCTGCAACGGCCAAAGTCGCATTGCCGACTGCGCCACTGGCGTTGAGATCCTGCGCCTGCCAGGCGAACGGCGCGGGGCGCTGCGTCGACAGCCAGCGATATTGCTGCTCGATCGCGATGCTGCTCGCGGGAAAATCCGCGATCGCATCTTTGCGCACCTGATCGGGGTAGCGCGCCAGCATGATCGAGGTCTCGATCGCACCGCCATGAATGCCGTGGCGAACTTCGTCCGCCGGGAACAATTTGTCGGCGCCCGACAGCCGCGACCACGACGTCGTCACCACGAGCAGTTTTTGGTGCGCGCGAAGATCCTGCGCGACCAGCATCATCGCCGGGCTGTTGCCGCCATGGCTGGTGATGATGACGAGCTTCCTTAACCCGCGTCGGGCGACGTCTTCGCCGATACCTGTCCATCGCTTCAGCGCAACGTCGGTCGGCAGCGTCTGCGTGCCCGGATAGTCGATATGCTCGGTGGAGATGCCGACTGGTTCAACGGGCAGGAAACTGGCCGGAACGGTTTCGGGCAGCAGCTCGCGCACGCGCGCGAGATAGGCATCCGCAATCAGCACGTCGGTTTCGAGCGGCAGATGCGGGCCATGCTGCTCGGTCGCCGCCAGCGGCAGCACCGCAATCCAACGCGAGGCCTCGGCCGGGGCAACATCGGCCCAGCGGATCTCGGTCCAGTCGCGGGACGGCATCATTGAACTTTCCTTGGAGGTTTCTTTGCCCGAATTTGTCACGTAATTTGGGGTATGAGGGGACGCGGGCCCGGACGGCTCGCGTCCCCGAACTTCATGCGGTTTTATCGCGTTGCGTTCACATGAGCCAGACGCGATTGGGCCAGCAACGATCGACGGAGTCCCTTCATGAGCCCTTCTCATCTGCGGCGAGCGTTAACGGCGGGCTTGATGGCCGCTTTGATCGGAAGCGTCCCGGTGGAGGCCGAAACGCTCGACAAGGTCACCTTCGGCACCAATTGGGTCGCCGAGGCCGAGCATGGCGGCTTCTTCCAGGCGGTCGCCGACGGCACCTACAAGCGTTACGGGCTCGACGTCACCATCGTTCCCGGCGGGCCCAACGAGAACAATCGGATGCTGCTGATCGCCGGCAAGATCGATTTCTTCATGGCCGCGAACACGCTGATGTCGTTCGATGCGGTCGCCAACGACGTTCCCGTCATCACCATCGCCGCGATCTTCCAGAAAGATCCGCAGGTGATGCTGACGCAGCCCGATGCCAAGGTCGCCAAGATCGAGGATCTCAAGCCGCTCACGCTGTTCGTCTCCAAGGAGGGCATGACCAGCTACTTCCAGTGGCTGAAGTCCGAATATGGATTCAGCGAGAAGAACGTCCGCCCCTATAATTTCAATCCTCAGCCCTTCATCGCCAATCCCAAGAGCGCCATGCAGGGCTACGTGACATCCGAGCCCTTCGCGGTCGAGAAGGCGGCCGGCTTCAAGCCCAACGTACTGCTGCTCGCCGATTACGGCTTCAATACCTATTCGACCCTGATCGAAACCCGCCGTGACGTGGTCGAGAAGAAGCCGGATTTGGTGCAGCGATTCGTCGATGCCTCCATGATCGGCTGGTACAATTACATCTACCGCGACAATTCCGCTGGCAATGCCATGATCAAGAAGCTCAATCCCGAGATGACCGATGATCTGCTCGCCTACTCCGTCGCCAAGATGAAAGAGCACGGCATCGTCGATTCCGGCGACAGCCTGAAGAACGGCATCGGCGCCATGAGCGACGAGCGCTACGCTTCCTTCTTCAACAAGATGGTGAAGGCGGGCGTGGTGAAGCCCGATCTCGACTTCCGCAAATCCTATACGCTGCGCTTCGTCAACAAGGGCGTCGGCGTCGAGCTGCGCCCGAGCAAGCCGTAACGCATGTTGAGATCTGGCGCAGGCGGCTCGGTGTCCTACACCTCTCCCGAAGGGAGAGGTCGCATCGCATCGTCAGATGCGATGCGGGTGAGGGGTTACTCTCCCTGGGGTGACCTGAGTCCCCTCACCCGGCGCTGCGCGCCGGCCTCTCCCCGATGGGGAGAGGTGAAAGGCGCGGCCCGACCGCGTCTCACAACAGCCTGCGGCCAATGCTAGAGAGCTCAACCTCGCCCGCCGTGGAGGCCAACCTGACGGCGCTCGCCGTCAGCCTCCGCGGCGTGACGAAAGCCTATGACAACGACGTCATGGCCCTCGGCCCGCTCGACCTCGCCGTGCGCAAGGGCGAGTTCATCTCGCTGCTGGGTCCGTCCGGTTGCGGCAAGTCGACGGCGCTGCGGCTGATCGCGGGGCTCAGCACGCCCTCGTCCGGAATAGTGCGGGTGGCGCGCCGCGAAGGCGTGCCGCAGCCGGGCCGCGGCATCGGCTTCGTGTTCCAGGAGCCGACCCTGATGCCCTGGACCAGCGTGCGCGAGAACGTGCGGCTACCCCTGAGGCTTGGTCGCGTTCCGAAGGCCGAGGCGTGCGCGCGTGCCGAGGCGGCGCTCGCCAGCGTCGGACTTGCCGATTTTGCCGAGGCCTTTCCGCGCGAGCTCTCCGGCGGCATGAAGATGCGGGTGTCGCTGGCGCGCGCGCTCGTCACCGATCCCGATATCCTGCTGATGGACGAGCCGTTCGCGGCGCTCGACGAGATCACGCGCTTTCGCCTCAACAATGATTTGCTCGCGCTGTGGCGCAGCCTCGGCAAGACCGTCATCTTCGTCACCCATTCGGTGTTCGAATCCGTTTACCTGTCGCAGCGCGTGGTGGTGATGACGGCGCGCCCCGGCCGCATCCAGGCCGACCTCCGCATCGAGACGGTCGAGCCGCGGGGCGAGGAGTTTCGTACTTCAGTCGCCTATTCCGATTATTGCCGCAGGGTGTCGGCGGCCTTGGCGCCGTCCTATGCGGGGCAATCGACGCTATGAACGTGCAAGCTGCCGTCACCGCAAAGCCGTCCGGCGCGCAACGTGCAATGCGCCTCGTGCCGCCCGTCCTAGTGTTCGCGGCCGGCCTTCTCGCCTGGGAACTGGTGGTCCGTATCAAGGAGATTCCGCCCTACGTGCTGCCGGCGCCCTCCGTCATCTTTCTGACGCTGATCAAGGATTGGGCGGTGCTGTCGCAGTCGCTCGCCACCACGCTTCTGACCACGCTAGAAGGTTTTGTGGCGGCGAGCATCGGCGGCATCGGGCTGGCGCTCCTGTTCAACCAGTCGAAATGGATGGAATATTCGCTGTTCCCCTATGCCATCGTGCTCCAGGTGACGCCGGTCATCGCGATTGCGCCGCTCTTGCTGATCTATCTGGAGCAGCAGACCGCGGTGGTGGTCTGCGCCTTCATCGTCGCCTTTTTCCCGGTGCTGTCCAACACCACGCTCGGGCTGAATTCGGTCGACCGCAATCTCGCCGGCCTGTTCCAGCTCTATGGCGCATCAAAGCCGCAGACGCTGCGCTTTCTCAAGCTGCCCGCGGCACTGCCCTACATCCTCGGCGGCTTGCGCATCGCCGGCGGCCTGTCGCTGATCGGCGCGGTCGTGGCCGAGATTGCAGCGGGAACGGCCGGTGCCGGCTCCGGGCTCGCCTACAGGATCGCCGAGTCAGGCTATCGATTGAACATACCCCGCATGTTCGCTGCGCTGCTTCTGCTGTCGCTCGCCGGGATTGTCATCTATGGGGTGCTGGCGCTAGTTTCGCACCTCGTTTTACGGCGCTGGCATGAGAGCGCGCTTGGAAAGGAAAACTGATGACCGCCGGTTCGATTTCGTCCGAAAAGATCGATCTTTTGATTTATGGACCGGTGCGGCCGATCCTCGAGAACGGGTTTTCCGACCATTTCGTCGTGCACAAGGCCGAGACGCGCGGTGACCTCGAGCGGCTGACCCCGGCGGTCCGCGACAGGATCCGCGGCGTCGCCGTGACTTATCACACCGTGCGCGCCGACAAGGATTCACTGTCGCAGCTGCCGAGGCTGGAAATGGTGGCGAGCTTCGGCGTCGGCTACGATCACATCGACGCCAAATACGCGGCCGAGCACAATATCATCGTCACCAATACGCCCGATGTCCTGACTGAGGAGGTCGCCGACGTTGCGATGGGCCTTCTGATCTCCACACTGCGCGAGTTCATCAAGGCCGATCGCTACGTCCGCTCCGGACTGTGGCAGACGCAGAACTATCCGCTCAGCGTCGGCTCGCTGCGTGACCGCAAGGTCGGCATCGTCGGCATGGGACGGATCGGCCAGGCCATCGCGCGCCGGCTCGATGCCTCGCTGGTGCCTGTGGTCTACCATTCCCGCAACCCATCCAAGGATGTCTCCTACAAGCACTACGCTAATTTGATCGAGATGGCGAAGGCGGTAGACACGCTGATGGTGATCGTGCCCGGCGGCGCCAGCACCGACAAGATGATCAACGCCGAGGTGCTCAAGGCGCTCGGCCCGCGCGGCGTGCTCATCAACGTCGCGCGCGGCTCGGTGGTCGACGAGCCGGCGCTGGTCCAGGCGCTGAAATCAGGTACCATCCTTGCCGCCGGCCTCGACGTGTTCGCGGCGGAGCCGAACGTGCCGGACGAGCTCAAGACCATGCAGAACGTGGTGCTGCTGCCGCATATCGGCTCGGCCTCGGTGGTGACGCGCAACGCGATGGACCAGCTCGTCGTCGACAATCTCAAGGCCTGGTTCGCCGGCAAGGCGCCGCTGACGCCGGTTGCGGAAACGCCGTTTAGGGGGCGCTGATGAGAGCTCTTCGGGGCGTTGCATTGATGATGGCGGCATGTGCTGCCGCGATCGATCCTGCGCCCGCGCAGGATGCGGCGACCCTGAAGAAGCAGATGCCCGGACAGTGGGAGCTCTCGACCACCGAGCGCAACAAGACCTGCGTCATCACCCTCAAGGGCGACGCCAAGGGCCAGGGTTTTAAGCTGGAGCTGGAGCCGGCCTGCAAGACCGCGCTGCCCTTCACCAAGGACATCGTCGCCTGGAACGTCCGGGGTCTCGACATCGTCCGCTTCCAGGACGCCACCGGTGAAGCCGTGATCGACTTTACCGAGGTCGAGGCCGGCATCTTCGAGGGCCTGCGCCAGGGCGAGGGTGTCTACATCCTGCAGGATCTCGCCGCGGCGCGATCGATGGCCAAATCGATGGACCAGATGATCGGCGACTGGTCGATGGTGCGCGGCAACGGCCAACCGGTGTGCGGGCTGACTTTGACCAACACCGAGGCGGGCGCGGACAATTTCCAGGTCTTCCTCAAGCCGAAATGCGACGCGGCGATCGCGCAATTCAACCCGACGCAATGGCGGCTCGAGCGCGGTCAGATCCTCCTGATGTCGAAATCAGGCGAGGCCTGGCAGTTCGAGGCCGACGACAACGCGCAGTGGCGGCGCGTCCCCGATACCGCCGATCCCTTGATCATGCTGCGTCAATAGGCAAGCCGTCAGCGCTGCCGAACGACGGGCGTGAACGCGGAACCCGCCGCCAGGGCAGCCCGTTGACGAAAGAGCGATTTCGTTGGGAGATCCGCATGGCCAAGCGCATCCTCGCGATCGGCATTGAGCCCGGCAATGCGGATTATAGCGCATTCCCGCAGCTCACGCCCGAACATGTCCGCAGCTACATCGAGGCCCAGCTCCTGCGGCTGCGCGGTCTCGGCTTCGAGGTCACGAGCTGTCTGATCGATCTCGATGCGACTGCGGAGGCTGCCGTGACGGCGGCGCTGCGCGACGAGCGCTTCGACTGCATCGTGATCGGCGCCGGGCTCCGCGAGCCGAAGGAACGGCTGCTGCTGTTCGAGAAGGTGCTCAACCTCGTCCACCGCCTGGCGCCGGAAGCCGCGATCTGCTTCAACACGACGCCGGCCGACACAGTCGAAGCGGTGCAGCGCTGGGTCGAACCATAAACTGACATCCCGCGGTGCTAGATCAAGCGCATCCCGCGCAAGCTCGCATGCCCGTTCCTGCCGACGATGATGTGGTCGTGCACGGAAATCCCGAGCGGCTTTGCGATGTCGATGATCGCCTTGGTCATCTGGATGTCGGCCTGCGAGGGCGAGGGATCGCCTGAGGGATGGTTGTGCACCAGGATCAGCGCGGTCGCGGAGAGTTCGAGCGCGCGCTTGATCACCTCGCGTGGATAGACCGGGGTGTGGTCGACGGTGCCGGTCTGCTGCACCTCGTCGGCGATGAGCTGGTTGCGCTTGTCGAGGAAGAGCAGGCGGAATTGCTCCTTGTCGGCGAACGCCATGCTGGTGCGGCAATAGTCGATCACCTCGTTCCAGGAGGACAGCGCGTTGCGGCTGTTGACGTCGCCTTTGGCGACGCGATGCGCTGCTGCTGCGACCAGCTTGAGCTGGTTGATCGCGGATTCGCCGATGCCCTCGACCTCACGCAGGCGCGCCACCGGCGCATGCACGACCTCGGCGAACGAGCCGAAAGTCTTGATCAAGGTCTTTGCGAGTGGCTTGGTGTCGCGCCGCGGCAGCGCGGCAAACAGCGCCATCTCCAGCAGCTCGTAGTCGCTGAGCGCATCCGCGCCCGCGCTGTAGAAGCGCTCGCGCAGCCGCTCGCGATGGCCGTGATAGTGCGGCGCGTCCTCAGGTTTGCTCTTGTCGTGGTCCGGCTTGGTGGGCATCGGCTGCCAGCATTGCCGGGGAACCGCAGTTTTGCAACCGTCAATTGCGATGGCAAACGCCGTTCATTGTAGGCCGGCGGCCCAAAGCATCAGCCGATCTGCTTCTCGCCGTGCCGCTCCGACAGCGTGAAGATCTCGACGCCCGTCGCCGTCACGCCGACCGAGTGCTCGAACTGTGCCGACAGCGAGCGGTCGCGGGTCACAGCGGTCCAGCCGTCGGAGAGAATTTTGACATGCGGCTTGCCGAGATTGATCATCGGCTCGATGGTGAAGAACATGCCGGGCTTGAGCTGGACGCCCTCGCCGGGCCGGCCGATATGGATGATGTTCGGCTCGTCGTGGAACATGCGCCCGAGGCCGTGCCCGCAGAAATCGCGCACCACGCTCATGCCCTGCGGCTCGACGAAACTCTGGATGGCGTGGCCGATGTCGCCGGTGGTGGCGCCGGGCTTCACCGCGGCGATGCCGCGCATCATCGCTTCATAGGTGACTTCGATCAGCCGCTCGGCTTTGCGCGCGATCGGGCCGACCGCATACATCCGGCTGGAATCGCCGTACCAGCCGTCGACGATGAAGGTGACGTCGATGTTGACGATGTCGCCTTCCTTCAGCGGGCGGTCGCCGGGCATGCCATGGCAGACCACGTGGTTGAGCGAGGTGCAGGTCGAGTAACGGTAGCCGCGGTACATCAGCGTCGCCGGATAGGCGTTGTGGCTGAAGGCGAAGTCGCGGACGAATTCGTCGATGCGCGAGGTCGGCACGCCGGGCCCGACGATATCGGTGAGCTCGTCGAGGCACTTGGCCACCAGCGCCCCCGCCTTGCGCATGCCGGCAAAGGCGCTCGGCCCATGCAGCTTGATCTGTCCGGTCTTGCGCAGGGAGGTCTCGGTGGCTTCGACGTAACTCATGCGGGCGCGATCTTCCAAAGGGGCTCGATGTCGGCGGAAAAGCTTGATTTCAGGCTCCAATCTAATGATTGCGGGCCTTCATGCAAGCCAAGCGTGATGTTTGCACCCGAAAGCGGGCCTAATTCGGGACTTCTACGGCCGTTTCGACCGGCAGGGCGCCGCGCACGCGGATTTCGCGGACGGGGTAGGGAACCCGGATGCCCTCGCGCTTGAAGGCGTCCCACAGCGCCAGCATCACGTCGCTCTTGACGTTATCCATGCCGTCGGGGTCCGCGATCCAGAACGTCAGCGAGAACTTCATGCCGGCCTCGGCGAACTCGGTCAAAATGCTGTTCGGCGGCTTGCCCTTCTGCGCGCGCGGATGGGCGGCGGCGGTCTCGGCGGCGAGCTTGCAGACGAGGCGCGGGTCGGCGTCGTAATTGGTGCCGAAGGCGATCTTCACCAGCGTGTTCTTGTCGGTGTAGGTCCAGTTCACGACCTTCTGCGTCACCAGATCCTCGTTCGGCACCAGGAATTCGCGCCCGTCGCCGGCCGCGACGGAAATATAGCGCGTCTTCATCGCGCTGATCCGCCCGGTATTGTCGCCGATGGTGACGAGGTCGCCGGGCTTCACCGACTTGTCGGCGAGCAGGATGATGCCGGAAATGAAATTGGCCACGATCTTCTGCAGGCCGATACCGATGCCGACACCGACCGCGCCGGAGAATACCGCGAGCGCCGACAGATCGATCCCGACCGCCCCGAGCGCGATTACGATCGCGACCGCGAGCAGCCCGATGCGGATGATCTTAACCAGCAGCACCTGCACCGACGGCGTCAAATCGGTGGTCGCATTGATCCGGCTCTCGGCGAAATTGCTCGCGATGTTGGTCAGCCAGAGCGCGATCAGCAGCAGCGCGCCGGCCTTGAGCGCCAAGAGCGGGGTCAGGCGCAGGCCGCCGAGCACGATTGCGAAGGAATCGAGCAGCTCGACCGTCGCATCGAGCTGGCCGAGAATGGAGAGCGCGGCGATGAACCACGCCGTGATCGACACCAGCTTGACGATGAAGGCGTTGCGCAGCACCGAGGTGAGGAGCCGGATCACCAGCCAGGCCAGTCCGAGCTTGGCCGCGACCATCAACAGATAGCTGCGGCTCGGCCAGGTCGCGTGGTACATCACCACGCGCGAAATGATCACGAGCAGGGTGAAAACCGCGGTCGAGGCGCTCGCGACCATCACCCGGACGAAGTGCCGGAGCGGCAGCGGCCAGCGCATCGCCAGCGACGTCATGTCGAGGCGGCTGCGAATGGCGGCCTCCGCGGCATAGGCGAGGCCGGCGGCCGCCAGGATGAGACCGAATTGCAGGTAGAACCAGGGTGAGGAGATTTCCGCCCCGACGCTGCGCGCGGTCGTCTGCACGAACTCCATGAAGTCCTTGAGGTCCATGTCCATCGGGTCGGTCTCGTCGGGAAGCAGGCCGGAGAATTTTGATTCGAGGGCGCCGCAGAATCCCACAAAGGGCACGGCCGGACCATCGATACACCGCGAAGTGATGCGCGTTAAGGCCGCAAAATGCGGGCAGATTGCCGCGAGCGGGAGAAAATGGGTTGGCGCGCGAGTCCGCCGACGATAAGGATGCAAATCCAGCGATTTTCACCCGGAAGGTGGATGGCCTCCCTCGACTCCGTCAGCCTCGCCATATTGCTCGGCGCTGTTCTCGTCATGGCCGGCATCCTCTCGAGCCTGCTCGCGCTGCGCTTTGGCGCGCCATTGCTGCTTGTCTTCCTTGCGATCGGCATGCTCGCCGGCGATTCCGGGCCCGGGCAGCTCCAGTTCGATGACGTCCGCACCACCTATTTGGTCGGCTCGGTGGCGCTCGCCCTGATCCTGTTCGACGGCGGCCTGCGGACGCGCTTTGCCAGCATCCGCACCGTGCTCGCGCCCTCCGTGGTGCTGGCGACCATCGGCGTGCTGCTGACGGCGCTGATCACCGCGCCATTCGCGAAATACGCGCTCGATCTCAACTGGTCGGAATCGTTGCTGGTCGGCGCTGTGGTCGCCTCGACCGACGCCGCCGCGGTTTTTCTGCTGGTGCACACCCAGGGCCTGCGCCTGCGCCCGCGCGTCGGTGCGACACTGGAGGCGGAATCCGGCACCAACGATCCGTTTGCGATCTTCCTCACGCTCATGCTGGTCGAGTACATCTCGCTCGGCTCGAGCTCGCCCGGCCATGTGCTGATGGAGTTCGTCCAGGAGGCGGTGCTGGGTGCCGTCGTCGGCGTGATCGGTGGACGCCTGGTCGTCATCGCGCTCAACCAGGTGGCGCTGCCGCAGGGCCTGCATGCGCCGTTCGTGACGACCGGCGCGCTCGTCATCTTCGGCGGCTCGCAGATCATGCACGCTTCCGGTTTTCTTGCGGTCTATCTCGCCGGAATCATTATCGGCAACCGGCCGACGCGCGCGCATAATTCGGTGGTGGCCTTCCTGGATGCCGCGACCTGGCTGGCGCAGATCGTGATGTTCGTGCTGCTCGGCCTCTTGGTCTCGCCGAGCCGGCTTGGGGCCAGCGTGCTGCCCGCCGTCGGCGTCGCGCTCGTCTTGATGCTGGTCGCGCGGCCGCTCGCCGTGTTCGCGTGCCTTGCGCCGTTCCGGTTCAACTGGCGCGAGAAGGTCTTCATCGCCTGGACCGGCCTGCGCGGCGCGGTCGCGATCTTCCTGGCCTCGATCCCGATGCTGGTCGGCCTGTCCAAGGCGTATCTCTACTTCGACGTCGCTTTCGTCGTCGTCATCATCTCGCTGCTGCTGCAAGGCTGGACGCTGGCGCCCGCCGCGCGCAAGCTGCACGTGGCGCTGCCGCGCGCCGAGCGCGGGCCGCGCCGCGTCGAGTTGGATCTGCCGGGCCAGCTCGAGCAGCAGCTGGTCGGCTATCCGGTGCGGCCGAAGAGCTTGTATTTTCGCCGCGGACTGATTCCATCCTGGTCCAAGCCGACGCTCGTCATCCGCAACGAGAACATCCTGACGCCGGTGGAGGCCGATCCAATCGCGCCCGGCGATTACATCTACCTGCTGGCGCCGCCGGAAAAGGCGGAGGCACTCGACCGCTTCTTCGTCGACATGCAGCCGAGCTCGGCGCCCGATCCGCATCTGCTCGGCGACTTCATGGTCTCGGGCGAGCACACGCTCGCCGAGCTCGCCGAGATCTACGGCGTGAAGGTCGACAAGGAGGAAAGTAAGCTGACGCTGGCTGATTATTTCGACGTTCATCTCGATCACGCGCCAAAAGAGGGCGCCGAGCTTGCGCTGGATACGATTGTGCTGGTCGCGCGCTCGATCTCCGGCGGCCGCGTCAACGTCGTTGGCCTGCGCCTGCCGGAAGAGGACGAGACCCCGACACCGCTGACGCGCGCGCAGGCGCTAAGGCGCAAGCTCGCTGACGTCTGGGCGTCGGTGGCGGGGGTCTGATTTGGGTGTCGTCCTGGCTTTTCCCAGGACAATCACGATGAGGAACCGCCACCAAATCGCCGCAACCGGCGAAGATTTGCGCGGTTTCGTGACGTCGAAACCCGGAACACTCTGCCATGCCGCTCGTTCTAAGCCGCGTAACAGCTTGGACCGACAGGAGTATGCCAATGCGAAAGTTCATCCTTCCGATCGCAACAGCCCTCGCGCTCGGCGCTGCCGCACCGGCGATGGCCTACGATACCGGCGATCAGATCTCGATGCAGGTCGCGCTCGACGTCGCGACAGATCTTGGCGTCGTGACGGTCTCGCACACCAATTTCCTCGGCGACGAATGGGAGGTTGATGGGCGGGATCGTGCAGGCCGCTGGATGGAAGTCTATGTTGACGCGAGGACGGGTGAGGTGCGCAACGTCGAGCGGGGCTGGTAGGTCTGAATGATACGGCCGCGCAGCCGGATTTCCGGCTGCGTCTTTATGTCAGCACCTTCACCCCGCCGAACGACGTCACGCGGCCCTGCTTCAGCATCACGATCTGCGTGGCGAGCTGGCGCAGCTCGGCGGCGTCGTGGCTGACATAGACCATCGGCACGTTGGCTTCATCGCGGAGCCGCATCAGATAAGGCAGGATCTCGAGCTTGCGGCCTTCGTCGAGCGCGCCGAGCGGCTCGTCGAGCAGCAGGAGGCGTGGCTTCGACAGCAGCGCGCGGCCGAGCGCGACGCGCTGGCGCTCGCCGCCGGAGAGCTTTCCGGGGCGGCGGCCGAGCAGGGTGCCGATATCGAGCAGGTCGACGATGCGCTTGTGCTGGGCCGGATCGGGTGGGAGGCGGTTCATCTGCCGTCCATAGTCGAGATTCTGCGCGACATTGAGATGCGGAAACAGCCGCGCATCCTGGAAGACGTAGCCGACGCGGCGGCGCCAAGTCGGCACATGGATGCCGGCCGCGGTGTCCTCGACGGTTTCGCCGTCGATCACGATGCTGCCGCGGTCGGGCCGCAACAGGCCTGCAATCATATTGACCAGCGATGTCTTGCCGGCGCCCGAGGCGCCGAACAGCCCGATGACGCGGCCTTCGCTGGTGAAGGACGCGTGCAGCGAGAATTCGCCGAGCTGTTTTTCGACATCGACACGCAGCATGGTCAATTCCCGTGCAGCCGCGCGGTGGCGCGGCGGGCGAACCACTCGGCCGCGATCAGAGCGCCGAGCGCGAGCACGATCGAGACGATGACGAGGCGTCCCGCCGCGGCGTCGCCGTCGGGCGTCTGGATCAGCGAATAGATCGCGGACGAGATCGTCTGGGTCTCACCGGGAATGTTGGAGACGAAGGTGATGGTGGCACCGAACTCGCCGATCGCCTTGGCAAATCCGAGCACCATGCCGGCGAGCACGCCGGGCAGCGCGAGCGGCAGCGTCACCGTGAAGAACACCTTCCACGGCGCCGCCCCAAGCGTCTCGGCGGCCTGCTCGAGCCGGCGGTCGATCGCCTCGATCGACAGCCGCATCGGCCGCACGAGAAGCGGAAACGACATCACGCCGCAGGCGAGCGCAGCGCCGGTCCAGCGGAAAGCGAAGACGATGCCGAGATTGTCGGCGAGAAAACCGCCGAGGAGGCCGCGGCGGCCGAAGCTAAGCAGCAGCAGATAGCCGGTGACCACAGGCGGCAGCACCAGCGGCAGATGCACGAGTGCGTCGAGCAGCGACTTGCCCCAGAAATCGCGCCGCGCGAGCAGCCATGCCAGCGCGATGCCGAACGGCGTCGCCACCAGCGTTGCGATGACGGCGACCTTGAGCGAAAGCAGGATCGCCGTCCATTCCGCGGGTGAAATCTCGGACATCAAGCCGGAGATATCATGTGGTGGGGCTGATAAGGAACTTGAAGCCGTATTTCTCCAGAATGGTCTTGGCGACCGTCGAGCGCAGGAAGGCAAGATAGTCGCTGGTCTCGCCCTTCGCGGTCGTGGTCGCGGCGACGGGATAGATGATCGCGGGATGCGAATCGGCCGGGAAGGTGCCGACGATCTTCACGTCCGGCTCGACCTTGGCGTCGGTCGCATAGACGATGCCGAGCACGGCCTCGCCGCGCGCCACCAGCGTCAGCGCGGCGCGCACGCTCTCGGCCATGGCGAATTTCGGCTCGGCGGCCCGCCAGGCGCCCAGCTTCTCGAGCGCAGCCTTGGCGTATTTGCCGACCGGCACGGATTTCACGTCGCCGGTCGCGATCCTGCCGTCGCCGGCGAGCCTGGCGAGGTCGAGGCCTTGCGCGATCGTGACGTTGTCGATCTTGGAGTCCTTCGGCGCGATCAGCACGATGCTGTTGCCGAGCAGGTTGACCCGGGTGGATTCGTTGACGGCTTTCTTGGCGATGGCGTAGTCCATCCAGTCGGTGTCAGCGGAGACGAACACGTCGGCCGGCGCGCCCTGCTCGATCTGCCTCGCGAGCACCGAGCTCGCAGCATAGCTGACACTGAACTTGACGCCGGTCTTGGCGGTGTAGGCCGCGTCGATCTCGTCGAGTGCGTTCTTCATCGAGGCGGCCGCGAACACGGTGATGGTCTTGTCCTCGGCACTAGCGGGCGACAGGCTCGCGCCCGCGAGGATGCCGAAGGCGGTGACAAGTGCGGCAATACGAAACATGGATAACGCTCCGTGCGAGCTCGCGCGCGGTGACGCGCGCAAATTTGGCGTTGGGTGGGTCTGATGCGACGGGCGGACCCGCTGTTCCACGGAGCCCCGCGGCGGCTTACGGCCGGCAGGGATATCGCTGCTCAAAGATAGCAGGCACACGTCTTAGGTCAAAGGCGACCGTTTGTCTAACCAGGGGCGCCGCCGGCAGGATCGCGATCGAGACCGAATTGTCCTTGGCGCCGCTGACCTGGAGCACGAAGGGCTGCGCCGACAGCCGATATTTCATGGTCTTGCGGATGCCGTCGCAATCGGTCGCGCCGCTAAAGACCACGGGCTTGAGGACATGCCCGTCCTGGACCACGTCAACCCAAGCCCCGGCCGAGAGGCTGATCGAGTAGAGCCCGGCCTTCGGCGCCTTGACGCTGGTGAAGCCCGCGAAGGTGCCGTCCTTGGGCGCGCGCTCAGGCGGCATCGGCAATTCTGCGTCCGCGGGCGCGACCAGCCCCAGCGTGATGGCGGATGACGGCACTGCCGCCTGTTCGCTGCCCGATGCGAATTTCGCACGGTCCGGCGCGGTGAGCGCCGTGCGGTCGCGCTCGATCGGCCATTTGAACTTGTCGCAGCCGCTGGGCTCCTCGGCGGCAAGAACGGGGGCCGTGCCGAGCAGCAGCAGGGCCACGAGGAAGGACGATTTCATGGTCAATCCACGGCAATCATGACGTCGGAGGCCTTGATCACCACGGTGACCTTGCCGCCTGCCCTTATGCCGAGGTCGTCGACGGCTTCGTTGGTGATCGAGGACGTCACGATCGTGCCGTTGCCGATGTCGACGCGGATGTGCGAGGTCGTGACGCCCTTTGTGACCTCGACGACATTGCCCTTGATCTGATTGCGTGCACCGATGCGCATGGAGTTCTCGCGGTGGCTGGCGCACGGCGATAGCGCCGCGCGTGCGGATGGGATGGGCTGGAGCGGGATGCGCGTCCCGGGGGGTCGCACGCTTACGGCAGCGCGACGCCGCACCATAGCGCATTCGTGAGGTCATGGACCAGCCGCTGACGGAGTTTTTACCGCGCACCTGTCACGGCTTCGCATCCGCCGCGTGCAGCACCGCCTTGCACGCGGCCGGCATCTCGGCCAGCGTCATCGGCGGCTTCGGTTTCGGTGGCTCCGGCGGCGGTTTTGGGTGCAGCACCGCATCCGAGAACCAGTAGGCAAGATCGGAAGGCTTGCAGCCTTCGTCCTCGGATTGCGACGGCTGACCCTCGCATTCCCCAGCGCCCGCCGGGCAATGCATGCGGATGTGGAAGTGATAGTCGTGGCCCCACCAGGGGCGGATCTTCGACAGCCAGGCGCGGTCACCTTTGGCCTCGCGGCACAACGCCTTCTTGATCGCGGCGTTGACAAAGATGCGCTGCACCGCCGGCTCCCGCGCCGCGTCGCGCAGCACCAACACATGGCCAGGTGTGAACACGTTCGGATCGATATCGAGTCGGTCGGGACGCACCATCATCACCGCCGACATCTCCTCGCGCTCCTCGCGCGAGAGCCGGCGTTCCGGCATCGGCGTCAGCCAGATGTCGGCATCGAGACCGATCTGGTGGCTGGCATGGCCCGACAGCGCCGGCCCGCCACGCGGCTGGGCGATGTCGCCGACCAAAATGCCAGGCCAGCCGGCGTCCTTGTG
Organism: Bradyrhizobium sp. 137; assembly: GCF_023074095.1. NCBI lineage: Bacteria > Pseudomonadati > Pseudomonadota > Alphaproteobacteria > Hyphomicrobiales > Nitrobacteraceae > Bradyrhizobium > Bradyrhizobium sp. 137. The sequence goes on from NZ_JADPKU010000021.1 coordinate 24,230, forward strand.
CGCCTTGGCCGCGAGCCGCTTGATCAGGGCGATCATGTCGGGATGGCCGTAATTGCGGTTGCGCGACAGTCGCATCACCTGCCAATTGTCGCCGTTGAGCGGCATCTGCATGGCGCCACCGATGCAGCCCTTGGTGTAAGAGCCGAAGACATGCGCCGATCCTTTCGACGGCAGCAGCTTTCGCGCGAACAGCTCCTTGGCAGCGAGCGTGGGATCGTTCGGATTGGCGAGCGGCGGCAGCGGCTTCGGGGTGACGCTGCCCTTGTCCTGGGCCAGCGCGGCGCCGGCGATCAGAAGCGCAGCCAGAAGCAGGAGGAGGGTGAGACGGCGGGGACTCATGCCGGGACTTTATAGCCCAACGCCGTCTCAAGGGCCAAGAATTAGACTTTCAGCCCGCCGTAACCTGTGTCTTCGGATGCCGCCGCGACGACCTTCGGCGCGGCATTCTATCTTCCGAACCGCTCGATGACCTTCGCGAGTTCAACGTCGCCCGCGCGCGCCCCGTTTCCACGGTTGGTCCCCCCTTTCTCCAGATCGGACGCATAAATGACGGCGGGATCGGCTTCCAGCCGCTGGCGCAGAGTCGCCATCTTCGGCCACCGTTCCTTGTCGGCAACTTTATGAAATTCGAGCCAGCGGGCTACGCCGATGAACGCGGCATCGGCCAAGGTCGGGCGGTCGCCGACCAGGAAGGTGCTTCCCTCAATCATCTGCTCGAGCTTGTCGTGGCGCTCAATCACTCGCTCGCGCCCCCAGGTCCGCAACGCCGACTGCATCGCCGGGTCGGGCGACTTCATTTCCATCGCAAACCACAACGGGCTGAATGCAGCCGTGAAGCCGGTATTTAGGAATGCCATCAACTGGTGCATCCGGTCGGCCTCACGCGAGAGCGGGTCGAAGCTGATGCGCCGCTCCGGGTCTCGGGCCTCGAGCCAGGCGGCAATCGCCATGGTCTCCGTCAGCACGTGTCCCTCCGCGGTGATCAATACCGGTGTCTCGTGTCGCGCGTTTATGCGGGCGTAGGATGGCACGCGCATCTCTTCGAGCATATCGACGCGACACAGCCGATAGGGCTTCCCTAGCCATTCGAGCGCGGCGACGAGCCCCATAGAGCTTCCCAACGGGAAGCCGTACAATAAGATCGATTCCATAGCCTTGTTCTCCGTGACTTCTGATGATCACGCTGCGCAGCGCAGTCAGACCCTACTCGGCCGTGCCGCCGAGTAAATTACGCACTTTTTGGTAACCACGAGCCCTCAATGAAAGATCTCGTTTCCCGCTGTCCCATCGAGGAAGTGATGCAGGTGCTCAGCGGCCGCTGGCCCACGCTTCTGATTTATTATCTGAAGGAGGGCACCAAGCGATTCAGCGATCTGCGCCGGGACAACCCTACCATCTCGCACAAGATGCTGGCCCTGGAGCTTCGCAAGCTTGAGGACGCCGGCATTGTCCAGCGCGCGGAGTTCGAGGGATATCCGTTGCGCGTCGAATATGATCTGACCCCGTCCGGCCACGCACTCGTGCCGCTGATAGATGCGCTGGGTGAGTGGTGGGCAGCGACCGACAGCGCTCGCGCGGAATTGGCGGATCGCAGCGAGATGGCGGATCGTCACGATTAGAGGAAGCCAGCTTAGGGATTGGACAGTACGAAGCGCCAGCGATCATCCGCTCCATGGTCAGCCTCGGCAAGGTCTCGGGGTCGCCATCACCGCCGAAGGCGTCGAGACCGAAGCCGAGCTCTGCTGTCTCCGCACCGAGGGCTGCGATGAGGGTCAGGGCTTTCTGTTCAGCAAGGCAAGGCCGAATGCGGAGATCATCAGCCTCCTCGCCGCACAGCGCGGCATTGATGCGGCCGACGAGGGCTATCAATGCCCCGCCAGAATCGCCTTTCCGACATCCTCATAATGCGTATCGCGCGCCTGGATCTGCTGCGCGATGGCATGCATGTCGCGAAACCGTCGCTCAAACGGATTGCTGCGGAACACGGCCGTCGCACCGGCCATGTGATAGGCGGCGTCGACCACCTTCGCCGATTGGTGGATGGTCCAGGTCGCGGCGAGGCGAACCGCGCTGCGATGCGTCGGACTGAATTCGCCGGTCGCGCTGAGATCGCGCCACATCGCGTGCGCGGTGGCGTAGAGATAGGCGCGGGCGGCGCGAAGATCGCCCTCGGTGCGGCCGATCAGTCCCTGGACCGCCCCGTTATCGCGCATGGCGCTGACCGCGAGTGACTGGTGTTTTCCACGCGCCAACGCGATGGCCGCATCCAGCGTGGCGCGCGCCACGCCGAGCGAGACTGCCGCAAAGCCGAGGCTGAAGGTCGAGCCGGTGCCGATTCTGTAGAGAGGACTCTGTTCGCGCAGCGCGGACGGCACGTCGCGGAACGCCGTGAAACGCTCGGGGATGAAGAGATCGGTGACCTCGTAGGAGTCGGTGCCGGTGCCGGCGAGCCCGATCGCCTGCCAGACGTCGTGCAGCACGGCGCTCGCGACCGGAAACAGAATGGTGCGCACCTCCGGCGAGCTATCGGCATTTTTCCGCGGCGTGCCGTCGGCATTAACGATACGGACATGCGCCCCCAGCCAGCTCGCCTGCCGCGAGCCGGAGGCAAAGTCCCAGCGCGCCGTGACGCGATAGCCGCCGTCCACGATGCGCGCCTCATGCCCGATCGCGCCCCAGGCAAGGATGCCGGGCGGCGTATTGAAGATCTCCTGCGCAGTATCATGATCGAGCCAGGCGGCGATCATCGCGCAGACGCCGCACTGGCCGAGACACCAGGCGGTCGAGGCGTCCGCCGTCGCGATCTCCTCCAGCATTTGCATGAAGATATCAATCGGGGCTTCAGTGCCGCCGAGGCTTTGCGGCAGCAGCGCGCGGTAGAGCCCGTTCTCGATCAGTGCGGCGACCACGGCAGGCGTCAGCCGCCGCGACTGCTCGATCTCGTCGGCTTCACGCGCGATGAGCGGCGCGATCGCCCGGGCACGTTCGACGAGATCGAAGGCCTGCGATCTGTTCATGCGCGACCTCGTCAGGCCGCAGCGCGGCCAAAGTCGAGCGATGGCCGGCGTCTGGTCGGAAAGCTCAGTGCCACCGCGACCGCTGCGAGCCCGATCGTAAACGAGCCGGCGTGCAGCCACGTGTAGCGCTGGAAATTGTCGAACACGAGCCCGCCGGCCCATGGCCCCAGTGCCATGCCGAGGCTGGCAAAGCCCGACACCGCGCCGAACACCGTGCCCATGATGCGTGCGCCAAAGAATTCGCGGACCAGCACCGCATAGAGCGGCATCACGCCGCCATAGGCGAGGCCGAACACGACCGAGAGCGCGTAGAACTCGCCGAGCTGCGCCACCGCGAGATAGGTCGCGATGCACATGGCTTGCACGAGCAGCCCGCCGACCAGCACGGGCTTTGCGCCGCTGCGATCGGCCAGCGCGCCCAGCAGCAGGCGGCCGCCGAGGCCTGAGACGCCGGCCACGCTGTAGACCGTCACGGCCGTCAGCGGGGCGATACCGCAGACCATCGCATAGGACACCATGTGGAAGATCGGACCGGAATGCGCGGCGCAACAGGCGAAATGGGCAGCGGCGAGCGCGACGAACTGCGGGGTGCGCAGCGCCTGCGCCGCGGTCAGCTCGACCTCCGGCGCCGCGTCCGCCGTTGCAGGGGCCGCCACTGCGGGTGCCGGACGCACCAGGAAGCAGGCGGGGATCAGCAGCGCCCAGGCGGCGATGCCGATCACCAGCATCGCGGTGCGCCAGTCATAGGCCGCGATCAGCCAGCTCGCGGTCGGCGCGATTGTCACTGGCGAGACGCCCATGCCGGCTGAGACCAGCGCCACCGCGAGGCTGCGGTTCTTCTCGATCCAGGCGCTCGCGAGCGCCATCATCGGCGCGTAGAAGCTGCCGGCGGCAATGCCGATCAGTACGCCGAAGCAAAGCTGGAATTGCCACAGGCTTGCTGCCTGACTCGCGCTCACGAGGCCGAGCCCCAGCAGCAGGCTTCCGGCAAGCACCACGATGCGGGTGCCGAACCGGTCCGACAGCGTGCCCCAGAGGAACGCGGCCACCCCCATGCAGAGAAAATCCAGCGTCGCGGCCGCCGACACGCCGGCGCGCGACCAGCCCATCGCTTGCGAGATCGGCTGCAAAAACACCGCCAGCGACAGCATCGTGCCGAATCCGACACAGGTCATCAGCGCACCCGCGGCGACAACGACCCAGCCATAGTCGAAGCTTGACGGCTTGCTCATGCGTTTCCTTAGCGCTTTTGATTTTGTTGATGGTGCGCGCAGGGGATGGTGGCCTATCTGCCGGGCGAGAGCAAGGCGGGTTGCCACCGCGGGCGACACGGCCCGCCCGCAATGATATCATATCTCACGTCACCGGCCTGCGATGTTGTTCTCACAAGCGCACACACATCAACGTGCGAGGAGGCAAATCCAATGAAATGGGGAGCGCTGTGCAGGCCGCGTGGGCGCCGCAGGCTTGCCTTGCCCGTCATTTTCGCCGCCGCAGTCTGGGCACCTTCAGCATGCGCAGAGGACATTCGAACCGCCGAGCCGGGGCCGGTCTTTTCAGACAGCGGTCCCGATGCCGATCTTTACGGCGCGGCTGACGGCTATCCGGTCGGCACGCGGGGAGGCGTCCCTCAGCTCGACAAGCTCGTCGGGGTCTACAGCCATTTCGGCGAGATCTATCCCTCGCGCGCGGTCGTTCGCGCCACGGCGCCCTGGCAATTCAAACGCGCGCCGGAGCCGTCGATCGCCTACAGTTTTGGCGCCGAACGTCTGAGCATCGCGGACTACCTCAAGCGCAACCCGGTGACGGGACTCCTGATCGCCAGGGACGACACCATCCTGTACGAGCACTATCAATATGCGCGGACCGACCACGACCGCTTTGTCTCGCAGTCCATGGCCAAGACGCTGGTGGCTATGCTGGTCGGGATCGCGGTCTCGGAGGGACGAATCAAATCGATCGACGACCTCGTCTCGACCTACGTTCCCGGCCTTGCAGGCACGGAATATGGAAACACATCGATACGCGCCTTGTTGACCATGTCTTCGGGCGTCCAGTTCTCGGAAGTCTATGATGGGAACGACGACATCGCCCGGCTTGGACGGGCCCTGTTCGTCGATGAGCCGAAAGATCCCGCGGCCATCGTTGCGCAATTCAACACCCGAACCGCACCGCCGGGCACCAGATGGCACTATGCCAGCGTAGAAACCGAAATCCTCGGCCTGGTCCTGCGCTCGGCCACGGCCATGCCGGTTGCCGACTATCTCCACGACCGGATCTGGGACCCCATCGGCGCCGAAGCGGATGCGTCGTGGGCGATCGACGGGAGCGGACAGGAGATTGCCTTTTGCTGCTTCAACGCAACCTTGCGCGACTATGCGCGGCTGGCGCGGTTGCTCGCACATGACGGCGCCTGGGAAGGTCGCCAATTGATCCCCCGGCAGTGGCTGCTGGATGCCACGACCGTCAGACCAGCCGATGGCCATCTCGCGCCGCGCGTGGCCACACCCTATTTCGGCTACGGCTATCAGGTGTGGCTGCTCCCTGGCGAGCAGCGCAGATTTGCCCTGCTCGGCATCCGCGGTCAGGTCATCCTGGTCGATCCGGCCTCCAAGCTCGTCATGGTGCACACGGCCGTTCGCCAAAAGCCATCCGAGCCGGCAGCCCTCAGGGAGCCGCTCGCATTGTGGTCCGCCGTGCTTCAGCAGCTCGGGCAATGATGATCCGACAGCTTTGAACCCCATGAGGGCGCGTTTGCTCGCCTTCAGCGCTGCGGCGTCCGACGACTGGCATACGACCAGGGCGACGGTGACCTGCGGGAAGGCGGCGCCTTCTCGTCCCGGATGGAAGCCAAGGACGGCGGCATGGGCTTCAACTTCGCCGGCACCTACACCAAGATCGTCGAGCACAAGCGGATCGAATACGCGTTCGGCGATCGAACAGCCGAGGTCGAGTTCGTGCCCGGCCCAAATGGCACTGTCGTCCGCGTCGTCTTCGATAGCGAAGCGACTCACTCGGTCGAGCAGCAGCAAGGCGGCTGGCAGGCGATCCTCAATAATTTCGCGCGCTACCCGAGCTGCTCGCCTGCCACGAGCCCAAGGCAAGATCCCAGCGTGCCGTGACGCGATAACTGCCCTCGACCGCGCGCGCCTCATGCGCGATCGCGCCCCAGGCCGGGCGGCGTATTGAAGATCTCCTGCGCAATGTCGTGATCGAGCGAGGCCGCGATCATCGCGCAGACCCTCACTGGCCGAGACACCAGGCGCTCGTCCCGCGTAGGGACGTCAGTAAATTTCGTCGACTGGGAGCCCAAGAGCCATTGCACCCGTATATCTTGCTTGGGCGCCGGGCTGCAGGGGATGATAGCGTGCGGCCTGTATGTCGCGGAAGCGCCGTTCTAGACCGGCCGCGCGATAGAACCCCGCGCCGCCAGCGAGCTCCATTGCTAACTCCACCGCTGCGATTGCATGCCGCGCTACGAGATGGCGGCCGATCACCACCTGGTTCACTGTTTCGGCCGACGGCTTATTCAGGCGCACAGCTGCAAGCATGGTTTGCCGTGCCATCCGTGCGCCAGCAAGCTCGGTATCCATGCGGCCAGCCAGCTGTATAACGTTATGATCGAGCTCTTTGCGCCGCGCGAGCAAGAGAGCAATATCCCGTGCGCTCTCGGCAACGCCCACATAGACCGAGTAAATCAGTGGCAGTGCGATGGTTGCGATCGTCTGGAATAAGGGATCCCACTCACCAGCCTTGCGACGCGCCGATACGGCACTTTCAGGCACTACGTAGCCATCAATCATCACGTCATTCGAACCGGTCGAGCGCATACCCAAAACTCGCCAAGTGTCCAAGATCTTCACCTGGGGTGAGCTCATCGGCACACCAAAGTGAAGCACCATTGGCGGCTCACACTCCTGTTGCAGCACCGCGCCCGTCATCATGAGAGTCCCGGCTGGCGAGCCCGAGGAGAAAACCTTTCGAGCGGTGATCTTATAGCCGCCGTCCACCTTCTCGGCTTTGCCGGAGCCGCCGACCCAATCCGAACCGCCGCTTGAGAGTAGGAAAATGCGTTCCTGGGCGATACGTGTCAGTAGGTTCTCCACCGCCGTCACTTTCTGATGCCGCCAGCGCCAAGCGGTGATGGCGACCTGGTGGGTGTGCATGGAGAATGCAAGCGCTGTGGATCCGCAGTGATACGCCAGGACACGGAGCATCTCGGCCAGCTCATCGACCTCCGCCCCACGGCCCCCGAGCTCGGTGGGGACGCCGGCTTCGACCAATCCCGACGATTTCAAGTCCTCATAGTTTTCGGCTACAAAGCAATCTTCGTCCGTCGCCTGCTCGGCCCGTCGTTGGAACACGGGCCCGAGTTCCCGCGCAACGTCGATCGAACTGCGCGGGCTCGCTGATTGGATATCGTGATCTTGATTGAGGCTCATGGCGGTCCTCCTCCGAGAAGATAGGAGAACCGTAATCCTCTAGGGCCGGACCTTTCCAGTTCAAAATCCGTACTAGCGGTAGCCCAGCTGGGACGGGCTCGATGCCTTTCACGTCGGCCTGAGCCCCTTCGCAGAAGTCGAACGACACGTGCGGTGACGCGGCGGAGGGAGCTGTTCTTATGCCGCTAATTGACTCGTGGCGGATGATTATGCGTCAACACAGCTTTCCTGATGCATGAGCCGATACCCGCTATTCAGCAGGCGTCGCCATTTTGCGCGAATGCGAGTTCGCGACATGCTCCGCAACAGTCCGCTTTCTCGCGGCAATCCGAAATCGCAACCAACCGCCCCCGTCGGCGCTTTTGACCCTGAGCGGAAATGGAACCGCCCCTGTATCGTCATCTCTCCCTGCCACAAGCGGCGAGCATCGTGGCCCGGCCTGCACGAAGATCTTGGCGACATTCAATGACAAGAATGCGTTCATCACTTATCGCCTCACGACCAGCCTTCCATGAAGGCTGCATGGCAGTAGTGGACGCCGGTGTAAGCTTCACATCACCTTCACCTAACGTTCTTGGCCCGGTCACGCTGCAATCAGAGTCCGAACGGATAGGTGTCTGGGACAGCGCTGCGACGATGCTCGGGACCCAAATGTGTCACCGCATGTGTCTCGTCAAACCACACCAGCGCGTTAAACTGTTGAGGCAGTGAGGCCTCGGCATAATGGCTTTGCAGTTCGGTGTCCGGTCGATAGATCACGCCGATAAAGCGTTCCAGGCGCGGTTCGAGCAAGCGACGACGAAGGGCCTCCTCGCGGCGGAATTCAATCAAGCCGCGCGTCGCACCGGCATCGTGAAACAGCCGCTCATAGCTGTCTGGTCGAGACGGCCGAACCTGCATCACTTCCATCTCGGCGTCCCAATCTGAGGCCGCTGCCACCGTGCCGGTATGTGTGCTTAATCCGATCAGCGACGCCGCTTCACCGAATTTCTCCCGACAGAGCTGACCAATGTTGAGCTCGTTGCGGACCGCGCCCATGCTGGTAAAACGCGCATTTCCGATATGGGAATTGTGCGCCCAGACCACGGCCTTGGATTGGGGACCATGTGCGTCAAGTACATGGCTTAGCGTCTCGAACATATGCGTATCCCGTAGATTCCAAGACTCCGCGCCGCCGTAATACATGATCCGGTAGTAGCGTTCCGCTGACGCGATCAAGCGGGCGTTCTGCGCGGCATCCAGGAAGTTGTCTGGATCGTCCGCCGCATAGTCGAGCTGCTTCTTCAGAATATCCTGGCACTGCCGAACCACCTCCGCCTCGCATTTCCGGTAGCGCTCGGTCAGGACGGCGCGGCCATAGGTCGAAGGCTCGCGCTGCCACGGCGTCAGGCAGCCGTAGCGTTCGCGCGCCACCGCTGCCGATTGAGGATCGATCTTGTCGAGGTAAGTGAGAACGGCCGCGATCGAGTCGCGCATGTTGTAAATGTCGAGCCCGAAGAACCCGGCTCGATCGGTCGCCGGCATTCGTTCATTGCGACTGCGCATCAACGAAGGAGGCGACATCCGTGTTTCGCCACATCCAGGTCGGAAAGCGTTCGAACGGGGTCTGGCTTGACGCTCCGCGGTGCGTTCGACCGCGAACGTACCTGTCGATCGCTGCGGCGTCGGGCCAATCCGCCTCGACGGCGACGATCGTAAATCCGTGTTTTTCGATCAGCCGGCGCGTAATCGCTGCGCGCGCTTGGTAGAACTCCGACGTACCGTGACTGGCTTCGCCCAGCAAGACGATGCGCGATTGTCCGAAGCGATCGAACAGCACACCGAATGCAGGATCATCGAAGGCAGGCAACGATTCGATAGTAGCACGGATCATGTCTGTCAGCGATTGCAACCGCGTGTGACCGGGGATGTGGTTGCTGGCCGAGCGCGTGCCATCCTCGGCCCATCCTTGCTCGCCGATCAACGGCACGAAGCGGACGGCCCCGAAGGTCTCCTCATCGTAATCAGTCTGGCTCCGGCGCGTAATCCGGAGCAGCGATTGTTTGTGCCCGAAATTGCCGACGGGAATGACGAGGCGGCCGCCGACGGCCAACTGGCGCTTAAGCGCGTCAGGCACCGAGGGGCCGCCGGCAGCGACCAGGATCGCGTCGAATGGCGCCTCATCGGCCAGGCCGCGGGTGCCGTCGCCGGTATGGACAATGCAATTCGCACATCCGAGCGCAATCAGCCGCTGCGCTGCGATTCTGGCCAGGGCGCCATGTCGCTCGATCGTGTGAACCGTTTTAGCAAGCCGAGAAGCAATTGCGGCAGCATAGCCTGAGCCGGTACCGACCTCGAGCACCTTGTCCGTCGGCTTCAGTTCGGCAGCCTCGGTCATCAGCGCGACAATGTAGGGCTGCGAGATGGTCTGGTTGTTTGCGATCGGCAGTGCGCCGTCCTCGTAGGCAAATTCCTCAAAACCGGCTTCCACAAACCGCTCCCGCGGGACCTGTCGCATAGCCTCCAACACGCGACGATCACGGATACCACGGCGCGCGAGTTGAACGTCGACCATACGGTCGCGAAGATCTGAAAATTCGCTCATGCGACCCGTCCATCAAGAATGCCCAGTGCATAAAGCCAATGGGAACGGACGTGACGAGTTCCTTTCCATGGACTGAATCGCGCCGGAACCAAGGCCGGAACCAAGAGAGAGTTTACCGGTTCCGATCACCCGCAAAGTGGAATAATCATACGCATGCGTTGTTCAGGATGGTTCGTGAAGGTCCAGCGCGGACGCCTCCTCCTCACAAGGAGCCTTATCCGACGGAGCGAGCGAGGGGCGGAGAGATCATTCTCCGGACATCGGCAAGGAGAGCAATCTTCCTGACCGGGCTGCTCGGGCCGTCGTGCTCGCGGTGCTGATCCTGGTTATTGCGCACTGATCGCGCTGGGTTTTGAGGTTGTTGAAGAAGCCATCGGTGGACCGCGATCCATACTCCTGGCTGCCATCATCAAATGGCATCAGGTTCAAGAGTTGGTTCGCCCGATACTTTCCCGTAACATTGTTGGTACAACTTGTTCGACTGATTGCGGCGGGATTCCAAGCTCGGAAAATCCTGGCATTCCCACCGACGCTATGTTGTCGAGCTGCATCAACTCCACCTGATTCCGGGTGATGGGTGGCCTTGGAAGCAGCTCCGAAATCCATCCCGCTGCATGCCAAGCAGCAAACGGCACTGGAACGAGCATGGGGCTGCGGCCGGCTGCGTGCGCAACCTTTTTGAGAAGCTCTTCGTATGTGTAGATGCGAGGACCAGCGCATTCATATGTGATTGCGCTTGTTTCGGCTCTCAGAAGCGCTCTTGTGATCGCGTCGGCCACATCGTCAACATAGGCCGGCTGCAATCTCGTCAACCCGCGGCCGAACATCGGATAGATCGGATATCGGCGGAGTAGCTTGAGGATGACGGTGAGAAACGCGTCATCCGGGCCGAACATTACCGCCGGGCGAACCAGCGTAGCCTGAGAAAATACTGCGCGGACCGCGAGTTCGCCTTCGCCACGCTTGCGAATATAGAGGGACGGCGAAGTGGCGTCAGAGCCGATTCCGGAAACGTGGATGAGCCGCTTGACGCCAGCTCGATGTGCCTGGGCCGCCAGTCGCCGGGCTGATTCCACATGTACGGAATGAAAAGTCTCCTGTCCGTGTTCGACATAGAGGCTGACCGTGTTGGTGGCGCCGTATGCGCCATCAACAGCAGCGGCTATCGAACCCTCGTCGCGTAGATCGACGTTCACGGATTGGAGGCGTGGGTCGTCGTGACCAAAAAGCTGTCTGCTCCGTTCGGGATGTCTTGATGCAATCCGAACGAAAAACTCAGGTGCCCGGAGCAGGTGTTGAACAACGCGGCGGCCGAGAAACCCCGTTCCACCGAACACCGTAACAAGGCGATTATGTGCGGGCGCCATGGCGCAACTCGTACTGAGATCGTCTCAAGCAAGGTATGGCCAGCGGAGACCGCAGGCTCGTCGGTCGTCCATTACACACGATCGCGGAGGTCGGTCACGCCTTCCTTCTGGGCGCAGTGGTCGCAGCAATAGTAGGTGCCGCTCTTTTCCAGGCCGTGCCCCACGATGCGCGTTCCGCAATGCTTGCACGTTGGCGCCAAGGCATGAATTGCGCACTCGAAGCTGTCGAACGTGTGCGCCTGGCCGTTCATCACCACCTGAAAAGCCTTGTCATAATCATTGCCGCAGGTTTCGCATGTCGACATTGTGCCTCCTTCACGCCGCGCGGCGTTTGCGAGTTTGAGCAGCCTTCTTGGCTGACCTGGTACGTTCATCGGCCGGTCGGCTGGCTGGCGCTTTTCCGCCAAGTCTGCCGCCCTTGCGTGACGGCGAGGTGTCTGCTTCGGTGCCTCTGCCGGACCCGCTCTTCTTGCCGCCATCGGTTTCTTTGTTGACGGTCGCCCAGGCCTGCCGTTCGGCTTCCGTGTCGGGTACACCTCGGGATTCGTAGCCTTCCTCGATGTGTTCGGCCTGTCCCTTCTGCTTATCGATGTAGCTGCGTTTGTCTCCGCGTGGCATCACGGCCTTCCTCTGCAGGTACGTCTCCTCGCGCCACGAACGGCGGAGTTCACCAATTGTTCCTATTCGACCTGACTTACCGCAGACCGTGCAGGAGCCAGTGTGCACCGCCCGCTGAGACACTCAGTTAGCGTCCAGGGCAACCGTAGAGAGGCGGGATGAAGTTGATTGATCGAACCGTCAACTTGCGCCATGCCTTTCGGAAGTCCGAGGATGTGCGCGGGGTCTTTGCCGATGCAGTTTGCCGACCGCGGCGAATTGTTTCGCCGGCATTCCCGCAGGGGCCCGGAAGCCGACGGAAAGCCATCACCGATGTGGCGTTCGGATCCCGAGATCGAAGGCTAATCGGTCGGCGGTCGAGATGTTGCGTGCTGATGGGCGCCGGCCTCACGCCCGTTGCGATGATGCCATCATGCCGCTGTTTTGCCCGACGGGTCAAATGGATTTCGTAAAATCGAAAAACGCAATACAAACAAGACCCCGGCTACTGTGCATGGGGTTGTTTTTCGATATTTTGTTTTTCGGGTCCCAAACGTCCCGGACCGACCAATCTCGTCACGCTTGAAACAGGCCTAAGCCCCCGCCTCAGCTGTCCACCTTCAGCGCGGCAATGAAGGCTTCCTGCGGGATGTCGACCTTGCCGAACTGCCGCATCTTCTTCTTGCCTTCCTTCTGCTTCTCAAGAAGCTTGCGCTTACGCGTGATGTCGCCGCCGTAGCATTTTGCGGTGACGTCCTTACGCAGGGCGCGCACCGTCTCGCGCGCGATCACCTTGCCGCCGATCGCCGCCTGGATCGGGATCTGGAACATGTGCGGCGGGATCAGCTCCTTCATCTTCTCGACCATGGCGCGGCCGCGCCCTTCCGCGCGGGTGCGATGCACCAGCATCGAGAGCGCGTCGACCGGCTCGGCATTGACCAGGATCTGCATCTTGACGAGGTCGGCCGGCTTGTAATCGGTGAGATGATAGTCGAACGAGGCGTAGCCCTTGGAGACCGACTTCAGGCGGTCGTAGAAATCGAACACGACCTCGTTGAGCGGCAGGTCGTACTTCACCATTGCGCGGGAGCCGACATAGGTGAGCTCCTTCTGCGCGCCGCGGCGGTCCTGGCACAGCTTCAGCACGCTGCCGAGATATTCGTCGGGCGTGAGGATCGTCGCCTCGATCCAGGGCTCGTCGATCTCGGCGATCTTGACCACGTCGGGCATGTCGACGGGATTGTGGATCTCGATCTCCTGGCCGTCGGTGAGCTTCATCTTGTAGATGACGCTCGGCGCGGTCGCGATCAAATTGAGATCGAACTCGCGCGACAGCCGCTCCTGGATGATCTCGAGGTGCAGCAGCCCGAGGAAGCCGCAGCGGAAGCCGAAGCCGAGTGCAGCCGAGGTCTCCATCTCGAAGGAGAAGCTGGCATCGTTCAGCCGCAGCTTGCCCATGGCGCCGCGCAGCGTTTCGAAGTCGTCGGCATCGACAGGGAACAGGCCGCAGAACACCACCGGGATCGCCGGCTTGAAGCCGGGCAGCATCTCCGTCACCGGCTTCCGATCGTCGGTAATGGTATCGCCGACGCGGGTGTCGGCCACTTCCTTGATCGCGGCGGTGATGAAGCCGATCTCGCCGGGACCGAGCTCGTCGACCTGCTGCATCTTCGGCGTGAAGAAGCCGACGCGCTCGACGTCGTAGGCAGCACCGGTGCCCATCATGCGCACGCGGCTGCCCTTCTTCATGACGCCGTCGACGACGCGGATTAGCACGACGACACCGAGATAGACGTCATACCAGCTGTCGACCAGCAGCGCCTTCAAGGTCGCCTCGCGATCGCCCTTCGGCGGCGGCAGGCGGGTGACGATCGCTTCCAGCACATCGGGGACGCCTAAGCCGGTCTTGGCCGAGATCATCACCGCGTCGGAGGCGTCGATGCCGATGACGTCCTCGATCTGCTGCTTGATCTTCTCGGGCTCGGCGGCGGGAAGGTCGACCTTGTTCAGGACCGGGACGATCTCGTGGTTGTTGTCGAGCGCTTGGTACACGTTGGCGAGCGTCTGCGCTTCGACGCCCTGGCTGGCGTCGACCACCAGCAGGGAACCCTCGCAGGCCGCCAGCGACCGCGAGACCTCGTAGGCGAAGTCGACATGGCCGGGCGTGTCCATCAGGTTGAAGATGTAATCCTTGCCGTCCTTGGCGCGGTATTGGAGCCGCACCGTCTGCGCCTTGATGGTGATGCCGCGCTCGCGCTCGATGTCCATGGAATCGAGCACCTGCTCCTTGCCCGCCATCTCGCGGTCGGACAGGCCGCCGGTCATCTGGATCAGGCGGTCGGCCAGCGTCGATTTGCCATGGTCGATATGGGCGACGATGGAGAAATTGCGGATGTTGGAAATGGGGACGGTCGTCATGGGCGCGGGATACCACTCACATCCCCGTGCGGCAACCATATTGCTGTATTTTCAGGGCCTTTGTTCACGCCAAGCTGATTCCACGATCGCCCAAAACACGCTAGGCAACCGCTCATGTCGACGACTTCGATCCCCTCTGCCAAAGCGCGCGCGAAGACCCGGGTGAGCTATGCCCGCTTCCGGGCCTGGTTGGTTGCCTGCGCGATCCGCCCCGAGGCCCGCCTCTGGTTGGTGATCCAGCTCGCCATCCTGCATGCAGTGCTCTGGACCTTCATCCTGATCAATCTCAAGGCGGCGCAGGACGTTCACATGGACGTCGCAGAAGCTTATGCTTGGGGCCAAAAATTCCTGTGGGGTTACGGCAAGCATCCGCCACTGTCGGGCTGGGTCGCCGGCCTCTGGTTCAAGCTGTTTCCGGCGGCGGATTGGGCGACCTATGCGCTTGCGATGGCGACCGTCAGTATCGGCATGGTGGTCTGCTGGATGGTTGCCTTGCGCGTGGTCGACGCGCGGCGCGCGTTCCTGGTCATGGTGATGATCGCTCTTTATCCGATCTTCAATTTCAAAGGTTTCAAGTACAATCCGGACCTGCTCCAGCTCGTCACGCTGCCGCTGCTCGTGCTCGCTTACCTCAACGCCTTCGCGAAGCGGAGCTGGCAATCCGGAATCCTTCTCGGGCTTGCCGGCGCGCTGGCGCTGATGACCAAATATTGGGTGCTGACCATGGTCGGCGCCATCGGCCTTGCCGCGCTGATCCATCCCGAGCGGCTGCGCTTCCTGTCGTCGCCGGCGCCATGGGTCGCGATCGCGACGATGGCGGTGGCGATGATCCCGCACTTCGTTTGGCTGGCGGATGCGCATTTCGTGCCGCTGACCTATGCCGGCGACACCTACAGCCTCCAGGACTCGAGCCAGGTGCATCAGCTCGTCGCGGGTTACGTCTTGCATAATTTGGCGCTGCTGGCCCTGCCGGTCGCGCTGGCCGCCCTCGCCATGGCGCTGGCGCCGCCGTGGCTCACGCTGCTGGTGCGGGCGCCGTCGCGCATCGTCACGCGGGCCTGGGCGCGCGGGGTCAATCCGGGCGTCAACCTCTCGCAGGCGCTGAACATCTGGATCATCCAGATCATCGTGGCGTTCGGTCCGCCGCTCGGCGCGCTGGCCTTCAGCATCTACATGAAGACCGATTGGGGCATCTCGCTGTTCTTCCTGGTGCCCTTGGCGCTGGTCGCGATCCCCGCATTGCGGGTGCAGAGCTCTGTGCTGTTCAACATCGCCGCGATCTGGCTCGTGCTCAGCGCAGCCACGCTCGCTGCCTCGCCGTGGATCGCCGCGCGCGAGATGGCGGCCAATGCCGGCAACACCGCAACCTATGGCGCGCGTTCGGAGCTCGCGCGCGAGCTGACGCAGGCCTGGCACGCGCGCTTTGCCTCACGCTGGGCGGTCGTTGCCGGGACGATGGAGACGATTCAGCCGATGGTGTTCTACAGCCCCGATCACCCCAGCCCGTTCACGCCGAACGAAGCCTGGGCGTCCGGGCTGACCTCGCTCGACGATGTCAAGACCTACGGCTTCATCGGCGTGTTCGATCCGACCGACGAACGCCTGCCCGCGTTCGAGAAATGGGTGTCGGCGATCGCGCCGAATGCCGAGCGCATGGTGATGACGACGCGCCGCTTCACCCACGGCAAGGCCGGCCCGGCGATGAGCTGGAATATCTACATCGCCCCGCTGGCGAAGTGATCGGGATATCGTAGGGTGGCAAAGCGAAGCGTGCCCACCAATGTCAGCACACGATGAGAGAGATGGTGGGCACGGCGCGTCGCGCCTTTGCCCACCCTACGGCGTCGAGCGCTTGGCTCAAATCCCTTCCTCGTTGAACTTGCTCTCGACGAGTTCGGTGATCGCCGCGAGTGCCGCTTCGGCTTCATCGCCGGCCGCGGCGACCGTGATGGTCGTGCCGGGACCCGCGGCAAGCATCATGAGGCCCATGATCGAGGTGCCGCCGACGGTCTCGCCGCCGCGCGTCACCCACACTTGCGCGTTGAAGCGCTCGACCGCCTGGACGAATTTCGCCGAGGCGCGGGCGTGCAGGCCGCGCTTGTTGATGATCAGGAGCTCCTTGGAGATCGCGCCTGCGGGCACGCCCGCTGCGGCTTGCGGCGCGTCGTCGCTCATTTGCCGGCGAGCACGCGGCTGGCGATGGTGACGTATTTGCGGCCCGCTTCCTGGGCCATCGCGATCGCGTCGGGCAGCGGGCGCTCCTCGCGCACCTTGGCGAGCTTCACCAGCATGGGTAAGTTGATGCCCGCGAGCACTTCGACCTTCGGCCGGCTCATGCAGGATATTGCGAGGTTCGACGGCGTGCCGCCGAACATGTCGGTGAGGATCGCAACGCCGTCGCCGGAATCGACGCGGTTAACCGCCTCGATAATGTCGCTTCGGCAGAGATCGGAATCATCTTCGGCACCGATCGTGATCGCTTCGATTTGCTTTTGTGGGCCCATGACATGCTCAAGCGCTGCCTTGAATTCGTCGGCAAGGCGCCCGTGGGTCACAAGTACTAGACCAATCATCGGAAAACTCCTCGCGGGCGCTTTTGGTGCACCGCACGAACGCGCCACTTTGACCATCCAGAGCCCCCGCGCAAGAGGGGATGTTGCGTATCTCCCTGAACCTAGACGGATGGATGAGGGAAGCTGCGCCGGTCTACTCGGTCGCGATAGTGGGGTTCATATGGTTACCATTTCCCTTCAAACAATCGCCTGAGAGGTTAACGGAAGATGAACTCTTGGTAGTGGTCAAGGCCGCGACAACCAGCGGGAGGGGCGAATAGCCGCGCTCGACCGGGATGCGCGGTATTTCGACACCAGAAATGCTGGCCTTCAGCGATTCTGTCGCAGGCAGACGCTCGGCATCGGCTGCGTCCAGATCGACCACGAGGCCGACGATCGCATGCTCCACGAAGTCGCAGCGGCGAATTCCCAAGCCCCGGATCTCGATCAGGCCAGCCAAGACCGGAGCGGGGCGGACTTCAATTTCATGGCCGACTGTCGCCAGATGGACACGGTCGTCTCCGACCAGAACGGCCCTTTCGATCAGGCCTGACCGGCCCGCCATGATCAAATCGAAGGCAAGGCGCGACTTGCCGGAGCCGGAGGGACCGCGGATCAGCACGGCAAAAGTCCCGACCTTGACGGCGGAGGCGTGCACGCTGGGGCCGCCGTCGCTCATAGCGCCGGCAGCCTCACCACGAAGCGCGCGCCGGCGACGGTCGGCGCGCCTTCGGCATCCAGCGGGCCGGCGCGGTTCTCGGCCCAGATCCGCCCGCCATGGGCATCGACGATCTGCTTGGAAATCGACAATCCGAGGCCGGAGTTCTGGCCAAAGCCCTGGTGCGGACGATCGGTGTAGAAGCGCTCGAAGATGCGCTCCAGCGCGTCGTCGCGGATGCCGGGCCCGTCGTCGTCGATCACGATCTCGATCTCTCCGCGCACGCGGCGGCAGGTGAGGCGCACCTTGCTGCCGGCTTCCGAGAAGGATTGCGCGTTGGACAACAGGTTGGAGACCACTTGTCCGAGCCGCGAATCGTGGCCGGTCACGGAGAACGTGTCGGTCGGGCCGCGGCCCTCGAAGCGGGTCTCGACCGCGACGTCGTGGCCGAGCTTGGTTTCGTTGGCGACCGACACCAGTGTCGTCAGCAGGCGGCGCACGTCAACCGGGATCGCATCCTGACGCTGCAATTCGGCATCGAGGCGGCTGGCGTCGGAGATATCCGAGATCAGACGGTCGAGCCGCTTGACGTCGTGCTCGATCACCTCGAGCAGGCGTGCGCGGCTGGTCTCGTTGCGCGCCAGCGGCAGCGTCTCGACCGCCGAGCGCAGCGAGGTCAGCGGGTTCTTCAGTTCATGCGCGACATCGGCGGCGAACATCTCGATCGCCTCGATACGGCTGTAGAGCGCGCTGGTCATGTCCCGCAGCGCGCCCGAGAGGTGGCCGATCTCGTCGCGGCGGCGGGTGAAATCGGGAATCTCGATGCGGGCCTTGATACGGCGGCGGACGCGCTCGGCGCTGTCGGCGAGCCGGCGCACCGGACCTGCGATCGTGCTGGCAAGCAGCAGCGACAGCATGATCATGACCGCTGCGGCAACGCCGCCGACCTTCAGGATGGCGAGGCGCTCGGCAGTGACCATCTGGTCGATGTCGTCGCCCTGGGTCGACAGCATCAAAGCGCCGTGGATTGCGCGCGAGCGCAGCACGGGGACCGCGACCGAGACGATCACCTCGCCGCGGGCGTTGACCCGCACCATCGAGCGCTTCTGGCCTTGGAGCGCATCGCCCACCTCCGCGTAGCCATTGCCATTCTCGGGCCCGAGCTCACGGTAGAGCGGCAGGTCGCCGCGGTTCAGCCAGGTTCGCACCGCGACCATGCCGCGCTCGACGATGCCGGGCTTCTCGGCGGGGGGCGGCAGGTTGTAGCGCAGCACGTTTTCGAGGTTGCGGCTGTCGACCAGCAGGCTGCCGTTCGGATCGTAGATGCGCGCGCGCGTCTTGGTCGGCGAGATCAGCGTGCGCAGCACCGGTGCCACGCGCTCCGGATTGATCGGGAAATCCAGTGGCGAATATTCGTCCGAGCCGCCATAGGTCTCGCCCGGCTTGAGATCGAGCAACCGGTCGGGGTCGATGGTGATGGCGTTGGTCTGCACGGTCGCAGAGGCCGCGATCGCGCCGGCGATGATCTCGGCCTGGACCAGCAGGCTCTGCGCCCGCGCGTCGATCAGGCCGGCCCGGAATTGCGACAGATACAGGATGCTGGCGACCAGCGCGACGAGGCCGGCGAGGTTGAGCGAGACGATGCGGCGCGTCAGGCTCGAGAAGGACAGCGCGAAGAAGAACTGACCGGCGCGCTTCAGCCAGTTCAGCGGCCGCCAGCCCTGCGGCTCGTCTTCGCCAACGTGCTCCGGAACGCCGTCGGATGCGATATCCTCGGCGCTCTGGTTTGGGTCAGGCTGCGTTCGGTCAAGCAATGCTTACGCCCGCGTTAGGACAGCTCGTTGAGAAGGTCCCCGCATCCTAGAGCCATCCCGGTTCCGATGGAATCAGAACCAGCGATGCTCTCGTCTTTCGTGAAACTGCGCGAGTCTCAGGCTTCCTTGAAGCGGTAGCCGACGCCGTAGAGCGTTTCGATCATCTCGAACTCGTTGTCGACCACCTTGAATTTCTTGCGCAGCCGCTTGATGTGGCTGTCGATGGTGCGGTCGTCGACATAGACCTGGTCGTCATAGGCGGCGTCCATCAGCGCGTTGCGGCTCTTCACCACGCCGGGCCGGGTCGCCAATGCCTGGAGGATCAGGAATTCGGTGACGGTCAGCGTCACCGGCTCGTTTTTCCAGGTGCAGGTATGCCGTTCCGGATCCATGCGCAAAAGGCCGCGATCGAGCGCCTTGGCGTCGTTCTCCTTCGGCGCGACGGTCGGGTCCTTCGGCGCCGAGCGGCGCAGGACCGCCTTGACGCGCTCGACCAAAAGGCGCTGCGAGAACGGTTTGCGGATGAAGTCGTCGGCGCCCATCTTGAGGCCGAACAGCTCGTCGATCTCCTCGTCCTTGGACGTCAGGAAGATCACCGGCAGGTCGGACTTCTGCCTGAGACGGCGCAACGTCTCCATGCCGTCCATGCGCGGCATCTTGATATCGAGGATGGCGAGATCGGGCTGGGTGGTGCGGAAACCGTCAAGTGCGGAAGCGCCGTCGGTGTAGGTCATGATGCGGTAGCCTTCGGCTTCCAGCGCGATCGAGACGGATGTGAGAATGTTGCGGTCGTCGTCGACCAAAGCGATTGTGGGCATGAGCCTCTGCTTTCTGCTTCCGTTTTGGGTCGTGGCTTGAAACGGCGAGCAATCAGTGATGCGCCGCATACATGGGTGCCGAAGTCGGCATTCGAACCTTGTCACCGAGCAATGCAAGCTGGGCTGAAGTGTGACCAAGTTCCACGAAACACGGCAGATTCGCCGCATCTCGACCCATAACCTGGCCCCCGTTTACCCGAGAAAAGGCCTCTATTGCAACCACCCGACCCGAGAAAGCCGATGCAACCGACCCCGGATTTCGACCCCGCAAAACTCGCCAAATCGCTGCTGCGACGGTCGCGGCAGGGGGCGCTGGCGACCCTGATGGCCGGCAGCGGCGATCCCTATTGTTCCCTGGTCAATCTGGCGAGCCACCCGGATGGCTCACCGATCCTGCTGATCTCGCGCCTCGCCGTGCACACCAGGAACATCCTGGCGGACAGCAGGGTCTCGCTGATGCTGGACGAGCGCGCGGCCGGCGATCCCCTGGAAGGGGCCCGGATCATGCTGTCCGGCCGGGCCGAGCAGGCCGACGCCGACAAGGACTTGCTTCGGCGGCGGTATCTCAATGCCCATCCGTCGGCGGAAGGCTTTGTTTCGTTTAAGGATTTCTCCTTCTTTCGGATCCCGCCCACAGGAGCCCATTTGGTCGCCGGCTTCGGCCGGATCGTCGACCTCAAGCCGGAGCAGTTCCTCACGGACCTCACCGGCGCCGAGGATCTGCTGGCGGCGGAACAGGGCGCCGTCGAGCACATGAATGCCGACCATCGCGACGCCATGAACCTCTATGCCACGAGGCTGCTCGGCGCGGCCGAGGGCGGCTGGCGCTGCACCGGCTGCGATCCGGAGGGCCTCGACATGCAAATGGATCAGACCGCGCTGCGGCTGGAGTTCCCGGAGCGGGTGACGGATGGCACGGCACTGCGCAAGATGCTGGTCCGCCTCGCCGGTGACGCGCGCAAGAAGCTGGACCAAGGCGCAACACGTTGATCGTCGCGGCTCATCGCTGCAATCCAAGACCGTAATCGGTCCGACGGTGCAGCGAGAGTGGTGATGGCAAGATGAATCGGCCGGCGCTGATCGCAGGGCTCGCGCTCGCGGCGAGCGCATTGCTCGCCACGCCAGAAAGGAAGTCTTGCCGCGGCGGGCGCGTGATCAACCCGCTCATGGGGGCCTGCAAGTATTCGGAAGCGCGCTTCCGCTCGCGCAGGCGATGGTTGCGACCCTGGAGAAAAGCGATATCGGCCGCGAACTCGCCGCGGCGCTCAAGATCCTGTTTTCCGCGGTCACGCGGCTGGCAAAGGCGCTGCCCGCAATTGCCGAATACCGCCGAGTTGAACGCGGTGGCGAAGGATGTCGACGCGACGGATGCCGACATCCATCTCGGCTGCGACGCCAGCGAAACGACGCTCAAGCGTGCAGCGCTTGCTCAATATGGCATCATCAACTTTGCCACCCACGGCCTCTTCGCGGCGACATCAAAGGACTCGGTGAGCCCTCGCTTGCACTCTCGATCCCGATCAGCCATCGGAGCTCGACGACGGCCTTCTCACTGCGAGCGAAGTCACCCAGCTCAAGCTGAATGCGGACCGGATTGTGCTGCTGTCGACCTGCAACACATCGCGGGCGACAAGGCGGGGCCGTGGCCCGGTCGGGATTGGCGCGCTCGTTCTTCTATGCCGGTGCCTGCGCGCTTCTTGTGTCGCATTGAGCGGTAGATTCGGAAGCTGCCACGCGTTTGACCACGTCGACGTTCGAGCTGCCCAAGACGAACCGAAAATCGGTCGCGGCAAAGCCTTGCGCGTGCGATGCTGACTTATCTCGACGCCGCCTCGTCACCGCAATGCCTATCCCGCGATGTGGGAGCGGTTCGCACGCATCGGCAAAGTCGAGGTACGATGGGAAGGCAACTCGATCATTGTGCGTCGCAATAACTGGAAGCAACGTGCAAACGCGCCTTTGGTTGCGCGATCATTCTGACTTTTTGATGCGCTTGCTCAGAGCTGACATGCGCGACGTTTGGCGCGGTCTTTGAATAAACCAAATCCTACGGGATCAGCTTGGCAACGCCAGCGTTCATCAGTATTAGGTCGTTCCAGCCGAGGCCAAACGGGCCTATTATTCACGGTGACCGCGATGGTGCCAAAGCTTGGTCGCGCTGAGTGTCGCGGGTTCTAGGAGGACTTTTTCGTGCAAGAGACGGGCGTGCGCAACGGTGCCTTCGGCGCCGACAAATTCGGTTTAAAGAATCTCAAGCAGGTTCACTGGAACCTCGGTGCGCCGCAACTCTATCAGTACTCGCTCTCCGCGGGCGAGGCGGTGCTGTCAGCGGACGGTGCACTCTGCGCCGATACTGGCGAGTTCACCGGCCGCAGCCCGAAGGACAAGTTCACGGTGCGTGACGCCACTACCGACAAGAAGATGTGGTGGGCCGGCAACCAGTCGATCACCGCAGAGCAGTTCGAGACGCTCTACCAGGATTTCCTCAAGCACGCCGAAGGCAAGAGGCTGTTCGCGCAGGATCTCTATGGCGGCGCCGATCCGGCCTACCGGATCAAGACGCGCGTCTTCACTGAGCTCGCCTGGCACTCGCTGTTCATCCGCACACTTCTGATCCGCCCCGAGGCGATCGAGCTGTCGACCTTCGTGCCTGAGCTCACCATCATCGACATGCCGAGCTTCCGCGCCGATCCTAAACGTCACGGCTGCCGCTCGGAGAACGTCGTCGCAATCGATTTCGCCCGCAAGATTGTCCTGATCGGCGGGTCTTATTATGCCGGCGAGATGAAGAAGTCGGTCTTCACCACGCTGAACTACTATCTGCCCGAGCGCGGCGTGATGCCGATGCACTGCTCGGCCAATGTCGGCGCCAAGGGCGATACCGCGATCTTCTTCGGCCTGTCCGGTACCGGCAAGACGACGCTGTCGGCCGATCCCAACCGCACCCTGATCGGCGACGACGAGCACGGCTGGGGCCCGAACGGGGTGTTCAATTTCGAAGGCGGCTGCTACGCCAAGTGCATCAAGCTGTCGAAGGAAGCCGAGCCCGAGATCTACGCAGCGTCGACGCGCTTCGGCGCAGTGCTCGAGAACTGCGTGCTCGACGAGGACACCCGCATCGTCGATTTCGACGACGGCTCCAAGACCGAGAACACGCGTTCTGCATACCCGCTCGACTTCATCCCGAACGCCTCGCACACCGGCCGCGCGCCGCAGCCGAAGAATGTGGTGATGCTCGCCGCCGACGCGTTCGGCGTGCTGCCGCCGATCGCCAAGCTTTCGCCGGCGCAGGCGATGTACCACTTCCTGTCCGGCTACACTGCCAAGGTCGCCGGCACCGAGCGCGGTCTCGGCAACGAGCCGCAGCCGGAATTCTCGACCTGCTTCGGCTCGCCCTTCCTGCCGCTCGATCCATCCGTCTACGGCAACATGCTGCGCGAGCTGATTGCCCAGCACAATGTCGATTGCTGGCTGGTCAACACCGGCTGGACCGGCGGCAAATATGGCGTCGGCTCGCGCATGCCGATCAAGGTGACGCGCGCGCTGCTGACCGCCGCACTCGACGGATCGCTTCGCAACGTCGAATTCCGCACCGATAAATATTTCGGCTTTGCGGTCCCGACCGCGCTGCCGGGCGTGCCGGCCGAGATCCTCAACCCGGTCAACACCTGGAAGGACAAGGACGAGTTCGACAAGACCGCTCGCGCGCTGGTCGGCATGTTCCAGAAGAACTTCGCCAAGTTCGAAGCTCAGGTCGACGCTGAAGTGCGCGCAGCCGCGCCCGACCTGAAGCTCGCGGCGGAGTAGGGGTCGCGCCTTGTAATGCAAAGGGCGGCCGCGAGGCCGCCCATTTTGTTTACGCGATATCTATCCAACGTCATTGCTGTCTCAGCAAAGCAATCCAGGAATCTCTCCGCGGAGACAGTCTGAATTGCTTCGCTGCGCTCGCAATGACGAGTTTTGCGGAAGCAGCTACGCCTTGAAATACGCGATCTGCGTCGTGGTCGCGAGCAGCCGTCCGTTCGGCGACCACAGCTCGCCGTTCTGGTCGCCATAGCTCTTGTGGAAAATCTTGGCGTCAGCGGTGGCAAGCACACGCGTGATGTCTTCGGCGGCTAGCTCTTCGGCATCGGTGTGGAAATAGGTCGTCAGCGATACCGTACCGAACGGCACCAGCTCGCGCCGTGCGTGGAAGATGCGGCCGAAGAAGGCGTCCGACATCGACATCAGCGACAGCATGTCGAGCTTGCGCGGCGTGCGGTCGCTGATCCAGATTTTCGAATAGGTGCTGGCGGGCTCGGTCTGCGGCGGGCCGATCCGCATCTCGCCCTCGACAAAGCGGAATTCATACTGGTTGGCCCAGGACGCCGAGATCTTCGGAAATGGCAGCGTCTGTTCGAACGGTTTGGCGTCCGGGCACGTCGCCACCCTCTGCTCCCAGGACGGTCGCCGCTCGGCGAACACGGCGGTGGCGAGCGTTGCCACCCCGCCGCCGCCTTGGCTGAGCTCGACGCTCCAATGCTGGCTGGAGCGATTGGCCTTCACCAGCCGCACGTCGAGATCGAACGGACCCTTGGCGATCGGCGCGCAGTAATTGACGGTGAGCGCGAGCGGATCGCCGGCGCGGTCCGGATGGTCGATCAGCGCGCGCAAAATCGTCGCGGCAGTGACGCCGCCGAACGGACCGACAAAGGCCCAATAATCGTCGCTGGTGTGCCCCTGCCAACTGGAATCGCCGGCGCTGACGCGGGTGGCG
Source organism: Bradyrhizobium sp. 137 (assembly GCF_023074095.1). Lineage (NCBI taxonomy): Bacteria > Pseudomonadati > Pseudomonadota > Alphaproteobacteria > Hyphomicrobiales > Nitrobacteraceae > Bradyrhizobium > Bradyrhizobium sp. 137. Next base: position 49,253 of record NZ_JADPKU010000021.1, read on the forward strand.
TCATCGAAGGGGTGCGGGAGCTTGGCGTGCATTGTTGGTCCTCGGTGTCTCACCAACGTCATTGCGAGCGCAGCGAAGCAATCCAGACTATCTCTGCGGAGGGATTTTGGATTCGCTGCGCTCGCAATGACGGCGCTTGAGGTAGCGGCCTCGATATCGATGCCTTGGAGATGATGACGACCATATCATCATCCGCGGCGCCCGATGCAATAACCTCGCAGGTAACGCCGATTTCACGCCGCGGAAAATCAGCCTGCGACGTCGCGCAGATTTGGCAGCAGCGGCGTGGTCGGATTGACCGGCACGTTCCAGATCTCCTCGGCATATTCGCGGATGGTACGGTCCGACGAGAACCACGCCATGCGGGCGACGTTGAGGATCGAGGCGCGCGTCCAGGCCGGTGCCACCTGCCAGCGCGCATCGACCGCGCGCTGCGCCTCATAATAGGAATCGAAATCGGCGCTGACCATGTAATGGTCGAGATAGCGCAACGCGTGCGCGATAGATTCGAAACGGCCGGGATCGCCGGGCGAGAACTCGCCGGTCGCGATCGCATTAATGGCGCGCTGGAGCTTCGGCGAGTTGCGGATGACGTCGGACGCATCCAGGCCCTGCTTGCGGCGGATCATCACGTCGCCGGCCTCCAAGCCGAAGATTGCGATGTTCTCAGCTCCGACATGGTCGCGGATCTCGATATTGGCGCCGTCGAGCGTGCCGATGGTGATAGCGCCGTTCAGCGCCAGCTTCATGTTGCCGGTGCCGGAGGCCTCCATGCCGGCGGTCGAGATCTGCTCGGACAGATCGGCCGCGGGAATGATCACTTCCGCGAGGCTGACATTGTAGTCGGGCAGGAAGGCGACCTTGAGCTTGCCGCTGATGGCGGGATCATTGTTGACGGCCTCTGCGACGTCGTTGATCAGCTTGATGATCAGCTTGGCATAGCGGTAACTCGCCGCCGCCTTGCCGGCAAAGATCTTCACCCGCGGCACCCAATTGCCGTTGGGATCGTCCTTGATCGACTGGTACAGCGCGACCGTCTCGATGACGTTGAGGAGCTGGCGCTTGTATTCGTGGATGCGCTTGATCTGCACGTCGAACAGCGCGCCGGGATCGACCTTAATACCGAGCCGCTCGCCGATCAGCCGCGCCAGCGCCGCCTTATTGGCGTGCTTGACGGCGCGGAATTTCTTCTGGAATTCGACGTCGCTGGCGCGAGCTTCGATCAGGCTGAGCTGGGTGGCATCGTCGAGCACTGCTTCGCCGCAGGTCTCGCGCAACAAATCGGTCAGCTTCGGGTTCGCCAGCATCAGCCAGCGGCGGAAAGTGATGCCGTTGGTCTTGTTGGTGATGCGGCCGGGATAGAGATGGTTGAGATCGTGGAACACGGTCTCGCGCATCAGGTCGGAATGCATCGCCGAGACGCCGTTGATGCGGTGCGAGCCGACGAAGGCGAGCTGGCCCATGCGCACGCGGCGGCCGCTCTTCTCGTCGATCAGCGAGACCGAAGCGCGGAAGTCGATGTCGCCGGGGCAGCGTGCTTCCGCGAGCGCCAGATGCTGCACGTTGATGCGGTAGATGATCTCCAGATGCCGCGGCAAGAGTCGCTCGAACAGCTCGACCGGCCAGGTCTCCAGCGCCTCGGGCAGCAGTGTATGATTGGTGTAGGAGAGCGTGGCAACGGTGATCTTCCAGGCCTCGTCCCAGCGGAAATTATGCAGGTCGACGAGGATCCGCATCAGCTCGGTGACCGCAAGGCTCGGATGAGTGTCGTTGAGCTGCACCGCGACCTTGCTGGCGAGGCTGCGGAGCTGGCCGTCGGAGGCGAGGTGCCGTTTCACCAGATCCTGGAGCGAGGCGGAGACGAAGAAATATTCCTGGCGCAGCCGCAGCTCGCGGCCCGCCGGGCTCTCGTCGTTCGGATAGAGGAATTTGCAGATCGCCTCCGCGCGCGCCTGCTCGGCGCTGGCGCTGACATAGTCGCCCTTGTTGAAGGCGTCGAGCCTGAGAGGATCGGGCGAGCGCGCCGACCACAGGCGGAGCGCGTTGACGTGCTGGCCGCGCCAGCCGACGATCGGCGTATCGTAGGCGATCGCCTGCACGGTCTCGCCCGGATGCCAGATGGCGCGGTCGCGGCCCTTATCGTCGACATGCTCGACGGCGCCGCCGAAATTGATGTCGTAGATCACCTCCGGCCGCTGCAATTCCCAGGGATTGCCGAAGCTCAGCCATTCGTCCGGATATTCCTGCTGCCAGCCTTGATTGATGATCTGGCGGAACAGGCCGTAATCGTAGCGGATGCCGTAGCCGATCGCAGGGATCGACAGCGTCGCCATGCTCTCCATGAAGCAAGCGGCGAGCCGGCCGAGGCCGCCATTGCCGAGCGCCGCATCCGGTTCGCATTTGCGCAGCTCGGGCAAGGAAACGCCGAGGTCGCCGAGCGCGACCTCGAAGATCTTCAGGAGCCCCATATTGTTGAGCGCGTCGGTGAACAGGCGGCCGATCAGGAATTCGAGCGAGAGATAATAAACGCGCTTGCGCCCGGCGTCGTAGCTCAGCTTCTCCGCGCTCAGCCAGCGATGCACGATGCGGTCGCGCAGCGCGAGCGCTGCGGCCTGGTACCAATCGTGCCGGGTCGCCATGCCTGCGTCCTTGCCGATGGCAAGGCGCAGCTTGGCCAGGATCGCGCCCTTGATCTCAGCCAGCGCGAGCTCGTCGATGGGCTGGCCGGGAGCGGGAAAATTCGGCTGGAACGATTGATCTTGCAAGGCCTTCACTTCCTGGTCGACTGAACACTCACCCTACGCGTCTTGCTTCCGCGCCGGAACCGTCACTGGTGCGGCCGTGCACTGCGCTGGCGTAAATTTATGCAAGGAACGGGCCGGCTTGGGAACCCGGACGAGCACGGAGAAACACGAGTTTGCTGTTAGAATGCAGGCCAATTCAGCCATCACTGTGGAGGAGACCGTTGAGACCTCTGATGAGACTGCTGATCGAAATCGCCACTGCGACCCTGTCTGCATCACCGTCTCCACCGCCGCCTCCGCCGCCGGCAGGACGGGCCGCAGCGCCGACGGCCTCAGTTGCGCTGTCTCGCTCCCGCAAAACGCAACGCCTGCAGCACGCTGCGCCGCCATCAAGCGCCAATGCGGCGGCAAGTTTTATGCGAGCGCGTGCGGGGACAAGTTGATGTCGGCGGCGAGGTGAGGCGAGGGATCGTACCGCGGAATCCGCGTTCGTTCGGGCGAAGGCTTTCACGCGGTTGTTTCTCGGCGAAGGTCGCGACGACTTTGCGGCAGCATCAGAACAAATTAAGAACACTTTAGCAAGTCTTTGATATATCATTGTGATTCGGCGCCATGCCGACACAATATCTAGCGTCCGTCAGACTTTGCGAGGACCACATGTCCACCATTGCCTTCGATCAATTTGCCCTCACCCGGATTGCCGATTTCGCGCGGTCGCTGTCGCTTCTGCATCGGGCGGCGCGGCGCCAGAGGATCGATGACGACCAGTTCGACCGCGAGTTCAATGCGGTGTGCCAGTCGATCTGGGGCTACACCATCGACGATATCAGCGACGAGCTGTTTTCGACCGACGACCATCTGTTCCTTGACACGCTGGACGAAGCGCATGCGCGCATCTTCGCGGCCGAGCAGGGTTATGACCTCGTCGACGATCAAGGCATGCTGACCGATTGGTGGGGCTTTTGCTGGATGATCCTGGCCGAGAAGCGCGGCCTCCTCACGCCGGAAAACCGCGCCGCTGCGCGCACCGCGATCGAGGAGAAATATCTCGCGGCGCCGAATGTGATCGGGGTGATCATCGGGAGGTGACGGCTCAGTTGCCGTCATTCCACTAATCCAACCCCGCCCGCTTCGCCGGTTTTTGCGTCTTCGGCACCGTGACGTCAGGCAGCGCCTCGCGCACGATCTCTGCGGCCGGGGCATCCGCCGCGACCGTCTCCGCCCGCACCGGCGCCACCTTCATCTCGCCGAGCCGCGCGCGGACCTGTGCGGTGAGGCCGGGATAGGAGGCAACCGGGGTGAAGTCCGCAGCCTGATCGTTGCCGACACGGATGCCGGTATAGGCAACGAGGCCGTCGGCCGTGGCAATCACGTCCCCGGCTTTCAGCGATGAATCCAGCGCGAGATCGACCGGGGCGAGGCCGACCGGCTCGCGGCCGTTGCAGGTGCAGTCGGCGCGCAGCGCCTTGCGATAGGCGAACGCGTTCTCACTGTCGGTGTAGCGCTCGCCGGTCTGCGACGCGGCACCCTCGATCGAGGAGCCGAAATAAACCTTCGTCGCACTGGCAGGACAGAACGCCTGACACATCTGGGCAGGCGAGGCGAGCCCGCGCATCAGCGGGAAATATTTACCATCGCAGCTGCGCACGCAGAAGGCCGGGCCGGAGCCGCCGGCCGCCGCCGAACGGGTTGGCGGCACGTATTGCGGAGTTGCGGCATTCTGCTGGCCGGTGAAGGGATCGGCGTAGGAGCCCGCCTGCTGCGGCACCTCGCGCTGCGGGCGCTGTTGCCGCATGCCGCCGAAGAAGAAATCGAACAGCCCTTCGGCCGCAACCGGGGACGGCGCCGCGAGCAGCGGAGCGGCAAGGCTGGCGGCTACAAGCATCGCGCGACGCCGCCGGCGCGCATGGGACGAGATTGTACGCAACGCGCTGCTCCACCCGACGCTACTGAATCAGCCGAGACCAGCGAGGTCTTGGCACATGATTCACCATAAAGCGGGATGGTAAATGAGCAGTTGAGCGGAGGCGGTTTCAAGTCGAGGCCGTGACCTCTTTGAGGCCGGGCACAGCTTCCGACAAATCGTTGCTTCCGGGCCACGCCCGGACATGACGGCCAGGGCTGTTTCGCGGCCTCAAGCCTTCAAGAACTCGGATGCCTTGTACAGCGAGCGGAACGGCAGGCCGGCCGCACCGAACGTGTCGGTGGCGCCTTCCTCGCGGTCGACCATGGTCAGCACCAGCACCACATTGGCGCCGGTCTCGCGCACGGATTCCACCGCCTTCATCGCCGAGCCGCCGGTGGTGGTGACGTCCTCGACGATCACGACGCGCTTGCCGGCCAGGGTCTCGCCCTTGGGCAGGCCCTCGATCGCGAGCTTGGCGCCGTGCTCCTTCGGTTTCTTGCGCACGAAGAATGCCGCGATCGGATGGCCTTTGATCCAGGAGATCTGCGCCAGCGCCCCGGCGAGCGGCACCGCGCCCATCTCGAGCCCGCCGATGAAATCGAGCTGGTCGTCCTTCAGCGCCTCGTAGGTGAGCTCGGCGAGCAGCGTCGCGCCCTCGGGGTCGAGCATGGTCGGCTTCAAGTTGAAGTAGAAATCGCTCTTGCGGCCCGACGCGAGCGTCACCTCGCCGCGCCCGAATGAACGCCGGCGGATGATTTCGAACAGGCGGGCGCGGGAGGCTGATTTCGACACGGCGGTCCCTCGGAAGCATTTTTGGAGGAGGCGGAATTTATCCGCGACCGCCGCCACATTCCAGAGGGGGCGTCCCCCGTCAACAGAGATCGGCTATCCCGGTCCGCCGGTTGTGGGGGTGCAACCTTCTGGAGTAGGTGAGGGCCGAACCTGTCAGCGGCAAGGAAGCAAGGCATGACCATCGAACTGCACACCTGGAACACGCCGAACGGCCGCAAGATCTCGGTCGCGCTGGAGGAGATGGGGCTGCCTTACAAGGTGATCCCGGTGAACATCACCAAGGGCGAGCAGATGGCCACGGAGTTCCTGAAGCTCTCCCCCAATAACAAGATCCCCGCGATCGTCGACCCCGAGGGTCCCGACGGCAAGCCCGTCAGCATCTTCGAATCCGGCGCCATCCTGCTCTATCTCGGCGAAAAGACCGGCAAATTCCTGCCGAAATCGCTTGGCGGGCGCATCCCCGTCTATGAATGGCTGATGTGGCAGATGGGCGGTTTCGGCCCGATGCCCGGACAGGTGCACCATTTCATCGCGCTCGAAAACGAGCAGGACCGCGCCTATGGCCTCAAGCGCTTCATGGCGGAGACGCGCCGGCTCTATGGCGTGCTCGACCGCCGGCTGGAGGGCCGCGACTTCGTCGCCGGCGACCTCTCGGTTGCCGATTTTGCCATCCTCGGCTGGGCCTGGCGCCATCCTCGCCACAAGGTGGACCTCGCCGACTTCCCCAACGTCAAGCGCTGGTACGAGGCGCTGATGGCACGGCCCGCTGTGAAGCGGGGGATGGAGGCGAAGCTGGATTGATCTTTCTCTCTTACCCTCCCCTCGAAGGGGAGGTCGATCGCGCGTAGCGCGAGCGGGGTGGGGTGAAGGTCCCTCCGCATCGAACCGTGCTCGTGGGGAGAGATCACCCCACCCCGTCTCACATTTCGCTGCGCTCAATGTGAGCCGACCCTCCCCCTCCAGGCGAGGGTCGGAAAGCTCACACCTTCTTCGCCTCGACCGCCATCCGCACAGCGAGCCCGGCCAGCACCGTGCCCATCAGCCAGCGCTGCACCAGCATCCAGCTCGGCCGACTTGCGAGGAACAGCGCGATCGATCCGGCCGCGAGCGCGATCATCGCATTCACGCTGACGCTGATTGCGATCTGGATCGCCCCTAACACCACCGACTGCGCCAGCACGCTGCCGGCAGTGGGATCGATGAACTGCGGCAGCAGCGCCAGATACAGCATCGCGATCTTGGGGTTGAGCAGGTTGGTGACGAAGCCCATCGCGAACAATTTGCCCGGGCTGTCGATCGCGAGCTTCCTGACCTGGAAAGGCGAGCGTCCGCCCGGCTTCACCGCCTGCCAGGCGAGCCACAGCAGATAGCCGGCGCCGGCGAAGCGCAGCGCGTCATAGGCGAAGGGAATCGCGAGCAGCAGCGCCGTGATGCCGAAAGCCGCGCACAGCATGTAGAACACGAAACCCAGCGCCACGCCGCCGAGTGAGATAATGCCCGCCGTCGGCCCCTGCGTGATCGAGCGCGAGATCAGGTAGATCATGTTCGGCCCGGGCGTGAGCACGAGACCAAGGCAAACGAGGGCAAAGCCGAGCAGGGCGGGTGTGTGGGGCATGGGGCGACCGGTGCGAAGGACGGCACGGTTCTAATATGCGCGCCGACGCGAGGCCATCGCGCAATTGCTCGGAGGACAATCGAGGCGGGGCGCGCTCTCTTTGCTCCCTCTTCCAGCAAGGGGCAGGACTGTCACATTTGAAGACTCTGCGTTTGCCGCCATCCTTCGAGGCGCCCGCCTTTGGCGGCCCTCAGGATGAGGAGCAACTGTGCGGCAGCAGTTTCAACGCGTACCGACGCTGCTTAGCCGCATCCTGAGGAGACCGCGCGGCGGTCGTCTCGAAGGACGAGGCGTGCGCTCAGCCGCCTCCAAAGTGATATGCGATCGCTCTGCCGCCAACAGGGAGAGGTTGGGAAGAGCTCAATGCGCCTCGTCCCAGTTCGTCGCTGCCCGCGCATCGACATGCAGCGGCACTGATAGCAGCACCGCCGGGAAGGGCGCATCCTGCATCACGTGCTGCACCACCGGCAGCGTCGCCTCGACCTCGTCGTCCGGCACCTCGAAGATCAGTTCGTCGTGCACCTGGAGCAGCATCTGCGCCGAGAGCTTCTTCTCGGCCAACGCGTCCTCCACCCGCGTCATGGCGCGGCGAATGATGTCAGCAGCGGTGCCCTGGAGCCGCGCGTTGATCGCGGCGCGCTCGTTGAAGGCGCGCACCGAGGCATTGGAGGCCTTGATATCCGGATAGTGGCATTTGCGGCCGAACAGCGTGGTGACGTAGCCGTGGCTGCGGCAGAAGTCGCGCGTCTCGTCCATATAGGCGCGGATGCCGGGGAAGCGCTCGAAGTATTTCTTAATGTAGGCGGCCGCTTCCTCGCGCGCGATGCCGAGCTGGTTGGCGAGGCCGAACGCGGAGATGCCGTAGATGATGCCGAAATTGATCGCTTTGGCTCGGCGGCGGATTTCGCTTGGCATGCCCTTGATCGGCACGCCGAACATTTCCGACGCCGTCATGGCGTGAATGTCGAGCTCGTCGCGGAACGCCTGCTTCAGCACGGGAATGTCGGCGATCTCGGCCAGCAGCCGCAGCTCGATCTGCGAATAGTCGGCGGAGACCAGCTTGTGTCCGGGCGTCGCGACGAAGGCCCGGCGGATCTTGCGGCCGTCCTCGGTGCGCACCGGGATGTTCTGCAAGTTCGGCTCGTTCGAAGACAACCGGCCGGTCGTAGTCGCGGCCAGCGCGTAGGTGGTGTGGACGCGGTGGGTCTGCGGATTGACGTAGGTCGGCAGCGCATCGGTGTAGGTCGATTTCAGTTTCGAGACCTGGCGCCACTCCAGGATCTTCTTCGGGAAGTCGTGGCCCTGCTCGGCGAGCTCGTCGAGCACCTGGGCGGTTGTCGACCACGCGCCGGTCTTTGTCTTGGAGCCCCCGGGCAGTCCCATCTTGCCGAACAGGATGTCCCCGATCTGCTTGGGGCTGCCGACATTGACCGGCTCGCCCGCAATCTCCTGGATCTCGGCCTCGACCCGCGCTGCGGTCTGGGCGAATTCGCCCGACAACCGCGACAGCACCTGGCGGTCGATCGAGATGCCGCGCCGCTCCATGCGCGCGAGCACGGACACCAGCGGCCGTTCCAGCGTCTCATAGACAGTGCTCATGTGCTCGGCGACGAGACGCGGCTTCAGCACGCGCCAGACTCGCAGGGCGATATCGGCGGCTTCCGCCGAGAGCGGCGCGGCTTTGTCGATCGTCACCTGGTCGAAAGTGATCTTGCACTTGCCGCTGCCGAGCAGCTCGCTCTCCTTCAGCATGGCATGGCCGAACCAGCGCTCGGCGAGCTGCTCGATCGCATGCGAGCCACGGCCGGCGTCGAGCACGTAGGAGATGAGCTGCGCATCGTCGATGTTGCGCAGCGTGATTCCGTGCTGCGCCAGCATCACGGCGGTGAATTTGACGTCGAAGCCGACCTTGAGGATGCCTGATGATTCCAGCACTGGCCGCAGCGCTTCGATGGCATCAGTGTGCTTGATCTGGTCGGGTGCCAGACCCGCGTCGAACAGGCCGGCACCACCGCCGGATTGCTTGTGCGCCAGCGGCACATAACAGGCTTCGTTCGGCGCCACCGCCAGCGCGATGCCGCAGAGATCGGCCTGCATCGGATCGATGGAGTTGGCTCTCGTCTCGATCGCGACGTGGCCGGCGTCATGGATGCGGGCGATAAAGGCGTTGAGCTCCTGGAGCGTCTTGATCGCCTGATACTTGCTGCGGTCGACCGGAAGCTTGCGCAGCGCCTCTTCGCGCGCGGCGGCCAGCGAGATCGGCGCACCCTTCCGGCTTGCGGCCTTGTCCTCCTTGCTCGCCGATTTATTGCGTGGACCAGGGGCTGCTTGTGCCGGCGTGCCGGTGCCCGGCGCGGGCACGACGTCCGAGGGCGGCAACGGCGAGAACACGCTGGCGCCGCTCGTATAGCCGGGATCGGCATCGACATTGGCGGGATCGATCTGGGAATATTCGGCGACGCGCCGCGTCAGCGTCGTGAATTCCATTGCCTTCAGGAAGGCGATCAGCTTGCGTGCATCCGGCTCGTGGACGGCGAGGTCGTCGAGTGGCACCTCGAGGTCCACCTTGTCGTCGAGCAGCACGAGCTGCCGCGAGATGCGCGCCTTCTCCGCATTCTCGAGCAGCGCCTCGCGCCGTTTGGGCTGCTTGATCTCGCCGGCGCGGAACAACAATTGGTCGAGGTCGCCATATTCGGTGATCAGTTGCGCCGCGGTCTTGATGCCGATGCCGGGCACGCCGGGCACGTTGTCGGTCGAATCGCCCGCGAGCGCCTGCACCTCGACCACCTTGTTCGGCGGCACACCAAACTTCTCGATCACCTCTGGTATGCCGATGCGGCGATCCTTCATGGTGTCGTACATCGTGACGCAATCGGTGACGAGCTGCATCAGGTCCTTGTCGGAGGACACGATGGTCGCGCTCGCGCCGCGCTCGCAGGCCTGCCGCACATAGGTCGCGATCAGATCGTCGGCTTCGAACCCCACCTGTTCCAGGCAGGGCAGGTCGAAGGCGCGCACGGCCTCGCGGATCAGTGAGAATTGCGGGATCAGATCATCAGGTGCCGGCGGCCGGTGCGCCTTGTAGTCGGGATAGATCTTGTTGCGGAAAGTGATTTCAGACTTGTCGAAGATGATCGCCAGATGCGTCGGCCGGTTGTCCTCGGGCATCTCGCGCAACAGCTTCCACAGCATGTTGCAGAAGCCGAGCACGGCATTGACCTGGAGGCCGTCGGACTTGCGGTTCAGCGGCGGCAGCGCGTGATAGGCGCGGAAGATGTAGGAGGAACCATCGACCAGGAAGACATGGTCGCCCTTGCCGGCCGCCTTCGCCGCGACCGGCTTGGCAGCAGCTTTGGCAGCAGCGGATTTGCTCTCGGCGGCCGCCTTTGGCGCGGCCTTGGTGTCAGCTATGGCGGTGGTCTTCGGGGATGTCTTGGGCATGGCCGCAATGTATGAGCTTTTGCGGGCTTTGACAGCCTTGGGAGGCGGATTTTTGGCTCGCTATCCCCACGGTCTCACAGGACCCATCCAGTAATCGGGAGGCCGCCGGCGCCCCATCCTTGAGGAGGATGGCGACACAATCATGCAATCCAGTGCGCCGCGGCTTTTCCGTATCCGACTGATGCCTGTGGAATACTGGATGCCCGCCCCCGCGTGGCATGACCGCTATTCCGCCGCCTGCAACACCGCCCCGGCTTTTTTCTTCGGCGCGATCCAGAACGCATCGGGCCGCTCGAACAGGAAGTGCGCATGAAGCCGCAGCGCAAACTGCCAGATCGCGAGTGCCCCGAGCACGCCGAGAACCGTGACGATCAGCGACACCGTGCCGATGTCGCCAATGACGCCCGTGCGCAGCAGCAGCGTCCGCGTCGCCGCCATCGGCAGGAAGAAGGCGAGATAGATCACGATCGAATGCTCGCCGCAGAAGCGGAGAAAGTTCAGCCACTGCGCGCGCGCGAGCAGCGTGCCGATCGTGATGATGGCGCAAGCGCCGGCGAAGCCGAGCACGAGCGAGACGACCTTCCATTCGCTGGCCCCATGCGCGACGAGGCCGGCATTGACCAAGGCCCAGCCCGCGAGCGCCGCAAGCGCAAGGGCAGGACGGCTGCGTGCGCGATCAGACAGCGCGAACACGTAAGGCGCGAACAGATAGCCCGAATAGAAATAGACAAAGCGCGCGCAGAACTCGTCGATGACCGTCCAGCCGGTCGTGATGCGTGCCGTCTCCAGCGCCGCGGCGGCGAGCCAGATCGCGAGCGGCGGGATCTTGCGTGTCAGTTTCGTGACGACGAAGAAGATCGGCAGCAGATAGATGAACCAGAGCGTGCCGAACGGCTCGATGAAGGATTCGAGGTACAAGAGGCCAGCCTCGCGCCAGCTCGTTTCCGCCGCGAAGACCGGCGCCTTGAAGCCGAACTGGATTGTCACCCAGACGACATAAAAATAGGCGAAATGCACCACCTTGCGGTCGAGATAGGTTCGCCAGTCCCGATCGATCACCAGGGCCAGGAACAGGCCCGAAATCAGGAAGAAATCCGGCATCCGAAACGGCTTTGCGAAGGCGACGGCGACATGCATGAAGCCTGTCTGGCCAGCGGCGAGCTCAACCCCGAGCACCGAATGCATCATCACCACCATGACGATGCAGATGCCCTTGGCGTAGTCGACCCAGTCGACACGCGCGGCAGAAGGGGGCTTGGAACGGCCGCCTGCAGCGATTGTGCCTGATCGTGCCATGGTGTCCCTTTTTGAGGCGTGTTCCGCCGCTCTCCGTCTGTCGGCGGGGCAGTGTGGCGCCTTGCGGTTTCAGACTTCTTTACCGGTTCAATTCCCGTGCCGCTTTTTTGCATGCGGACTCTTCCCTCCCCTCGGGAAAATGCTAAACCGCCCCGCGTCGGGGTTTCATTAACCAATCTAAGACAGGGATTTTCATGCGCATCGCGATGATCGGCACGGGCTATGTGGGATTGGTGTCCGGGGCCTGCTTTGCGGATTTCGGGCACGACGTCACCTGCGTCGACAAGGACGAGAAGAAGATCGCGGCGCTTCATCGCGGCGAAATCCCGATTTACGAGCCCGGGCTGGACGAGCTGGTGGCGAACAATGTGAAAGCCAAGCGGCTGGATTTCACCACCGATCTGTCCAAACCGGTCGCGGAGGCCGATGCCGTGTTCATCGCGGTCGGCACGCCCTCGCGTCGTGGTGATGGGCACGCTGACCTCTCCTACGTCTACGCCGCCGCTCGTGAGATCGCACAGTCGCTCACGGGCTTCACCGTCGTAGTGACGAAGTCGACCGTTCCGGTCGGCACCGGCGATGAGGTCGAGCGCATCATCCGCGAGGCCAATCCGTCAGCCGACGTCGTGGTCGCCTCCAACCCCGAATTCCTGCGCGAAGGCGCGGCGATCCGCGACTTCAAATTCCCCGACCGCGTCGTGGTCGGTACCTCCGACGAGCGTGGCCGCAAGCTGATGGGCGACATCTACCGCCCGCTGTCGCTGAACCAGGCGCCGCTGATGTTCACGGCGCGCCGCACCGCCGAGATGATCAAATACGCCGCCAACGCGTTCCTGGCGACTAAGATCACGTTCATCAACGAGATCGCCGATCTCTCGGAAAGGGCCGGCGCCAACGTCCAGGAGGTCGCGCGCGGCATTGGCCTGGACAACCGCATCGGCACCAAATTCCTGCATGCCGGCCCCGGCTTCGGCGGCTCGTGCTTTCCGAAGGACACCAAGGCGCTGATCAAGATCGCGCAGGACTATGACGTGTCCCTGCGCATCGTCGAATCCGTGCTCGCGGTCAACGAGAACCGCAAGCGCGCGATGGCGCGCAAAGTGAGCCAGGCGCTCGGCGGCTCGCTGCGCGGCAAGACCATCGCGGTGCTCGGCCTCACCTTCAAGCCTGATACCGACGACATGCGCGATGCGCCCTCGATCCCGCTGGTCACCGGCCTGATCGACATGGGCGCGAGCGTCAAGGCGTTCGATCCCGTCGGCATGGAGCAGGCCAAGAGTGAGCTGCCCAACATCACCTATTGCGAGGATGCCTATTCCTGCGCGCAAGGCGCCGATGCGCTCGTCATCGTCACCGAATGGGTGCAGTTCCGCGCGCTCGATCTCGACCGGCTGAAGGCGACCATGGCAAAGCCCGTGGTCGTCGATCTCCGCAACATCTACCGCCCCGAGGACATGGAAGCCGCCGGCTTCGTCTACGAGAGCATCGGCCGCCCGTCGGTTCAAGGCTGACGATCTGCCGCCAAATAATTCCGTCATGGCTGGGCTTGCCGTCTTCGCCTAGGCTTCGCCGGCCCGATTCTGTAAGCCCGGCGAAGCATTCGCGGAGCCGGGTCCCGGCCATCCACGTCTGTTTTCTAGTCCAAGGATGTGGATGCACCGGACCAACCCCCGGGCACGACGAACGGATAGATACTTGCCCCGCAGCTTCGACACGCCCCTCCCGATCGATGCCGTGCTCGATGACCTCTCGCGCACGCTGGAGGCGCATAACGCGGCCGTGCTGGTGGCGCCGCCGGGTGCGGGCAAGACCACGCGGGTGCCGCTGGCGCTGCTGGATGCGCCCTGGGCCAAGGATAAGAAGATCATCGTGCTGGAGCCGCGCCGCATCGCCGCTCGCGCTAGTGCCGACCGCATGGCCAAATCGCTTGGCGAGCGCACGGGCGAGACCGTCGGCTATCGCGTCCGCTTTGGCTCCAAGATCTCGCGCGCCACGCGCATCGAAGTCGTGACCGAAGGCATCTTCACCCGTCAGATCCTAGATGACCCCGAGCTTTCGGGCGTTGCCGCGATCCTGTTCGACGAATTCCACGAACGCTCGCTCGATGCCGACATGGGCCTGGCGCTGGCGCGCGATGCGCAAACCGGCCTGCGCGAGGATCTCCGTATCCTCGTGATGTCGGCCACGCTCGATGGCGCGCGCGTGGCAAGATTGCTCGGCGAGGCGCCCGTCGTCGAGAGCGAGGGCCGCGCCTTTCCGGTCGAGACCCGCTATCTCGGCCGCAAAGCGGACGCGCCGCTAGAGCGGCAGATGGCCGACGCGATCGCATCGGCACTGCGCGCCGATAGCGGTTCGGTGCTGGCGTTCCTCCCCGGCGCCGCCGAAATCCGCCGCACTCAGAGCTTTCTCGCCGAACGCGTGCAGGACGCTTCGATCGAGATCGTGCCGCTGTTCGGTGCGCTCGATGCCGCCGTGCAGGACCGCGCCATCGCGCCGGCGCCCAAGGGCATACGCAAGGTGGTGCTGGCGACATCGATCGCCGAGACCTCGCTCACCATCGAGGGCGTGCGTATCGTCGTCGATTCCGGTCTCGCCCGCGTGCCGCGCTACGAGCCCGACATCGGGCTGACCCGGCTCGAGACCGTGCGCGCCTCGCGCGCGGCGGTGGACCAGCGCCGCGGCCGCGCCGGCCGCACCGAGCCCGGCGTTTGCTACCGCCTCTGGGACGAGCCGCAGACGGCTTCGCTCGCGCCTTATACCCAGCCGGAGATCCTCAGCGCCGATCTGTCGTCGCTGGTGCTCGATCTCGCGCAATGGGGCGTTGCCGATCCTGCAGCGCTGTCGTTCCTCGATCCGCCGCCGCAGCCGGCCTTGAAGGAAGCCAAGAGCCTGCTCTTGGAGCTCAACGCGCTCGATGGCGACGGCCGCATCACCGCGGAGGGCAGGAGCCTGCGCGCGCTGGCGCTGCCGCCGCGGCTGGCGCGCATGATCGTGGATTCGCATCGCGCCGGCAGCGGCGAGGCGGCTGCCGAGACCGCGGCCATCATCACCGAGCGTGGGCTCGGCGGCGACAGCGTCGATCTCGAGCACCGGCGCGACCAGTTCCGCCGCGACCGCTCGCCGCGTGCCGCGAGCGCGCGCGACCTGGCGCGGCGCTGGGCCTCGCAGGTGGCGGCATCGGAGACAGCGGGGCAGCAGGAGGAACTTTCGACCGGCCTGATGCTCGCCTATGCCTTTCCGGATCGTGTCGCGCGCAACCGCGGCAATGGCAGTTTCGTGCTGGCCAACGGCCGCGGCGCTTCCGTCGAGCAGACCTCTTCGCTGGCCCGCGCGCCTTACATCGCAATCGGCGAAATGACGGGAACGGCGGCGAGCGGACGCATTCTGCTCGCCGCGCAGATCACGCAGGACGAGATCGAGCGGCATTTCGCTTCGCATATCGAGAGCACCGACGAGATATTCTTCGATCGCGGCGCGATGGCGTTGCGGGCGCGGCGCAAGCGCGCGCTGCACGCGATCACGCTCTCCGAGGCGACGCTTGCTGTGTCGCCCTCGGAGGAAACGGCGCGCATCTTCGCGGATGGCCTGATCGCCGCCGGCCTCGACCGGCTGCCCTGGTCAAAAGCCGCCAAGCAGTGGCGCGATCGGGTGATGTTCCTGCGCAAGGCCGAGGGCGAGAGCTGGCCTGACCTGTCGGACGATGGATTGGTCGCGCGGCGCGACGAATGGCTGGTGCCGGCGCTCTATGACAAGACCGCGCTCAAGGATGTTTCCGCCGGCGATCTCTCCGATGCGCTGATGGCGCTGCTGCCGTGGGACATGCGCACGCGGCTCGACCGCGAGGCGCCGACGCATTTCGAGGCGCCGACCGGGAGCATGCTGGCGATCGACTACGAGGCCGAGCAGGGGCCGACCATCGCGGTGCGGCTGCAGGAGTTGTTCGGCCTCAAAACCCATCCCTCGATCGCCGCCGGCAAGGTGCCGTTGGTGCTGGAATTGCTGTCACCGGCGCAGCGCCCGGTGCAGGTGACGCGCGATCTTCCCGGCTTCTGGCGCGGCAGCTACAATGCAGTCCGCTCCGACCTGCGCGGCCGCTACCCGCGCCATCCCTGGCCGGATGATCCGGCCAGCGCGCTGCCGACAAGGCGGGCGAAGCCGCGGGGGACGTGAGATGTCTTCTCCCTCTTCCCGCAGGCGGCAGGGCTATCGCAGTTGAAGGCTGTTTGCCTTCGGCCATCCTTCGAGACGCTCGCCTGTGGCGGGCCCTCAGGATCACGACAGAGTGTACGGCAGCAGTTTCAACGAGCACCGATGCCGCTTAGCCTCATCCTGAGGAGACCGCGGAGCGGTCGTCTCGAAGGACAAGGCGCGCGCTCACTCGTCGCCAAAAGCCATATGCGATTGCCCTGCCGCAGGCGGGGAGAAGTCAGGCGGCCGCATTAACCGTCCGCTCATCCTTTTCGTCAAAATGGCATCGGTCCAGCCGTGGCTTCGCTCGCGGACGGGCGTGCCGCGTGGTGAAATCGAGCTTTCCGGCTCGGAAGTGATGTGATGCGTAACATAGTGATCTTCGCGGCCGTCATGATCGGCCTCGGCACCTTCATGGCGCAGATGGCGGACAAGATGAGCTCCGCCTCCGCCACCTCGGTGCCGCGCACGACGGTGGCAGTCGCTTCCTCCGCGCCGGCCGGCGGCCACAGCCTCGCCATCTCTCGCGACGGCCGCGGTCATTTCCAGGCAGAGGGCCGGATCGAAGGCCAGCGTATCGGCTTCATGGTCGACACCGGCGCGTCCGTCGTTGCGCTGAACGAGACCTCGGCCGCCCGCTTCGGTCTGCGTCCCTCGCGCAGCGAATACAACGCGACCGTCTCCACTGCCAACGGCACCATCAAGGCCGCGCGCACCCGCATCGCCATGCTGGAGGTCGGCGGCCTCGTCGTGCGTGACGTCGATGCCATGGTGCTGCCGGACGCAGCGCTGTCGGAGAACCTGCTCGGCCTTTCCTTCTTGTCCCGCCTCAAGCGCTTCGAATACGCCAACGGCCAGATGGTGCTCGAGCAGTAAGTTCGCTTTAGCGGCCCGAAGAGGCTCTCCCACCGGAGCAGGCGGGGTGCTATATTCCATCCATGAACGGCCCCGATGCGATAGCGATTCTGCGACAGTTCGAGCCTGCCCTGCGCGAGCGGGGCGTTTTGCATGTCGCGTTGTTCGGCTCGGTGGCGAGGGGTGAAAATCATCCCGGCAGCGATGTCGATATCATGGTCGAGATCGATCCGAATAAGCGGATCACGGTCTTCGATTACGTCGAGCTCAAGGAATATATTGCCAAGCTCTTTGATGAACCCGTTGACGTCGTCAACCGTGACGGCCTGAAATCATACGTCGCTCCCGCCGCAACGGCCGACGCTATCTATGCCTTCTGATCGCATCCCCGGGGCACTGCGAGACATCTTGCATCACATCGATTTGGCGGCTGAATTCGCCGGACGTCTTGATCGCGAGGAATTCGCGGCGGATATGCGGACCGTCTACGCAGTTACGCGGTGTCTGGAGATTATTTCAGAAGCATCCCGCCGTCTGCCCGAGGAGTTGAAGGCGAGGCACCCGGCGATCGCGTGGAAACAGATGGCAGCCGCAGGCAATGTCTATCGCCACAACTATGAGGACGTTGCCGCCCATTTCGTGTGGGAGACTGTTCAACGGGCTCTGCCGCCTCTCAGGGAGGTCCTTGAAGAGGAGGTTGCACGGCTACAGCGTTAGCCCATTCTTGTCAGACATCTATATCGCGCGCGCTTCGTTACCAAACTGCCGCAATTATCGGCCATAAGCCTTTATTCCCGCCTTCCGCTGCGGTCCGGCATTCGCTAAGGCTGCAGCAAATCCTGCCCCCCTTTTCACGAGACCGTCTCAATGTTCCCGAAGCCGAAATCCGTATTGTTGCCCAACACCTATGCCTTCGAATCCGAGCCGATGGTGAAGCCGACGGGCTTTCGCGAGTACGACGCGCGCTGGTTGTTCCAGAAGGAAATCAACCTGATGGGTGTGCAGGCGCTCGGCATGGGCCTGGGCGCGTTGTTCGCCGAGCTCGGCGTCAGGCAGGAGATCGTCACCGGCCATGATTTCCGCGGCTATTCGGCCTCGATCAAATACGCGCTGATCTCCGGCCTGATGGCGGCGGGCTGCAAGGTGCACGACATCGGTCTTGCGGTGACGCCGATGGCCTATTTCGCGCAATTCGATCTCGACGTGCCCTGCGTCGCCATGGTGACGGCCTCGCACAACGACAATGGCTGGACCGGCGTGAAGATGGGCGCCAACCGCCCGCTGACCTTCGGTCCCGACGAGATGACGCGGCTGAAGGAGATCGTGCTGGGCGCCGAGTTCAAGAACAAGGCCGGCGGCTCCTATCAGTTCCACGAGAACTATCCGGCGCGCTACATCGCCGATCTCACCTCTCGTCCGAAGCTGTCGCGCAAGCTCAAGGTCGTCGCGGCCTGCGGCAACGGCACCGCCGGCGCGTTCGCGCCGCAGGTGCTGGAGGCGATCGGCTGCGAGGTGATCCCGCTCGATACCGAGCTCGACCACACCTTCCCGAAATACAACCCGAATCCTGAGGACATGGAGATGCTGCACGCGATCCGCGACGCGGTGCTGCATCACAAAGCCGATGTCGGCCTCGGCTTCGACGGTGACGGCGACCGTTGCGGTGTCGTCGACAACACCGGCGGGGAGATCTTTGCCGACAAGGTCGGCGTGATGCTGGCGCGCGACATGTCGGCGATCCACAAGGACGCGCAGTTCGTCGTCGATGTGAAGTCGACCGGCCTGTTCGTCACTGATCCCGTGCTCCAGAAACAGGGCGCGAAGGTCGCCTATTGGAAGACCGGTCATTCCTACATGAAGCGCCGCACCAACGAGATGGGCGCGCTGGCGGGCTTCGAGAAGTCGGGACACTTCTTCTTCAACAAGCCGTTCGGCCGCGGTTATGACGACGGCCTGGTCTCGGCGATCGCGATCTGCGACATGCTCGACCGCGCGCCGGGCAAGTCGATGGCCGACCTGAAGAACGCGCTGCCAAAGACCTGGTCGTCGCCGACCATGTCGCCGCACTGCGCCGACGAGGTCAAATACGGCGTCATCGACGCCGTTGTGAAGCATTTCGAGGGGTTGCAGGCGAAGGGCGCCAAGATCGGCGGCCAGGCGATCCGTGATCTCGTCACCGTCAATGGCGTGCGCATCACGGTCGAAGACGGCAGCTGGGGCCTGGTGCGCGCTTCCTCCAACAAGCCCGAACTCGTCGTCGTGGTCGAGAGCCCGGTCTCGGAGCAGCGCATGCACGACATGTTCGAGATGGTGAACAGCGTGCTGCGCACGCATCCCGAGGTCGGCGAGTACAACCAGAAGATCTGAAGCGCGCCGTGCCGCGGCGGCCTGACTCGAGGCGAGTGCAGCCGACTATGCCATGCGCGGGCGGCTCACGCCGCCTGCAGCGCACCGAGAAAGCCGTTCACCTCGGATTTCAACTGATCGGATTGCGACGACAAGCCGTTGGCTGCCTCTAGCAGCCGGTCAGTTGCCTTGCTCGCGTCTTCCGATGCACGGCTGACACTGAGGATGTTCTTGTTGACGTCTCTGGTCCGGTCGGCAGCCTGTTGCAAATTGTTGGCAATCTCACGCGTCGCTCCGCCTTGCTGCTCGACCGCAGCGGCAATCTCACCGGAGATCCGGTCGATTTCGGCGATAGTGCCGCCGATCGCCTCGATCGCGCCGACCGCCTCACCGGTCGCCGCCTGGATGTCCTGGATCTGGGCGGAGATCTCTTCAGTTGCCTTGGCGGTCTGATTGGCCAGTGCCTTGACCTCGCTCGCGACGACCGCAAAGCCCCGGCCATGCTCACCGGCTCGCGCCGCTTCGATGGTCGCGTTCAGGGCCAGCAGGTTGGTTTGGCTGGCAATACTCTGGATCAGCGTCACCACCTCCCCGATCTTTTGCGTGCCGGTTGCGAGCATTTCGACAACTGTATTGGTCCGACGCGCTTCCTCAGCGGCTTTCGCGGCGATTTGGGCCGATCGCGTCACCTGCTCGGAGATGCTGTTGATCGAAGCCGTGAACTCTTCGGTTGCCGCCGCAACGGTCTCTACATTGGCCGTCGCGCAGGTCGAAGCCGTGGCAGCAGCCGTGCTCTGCCGCATCGCTTCGACGTTACTGCCCCGCATCGATGCGGATAGGTCCTGCATCTCGCCCGCAGCGCGCGCCACTGCTTCGACGACACCGCTGATCCTGTGCTCGAAACCGGCTGCAAGGTTGCGACGGGCGTCGTCCCGCTTTTGCTTGGCGCGTGCGGCCTCCTGTCGGTCTGCGTTGGCGCGGGCTTCAGCGGCGCTCGCAGCCTGCGCCTCGGCGGTTTTCTGAGCCGCCATTGCGAAGATCCCGGTGACCGTATGCGCGAGCCAGATCAGGACGCCGGCCTCGATCAGAACGATGACGGCGTGGAGCACCACGCGGCCGAGATCCGCGCCGCCGGGGTAGATGGCCGCCGGCAGAACGAAATTCAGCGTCAGGTGATGCAAAGCGACTGCAACCGTGCCGGCGACGATCGGACGATAGTCGCAATATGCGACGAGACAGGCTAGCGCCGCGAAGAAGTACATGTGCATGTCGACCTGCCACGGGTGACCGGCGAACTGGAACACCAGCATCGAAACGCCGCCCATCAGCGCAACGGCAACGATCATTTGGGTCGAAGGTCCGTTTCCTCCAGCCGACCACGCGATGCTTGCGGCCGAGGCCATCGCGGCCATGAAAATGGCCGGTAGCAACCACCCGGTGCCCAAGATCACCCCGACCACGACCGCGAGCGGGACATGCAGCCAGAGCGCCACGAGCAGGATCTTGCTCGTGCTCGCGCGCAGGACCGCCAGTTCATCACCTTCGAAGGTCATTCCCCAGTCCCCAATGGCTTGTTCGTGAAACAGGCATCGATCGCTTGCGGGTCGAGGGTCAGCCAGGCCCCCGCCTCGTGCAGCTTCTTCAATCCATCGTGGCTGTCGGGACGCAGCACCAGAACGGCCGGCGCAGCCGTCATCCGCACAAATGCGGCGTTCGCCGATGCGGCGGCCATCAACGCCTGCTGGGCGTTCCACCAGGGCGGGAATGCCACTGCCACCACCTCAGCGTCCGGTCGTGCCTGCAGCGAAAGTGCTGCAACCGCGACCCAGCTCACTAGCAGCAACGCTGCTGCGGGCAGCCAGCTTGTTCTGAGGACGTTCCCCGACTCCATCTCCGAGGATCATAGCTTCACGAAGCTAACCGAGGGTAAATCTCTGGTAGAAGAAAGCCGAGCCTTCGCGAGCCTGCCGCGCTATGCCGCGACCACCGCCGGGATCGGCAGCGCAGTGACCGACTTGATCTTCTCCATCGCGAAGCGCGAGGTGACGTTCTTCAGCGGCACGGCGCTGATCAGCTTCTTGTAGAACACGTCATAGGCCTGCATGTCTGCCACCACTACGCGCAGCATGTAGTCGACGTCGCCGGCCATGCGATAGAACTCCATCACCTCGGGCATGGCGCTGACGGCTTCGGCGAACCGCTTCAGCCAGGCGTCCGAGTGATCGGCGCTCTCCACCGAAACGAACACGGAGATGCCGAGCCCGATCTTGTTCTGGTCGACGAGGGCCACGCGCTTGATGATCACGCCGTCGGCCTCAAGCCGCTGGATGCGCTTCCAGCAGGGGGTCGAGGACAGGCCGACGCGGTCGCCGATCTCGGCGACGGAGAGGGAGGCATCTTCCTGGAGCACCATCAGGATCTTGCGGTCGATGGCATCGAGGCGGCGGCTGGTCTCGGGGATCTGGACGGCAAGGTCGGTCATTTGAAGAACTTTGTTCCATTTCAGGGGCGAATTCCCCTGATACATAGAAAATCATTCTATCGCAAGCCTATAATGCTGGCGCCTGACCGGGCATCGCCGCCTGCTGCCCTCTCAAAAACTCTTCAACTTCAACGCGTTGTGGGGCGGCTAGGCCACCGCCATGGCGGGTGCATTTCAGCGCCGCGGCGGCCGCGGCGAATCGCAGCGCCTCCCGCGTCCCCTCACCCTCGGCGAGGCGCAGCGTGAATGCGCCATGGAAGACGTCGCCGGCGCCGAGCGTATCCACCGCATGAACAGGGAAGGCTGGCGTCTCCTTCAGCTCGCCTGTCTCGTTCAGCCAGATCGTGCCGAGGGGACCGCGTGTGGCGGCGAGGAAGGCCGGCGTCAGCTTGGCGAGGCGCTTCAATGCCTCGCCGTCGTCGGCGATGCCGGCGGTCTCCTGCACCTGTTCGCTGGCGAACAGCAGATGCGAGGCGGCCGTGAGCAGGCCGTCCTGCAACGACATCGCGCGGTCCACGCCGACGATGAGGGGAATGCCGCGCTGCCGTATCTCGGTGCAGAGGGAAGTCGCGAACGAGGCGCAGCGGCTTTCGACGAGGACCGCGCGGCAATCGGCCAGCAATTCGTCCACGTCCGGCAGTTCTACGCTCCACAAAGCCGGATCACGATAGATGGTGATGGTCCGCTCGCCGGAGGGCTCGATCATGATCGCCGAGACCGGCGTGGCCAGGCCCGACATGCGAACGATATGGCTGGCGTCGATGCCCTCCAGCGCCATCCGTTCGAGGATGAAGCTGCTCGACGTCTCCCGCGCATCGCCCATCGGCCCAGCGAACGTGACGCGGCCGCCGAGGCGCGCAATGGCGATCGCGGCATTGAGCGCGTTGCCGCCGCAGATCTCCGCAAGCTGGCTCGCGTTGGCCTTGCTGCCGCGCGCTGGCACGTGTTCGACGCGGAAGGTGAGGTCGCGCACGGGAATGCCGATGCAGAGGATGCCCGGCGCAAGTCCCGTTGCGGTCATGGACGCTCTCAGTTCAGGTGCGGCTCTTGTCGTGCACCCAGCGGCCGAGCAGGTGATGGGCGATCGCGAAGGGATGTGGTCCGGCGAGCCCGTCGGGGTGCGTCCGCGTCAGCATCAGCGCAGCCTCCTCGCGCGTGAACCAGCGCGCGTCTTCCAGCTCCATGCGATCGACGACGATGTCCTCGTTCAGCGCCCGCGCGCTGCAGCCGATCATCAGCGACGACGGATAGGGCCAGGGCTGCGTCATGTAATAGTGCACGTCGGTGCAGCGGATCCCGGACTCTTCCAGGATCTCGCGGCGCACCGCGTCCTCAATGGTCTCGGCCGCCTCGACGAAGCCGGCAAGGCAGGAATACATGCCGGGTGGAAACTGCTTCTGGCGGCCGAGCAGGCATTTGTCGCCGGAGGCGACCAGCATGATCACGACGGGATCGGTGCGCGGAAAGTGCTCCGCCTTGCAGGCAGGACAGTCGCGCTTCCAGCCGCCTTCCTTCATGCTGGTGCGCGCGCCGCAATTGGCGCAATAGCCGTGACGCTGGTGCCAGCTCACCATCGACTTCGCCATCGCGATCGCCGACAGCTCCTGTGGCGGAAGCGCGCCCTGCATTGCCATGCCGCGCAGCTCAGTCACAGTGTAGTCGTCGCGGCCGACCAGCTTCTCGGCCGCCGCCTGCGACATCCCCATGCCGAACATTGCTACCCCGTCACGCAGCCCCAGGAAGACCGTGCCGGGATTGGCGCCGCATTTCACTGCCTCGTCAATTCCCAGCAGCGCCCGCACCTTCTCGCCCTCGCGCGTCACCAGGAGCGAGTCG
Organism: Bradyrhizobium sp. 137; assembly: GCF_023074095.1. NCBI lineage: Bacteria > Pseudomonadati > Pseudomonadota > Alphaproteobacteria > Hyphomicrobiales > Nitrobacteraceae > Bradyrhizobium > Bradyrhizobium sp. 137. Next base: position 72,754 of record NZ_JADPKU010000021.1, read on the forward strand.
CGATAGACCACATAGGCGCGCGATGACGGCTTCTGCTCCAGCGCGAACAGCTTTTCGTCGTCGCGGCGCAGATGCGCAGCACGGTCGAGGACGTTGGTGACGAAGGCCGGCTGTCCCAGCGGGAACGCGTCGAATGCTGACATTATTTTTCTTTCAACCCAACCAAATCTTGCGGCGGAGCGCGCTGATGAAATTCTGCACTTCAGTGGCGTCGTGCGCCAGCGGCGGCATCACGCCCCACACCGGCCGTGGCCAGGCCGCATCACTGGTGCGGCGCGCGATGATATGAACATGAAGCTGCGGCACGAGGTTGCCGAGCGCGGCGACATTGAGCTTGTCGCATTTGGTGATCTCCTTCAGCGCGCGCGAGACGCGGGAGATCTCCGTCATCAGCTGCGCCTGCTGCACCTCGTCGAGATCGATGATCTCGACCGCGTCGGGCCGCCGCGGCACCAGCAGCAGCCAGGGATAATGCGCGTCCTTGATGACCAGCACCTTCGACAGCGGCAGATCGCCGATGTCGATGGTGTCCTCATTCAGGCGGGAATGCAGCGACCAAGCGGGTTCGGGCATGGAGGTTCCGGATGGGCCCGATGGGTTCGGGCTTGTTGGAGCCGACCATACGATACGGAGTCAGCGAGGGGAAGGTTGAGGCTCCGCCGCCACTGCATACGCGATCGTCGTCCTGGACAAGCGCGCGCCGATCCAGGACCCAGTACCGAGGGACTGGTTTGACGAAGACTCGTAGTGACCAGCCTTGTGCCTCTCTGGTATCGCCGAATTCCATCCGGATCGCCTTGCGATAGGCGCGCAAACGCCTAACCCATTCGCGGTTTGTCAGTCATCTAACGGTTTCCTTATCGATGATGTGTGAGCGCAAGGCGGTGCGCGCGACAGGATGTCGGTCCCGAGGGCTCAGCCGTGCCAATGGGAGTTGCGGATGACGCTGCAGAAATTGCCGCGATGGAAATGCGGCTCCTTGTCGGCGATGACGTCGGCCTTGACGTTGCCGAACGTCGTTTGGGGCCTATGCTTGATGCCGTCATAGAACGCCTGGATGATATCTTCCTTGAAGTGCGCCGTTCGCGGAAATGCCTTCACCACGGCTTGGCGTTCCTCGTCCGGATATTCGTCGTAGGTGAGCCCGAGAACGTCCATTTCGACGCCAGCGGTTACCAGCGCGACGACGGGATGCATGTGCTGGGGAATGCCCGGCGTGGTGTGCAGCGCGATCGCGGTCCAGACCGTATAGGCATCCGCTTCCCGGATGCCGTGGCTGCGCAGGAAATCGCGCGCCGCATGGGCGCCATCGACTTCGAACCGCTCGTGCTTGCTGCCATGTCCGGGCATCAGGCCGATATCGTGAAACATGGCGCCGGCGTAAAGCAGCTCGCGGTCGAACTTCAGCCCGCGGCGGATGCCTGCCAGCGCCCCGAAATGGTAGACGCGGCTGGAATGATTGAAGAGCAGGTCCGTCTCGGTGTCGCGGATATATTCGGTAATGGCACGCGCCAGCGTGCTGTCGGGAATCTGGGCGGCTTCGTTGATTTTCGACATGGCGTTCTCCTGGAAATCTCTGGTGGCTGGCAGGCTAAGTCTGGGCTATTCTGTCTGCAATTGACGCAATACGTCTAAAACGGACAAATCTGCACCGAGGCGGACATGAATGGGAAGCCAACAGCGAGGACTGTTGTGATCGTTGCGCTGCCATGGGTGCAGCTTCTCGATGTCGCCGGGCCGCTCGACGTGTTCGCCGAGGCCAACGTGCAGGCCGGCCGTGCGGCCTATGCGCTTTTCGTGGCTGCGACCGAGCCGGGCCCGATCTTCAGCTCCTCCGGCGTCCGCTTAATGCCGGACCGAATCATCGACCGCGACTTGCAGGAGCCCATCGACACCCTGCTGGTCGCCGGATGCCCGAACGCTACCGAGATCCCTGCGAATGCCAATGTGGTCGGCTGGCTTCGCCGGCGAGCGTCCAGGACGCGGCGGTTCGGGTCGGTGTGCAGCGGCGCATTCTTCCTTGCGGCGGCCGGCCTTCTCGACGGCCGGCGGGTTACGACGCACTGGGCAGTCGCCGATACCCTCGCGAGTAAATTTCCGTCGGTCACGGTCGACAAGGATGCGATCTACGTCATCGACGGAAAACTTCGCACCGCGGCCGGCGTGACCGCCGGGCTCGATCTCGCGCTTGCACTGGTGGAGGAAGACCTTGGACGCGAGACCGCGATGAAAGTCGCTAGCCAACTCGTGATGTTCTTCAAACGGCCGGGTGGGCAGATGCAATTCACCCGCAAGGGCGCGGCCGTTCCTGCTGGGCGTGCGGCATTGCAGGAGCTCCAACGCTGGGTCGCCGCCAATCCCGGTCTGGACCATCGGGTTGCGAACCTGGCCAAACGCATGGAACTCAGCCCGCGGCATTTCGCGCGGCTGTTCCGTGCCGAGGTAGGCATCACGCCTGCGACTTGGGTCGAAGAAGCCCGCGTCAACGCCGCGAGGCGGCTGCTGGAGTTCGGTAACGAAGCGCCAAAGCAAGTGGCGATTCGTTGTGGATTTGCGGATGCCGATACGTTGCGGCGCGCTTTCGCTCGCCACGTCGGCGTGACGCCGGCCGAATATCGCAAGCAGTTTGCGCACATGGCCGAGGTTCCGGGGCAGGTGCCCTGACCACGCTCGGCATCCCGTCTGGCGGTACCCGGCAGGTATGCTGGATTGGGGATGGCCCCGATAGGAAGACTATGTCCGTGGACAGCCGACTTGCTTTCCGCTTCCTTTGGCCCCAAATAGGGACCGGGAGATTGGCGGTGGACGAGCCACTCGCCAACCGGGTCAGGTCCGGAAGGAAGCAGCCCTAACGAGGTCCGGATCGGGTCGCTCGTCAGTCTCCTACCTGTTTTTCGAGCGAATTGCGCCGGCGGCCCCCCGCTGGCGTGCTCCTTTCCGCAAAAGCCGGCCAACAGACATTTCATTGCGGATCGACCGATGACCGACGCTGGCGCCCCTCCCGATCCCGACAGCGCGAGCCAGGCCCCCACACCCTACCGCGTGCTGGCGCGCAAATACCGCCCTTCCTCTTTCGATGATCTGATCGGCCAGGAGGCTGTGGTCCGCACCGTCTCCAACGCGTTCGAGACCGGGCGCATTCCGCAGGCGTGGATCCTCACCGGGGTCCGCGGCGTCGGCAAGACGACCACCGCGCGTATTCTCGCCCGTGCGCTCAACTACGAGATGCCGGATGCTTCGGTGAAGGGCCCGACCATCCACATGCCGACACTCGGCGTGCACTGCCAGGCGATCATGGAAAGCCGGCACATGGACGTGCTGGAGATGGACGCCGCTTCGCACACCGGCGTCGACGACGTCCGCCAGATCAATGACAGCGTGCGCTATGCCCCCGCCAGCGCCCGCTACAAAGTCTACATCATCGACGAAGTCCACATGCTGTCGACGGCGGCGTTCAACGCCTTCCTGAAGACGCTGGAGGAGCCGCCGGAGCACGCCAAGTTCGTGTTCGCCACGACCGAGATTCGTAAGGTTCCGGTGACGGTGCTGTCGCGCTGCCAGCGTTTCGACCTGCGCCGCGTCGAGGCCGACGTGCTGATGAAGCACCTCGCCAACATCGCGGCCAAGGAAAGCGTCGAGATCGAGCCGGAGGCGCTCGGCATCATTGCCCGCGCCGCCGAAGGCTCGGTGCGCGATTCGCTGTCGCTGCTCGACCAGGCGATCGCGCATGCGGCTGGCACCGTGAAGGCCGATGCCGTCAGGCAGATGTTGGGCCTCGCCGATCGCACCCGCGTCATCGATCTCTTCGATTCACTGGCGCGCGGCGACATCGCGGCCGCTTTCAAGGAGTTCCGCGATCAGTACGATGTCGGTGCCGATCCCATCGTCGTGCTCTCGGACCTCGCCGAGTTCGTCAATTTCGTCACCCGTGTGAAGATCGTGCCGGCGACCGCCGACAACGTCGCCTATGGCGAGACCGAGCGGGTCCGCGCACGGGACTTCGCGTCCAAGATTTCCATGCGCGTGCTGTCGCGGATGTGGCAGATGCTGCTCAAGGGCATCACCGAGGTGCAGGCCGCGACGCGTCCCGCCGCGGCGGCGGAAATGGTGCTGGTGCGCATTGCCTATGTCGCCGACCTGCCGACGCCGGACGAGGCGATCCGGATGCTGGAGCAGAACGGTGGCGGTTCGCCCGTCGTGAGCAGCGGCAGTGCCACGCGCAGCGCGCCTTTCGCGCCGGTCGCTTCTGCTGCGCCGGTTCGCATGCCGACATCCTCGCCGTCCCCGTTCGGCGCCCGCGCCCGGCCGCAGATGGCGGCCCCCGCGCCGGATCCGCAAGCTGCAGCGCCGGTGCTGCGCGTCACCAGCTTCACCCAGCTCGTCGCGCTGGCCGGGCAGAAGCGCGACATCATGACCAAGAGCGCGCTCGAAGGCGACATGCGCCTCGTCCGCTTCGAGGAGGGCCGGCTGGAAGTCGCGCTCGAGCCCAACGCCTCCAAGACCATGATCTCCGAGCTCGCGAAAAAGTTCGAGCTGTGGACCGGGCGCCGCTGGACCGTGATCGTCTCCAACGAGCAGGGCCAGCCGACGCTGCGCTCGGTGAACCAGGCCGCGAAGCAGGAGCATGCGCGCACCGCCGAGGCCGATCCGCGCGTGCAGGAGGTGCTGTCGCGTTTCCCCGGTGCGAAGGTCGTCGAGGTCCGCAGGCTTGCCCCCGAGGTGCCGGAAACCAATATTAACGCCGACTATGGCAGTGACGATCCGCCCGACGGTTCCGACGGCGACGATGATCTCTGAGCCATTCTTTCCAAGGACGAGCACCGATGGCTGATTTTCTCGGCATGATGAAGCAGGCGGCGCAGCTGCAATCCAAGATGCAGGAGATGCAGGACCAACTCGCCAACGTGGAAGTCGAAGGCATCTCCGGTGGCGGCCTCGTCGCGGTGCGCATGACTGCGAAGATGGACGTCAAGGCCGTCAAGATCGACCCTGCGCTGATGAAGACGGACGAGCGCGAGGTGCTGGAAGACCTGCTCGTCACCGCCTTCGGCGATGCTCGCCGCAAGGCGGAGACTGCGATGCAGGAGAAGATGCAGGCCCTCACCGGCGGGCTCGGCCTGCCGCCGGGGTTGTTCGGCCAGTAATATGGGCGCCGTTGCAGGTCCCGAAATCGAGCGGCTGGTCCAGCTCCTCGCGCGGCTGCCGGGCCTCGGCCCGCGCTCGGCGCGGCGCGCGGCGCTGCATCTGATCAAGAAGCGCGAAGCGCTGATGATGCCGCTTTCGTCGGCCCTCCAGGTCGCGCTCGACAAGGTCGAGGTCTGCAAGACCTGCGGCAACATCGATACGCAAAATCCCTGCACGGTTTGCACCGATCCGAAGCGCGATCCCTCCATCATCGTCGTCGTCGCCGACGTCGCCGACCTCTGGGCGCTGGAGCGGGCCAATGCCACCCAGGGGCGTTATCATGTGCTCGGCGCGACATTGTCGCCGCTCGACGGCGTCGGCCCGCAGGACCTCACCATCGACGCGTTGGTGGCGCGCGCGCATGACTCGCAGGTGCACGAGATCATTCTGGCGCTTAATGCAACGGTGGACGGCCAGACCACGGCGCATTACATCACCGACCTGCTTCAGGACGCCAATGTGAAGGTGACGCGGCTCGCCCATGGAGTTCCTGTCGGCGGCGAGCTTGATTATCTCGATGAAGGTACGCTATCGGCTGCGATGCGGCAGCGTACCCTGTTCTAGCCATCCAGAATTTACGGAACGGACGACATGACGAAACCTTTCGCCACACGATCGGCTTTGGTTGCGACGATGATGATGCTGGTGAGCCCGGCCATCTCCGCGCAGCACGGCGACGAGGCGCTGCCGCCGTCCAAGCCCGGCAAGCCGATCAACACCGGCGACGTGCTCTCCGGCGAGTTGAATGCGATGAAGGTGCGCGACGTCAAGAACGGCAAGCGCGTTGCGACCTACCAGATCACCTCCGAGCCGCGCCGCCTGCCGCCGCCGAACGGGCTGTGCAATCTCGAGACCGGCCCCGAAACCTTCCAGCTCGTCACCTCCAGCGACGCGCAGGCCGCGCAGCTGAAATCGTTCGTCGGCAAGGAAATCTCGGTCAAGGTCGACGAGATCGCCTGCGCCAGCGATGCCGGCCAGATGAGCGAGGCCGTGATCACCAAGTGGAGTTTGATCAAGAAGCAGTAGGAATGGCTCGCGATTGGCCCCTTGCCGCGGCTTTCTCCGCCGTCGTCGCGAGCGAAGCGAAGCAATCCAGAAATTCTTCCGCGGAACGGTCTGGATTGCTTCGTCGCAAGAGCTCCTCGCAATGACGAAGGCGAGACGTCGGTCCTACACCCTGACTGGCCCCAGCGTCTTGAAATGGCCGCGCTTCTGGAGCCAGGCCAGCAGTACCAGGCTCGGGATCGCCACCAGCACGCAGATCACGAAGAACAGCGCCCAGCCGGCCGTATCAGCCACGAAGCCGGCACCTGAGGAGAGATACGTTCGTCCCACCGCCGCGAGCGCGGTGAGCAGCGCGTATTGCGTCGCCGTGTGCAACGGGTTCTTGCACAGGGCGGAGAGATAGGCGACGAAGATCACGGTGCCGATGGCGCTGGTGAAGTTCTCAGCCGTGATGGCGAAGGCGAGCGCCCATTGGCTGGTGCCGACGAACGCCAGCCAGGAGAACGAAAGGTTGGCGAGTGCCTGCACCACGCCGCCGATCCACAGGCTGGTCGCGAGCGAATAACGCCGCGCGACAAAACCGCCGGCAAAGCCGCCGAGCAACGTCGCGGCGAGCCCGACACCCTTCACGATCGCCGCATAATCGTTGCGGGAAAAGCCGAGGTCGATCACGAACGGCGCGGTCATCGTGCCGGAGAACGCGTCGGTGAACTTGAACAGAACGACGAAGGCGAGCGCGGCGAGCGCGTCTTTCCGCGACAAGAATTCCGAGAACGCCCCGATTGCGGCGCGCAGCACCCGTGCGAACGCGGTCTCGGCCTTTGTCGCAGCTTCCGCCCGCACCGATTGCTCCGGCTCGGTTGCGAGGAGCGCCGTGATGGTCCCAATCAGCACCATCGCCGCCATCACCACATAGCCCCACATCCAGGCCGATTGCCGCGTAATGCCGGTGCCCTCGAAGCCGGAGACGATGAACAGCGCGCCCGCGGTCGAGACCAGCATGCCGATGCGATAGGCCGCGACATAAGCGGCCATGCCGGCCGCCTGCTCGCTCTCGGGCAAGCTCTCGACGCGGAAGGCATCGACCACGATGTCCTGGGTCGAGGACATGGTTGCGACCAGCAGCGCGCCGAGCGCGACGTAGAACGGCGAGCGCGCGGGATCGGTGAGCGCTAGCAGCAGGATGGCGATGATCAGCAGCATCTGCGAGAACAAGAGCCAGCCACGCCGCCGCCCGAAGGCGCGGGTGAACAGCGGCACATGCATCGCATCCACCAATGGCGCCCACAAGAATTTCAGCGTGTACGGCGTGCCGACCAGCGCAAACAGCCCGATGGTCTTGAGATCGACTCCGGCCTCGCGCATCCACACCAGCAGCGTCGAGCCCGACAGCGCCAGCGGCAGGCCGGATGAGAAGCCGAGGAACAGCACGATCAGCACCCGCGGTTGCAGGTACACGGCAAAGCTGTCACGCCAGGAGGCGGCAGCGCCGGCGGAGGAGGTCGCGTCGGGTGCGGTCATGCGCAGGTGTTAGCAGATTCTGGCCGAAAAGACTCTGGCGGAGCTCGGTGGCCGGAAGCTCTCTCTACCCTCCCGGTGTCATCGTCCGCGACGGCGGACGATCCAGTATCCACCAGCGTCTCGATCCAATACGACCGCCGCGGCGTACTGGATGCCCCGCCTGCGCGGGGCATGACAGTGTGCCTTAATCTCACTCCCCTGCCTGCAGCTTCCTCGGGAACACCTCGCCCGCGTCCGTCGCGACCAGCCGTGGGGCATCGGCCGCATCGCTCTTGCTGAAATCGAGCTCCTCGATGCGTCCGGCGCGCTTCTCGATCTTGTCGGCGGAGATCAGAACCTGGCGGACGTCCTCGTTGACGTCGGAGAAATGCTTTTGCAGTTTCAGCACCCGGTCGCGCAGACGGCCTAAATCGTCGCCGAGCTTGATAACCTCGGTGCGGATCTGGTCGGCGGCGTCGCGCATGCGCGCGTCCTTCATGATCTGCTGCATCACCTGGATCGCGAGCATCAAAAGCGAAGGCGACACCAGCACCACGCGAGCGCGGTACGCTTTCTGGATCACGTCGTCAAAGCCGTCATGGATCTCGGCATAGACCGATTCCGACGGTACGAACATCAGCGCCATCTCCTGGGTCTCGCCGGTGACGAGGTATTTTTCGGCGATGTCGCTGACGTGCTTCATCACGTCGCCGCGTAACCGCTGCGTGGCAATCCGCCGCTCTTCGTCGGTACGGGCATCGTGCAGGGCCGTCACCGCCTCCAGCGGAAATTTTGCATCGATGCAGAGCGGGCGCTGGTCGGGCAGGAACACGACGCAATCGGGCCGCTTGCCGGTCGAGAGTGTGAACTGGAACTCGTAGGACCCTTTTGGAAGACCGTCCTGGACAATCGCCTCCATCCGCGCCTGGCCAAAGGCGCCGCGCGACTGCTTGTTGGCGAGCACGTCGCGCAGGGTCGTCACCTGGGTGGTGAGGTCGCTGAGGTTCTTGTGCGCGCTGTCGATGATACCGAGCCGCTCATGCAGCGCGCGCAGGCTCTCCATGGTGTTGCGGGTGGAGTGTTCCATGGACTGGCCGACGCGATGCGTCACCGAATCCAGCCGCTCATTGACCGCCCGCGCCATCTCGGCCTGGCGGCCGGCCAGCGCCTGGGTCATGGCGTCGACCCGGCCCGAAGCCTCGCTCTGGGCCCGCAGCACCTCGCTCAGGCGCTCCTCGAGCTCGTCGGCACGGATGGCATTGGCCATCGCGAGTTCCGCGCCGCGCCGCCCGGAGCGCGCGATCACCAGGGCAATCACCACCAGCAGGATGAGGACGAGGGCGCCGAAGCCGATCAGCGCGTCGATGGTGCGCACCGGCCACTCGCCGAGCACGAAGATGATCTCGTTCATGCCGACCCTTCTAGCCGATTCGCCGGGCTCCACGAACGAATAGCGAACGTTTATGGCCAAAGTCCCATTGATTCTTATGGTTAACGAAATCTGAAGTTTTATGGTTAGCGGAGGGTTAACGGAGTTCCGCGCCGGATTGACCGCACCCGACACGCGGCTTAAATCGCGGCCATGGCCCTACGAGAAATCATCATCCTGCCCGACAAGCAGCTGCGTCTGGTCTCCAAGCCGATCGAGAAGGTCACGTCGGAGATCCGCAAGCTTGCCGACGACATGTTCGAGACCATGTACGACGCGCCTGGCATTGGCCTCGCCGCGATCCAGGTCGCGCAGCCGCTGCGGCTGATCACCATGGACCTCGCCAAGCGCGACGAGGACGGCGAGACCAGGCACGAGCCGCGCGTCTTCATCAATCCGGAGATTCTCTCCTCCTCAGAGGAACTTTCAGTGTACGAGGAAGGCTGCCTCTCGATCCCCGAATATTACGAGGAGGTCGAGCGCCCGGCGAAGGTGCGCGTGCGCTTCACCGATCTCGATGGCAAGCTGCACGAGGAGGATGCCGAAGGCCTCTATGCCACCTGCATCCAGCACGAGATCGATCATCTCAACGGCGTCTTGTTCGTCGACTACCTGTCGAAGCTCAAGCGCGACCGCGTGATGAAGAAGTTCGAGAAGGCCGCCAAACGCGCGGGGTAGAGTAGGCTTTCTGTCGTTCCGGGGCGATGCGAAGCATCGAACCCGGAACCTCGAGATTCCGGGTTCGGCTCTTCGAGCCGCCCCGGAATGACTGTCACGGGATTGCGCCTTTCGCAGGTCTTCCACATGCCCCTCCGCCTGATCTTCATGGGCACGCCCGATTTCTCCGTGCCGACGCTGCTCGAGCTGGTCGCGCATGGCCACGAGATCGCCGCCGTCTACACCCGCGCGCCGAAGCCGGGCGGACGGCGCGGCCTGCAATTGCAGCCCACTCCGGTTGAAGAAGCGGCGCGAAAACTCGGCGTTCACGTGCTGACGCCGAAGACGTTGAAGACGCCGGAAGCGCTCGACGAGTTTCGCGCCTTCGATGCCGATGCCGCCGTCGTCGTCGCCTATGGCATGATCCTGCCGCAGGCGATCCTCGATGCGCCGAAGCTCGGCTGCTACAATCTGCACGCTTCGCTCTTGCCGCGCTGGCGCGGCGCCGCGCCGATCAACCGCGCCATCATGGCAGGCGATGCCGAAAGCGGCGTGATGGTGATGAAGATGGATGTCGGCCTGGATACCGGCGACGTCGCCATGGCCGAGCGCATCGCGATCACCGACAGCATGACCGCGGCCGATCTGCACGATCGCCTGTCCCGGTCAGGTGCCGATTTGATGGTGCGCGCGATGGCGGCGCTCGCACGCGGCGGGCTCCAGCTCAAAAAGCAGAGCGAGGACGGTGTCACCTATGCCGCCAAGATCGACAAGGCCGAGGCGCGGATCGACTGGACGAAACCCGCACGCGCGGTGCTGCGCCACATCCATGGCCTGTCGCCGTTTCCCGGCGCCTGGACCGAGCTTGTGGACGTCAGCGAAAATGCCCGCATCAAGATCCTGCGATGTGAATTGGCGAACGGCTCAGGTGTGCCGGGCGACGTGCTCGACGACCACCTCACCATCGCCTGCGGCGAGGGCGCCGTCCGCATCCTCGAGCTGCAGCGCGAAGGCAAGGCCAGGATGCGGGCCGCGGACTTTCTGCGCGGCGTGCCTGTGAGGGCGGGCGCGAAATTCAGCTGACACTGTCATACCCCGCGAAGGCGGGGTATCCAGTACGCCGAGGCTTCTCGGTTGATCTGATAGGCTGCGGAGTACTGGATTGCCCGCCTTCGCGGGCAATGACGGTGAAACTGGACACGATGCCCCGTTACAAGCTCACCATCGAATATGACGGCGCGCCGTTCTTCGGCTGGCAAGTGCAGGAGACGCTGCCCTCGGTGCAGGGCGCGCTAGAGGCCGCGGTGAAGGCGATGACCGGCGCGGACGCGCGGGTGCATGGCGCTGGCCGCACCGATGCCGGCGTGCACGCGCTTGGCCAGGTCGCGCATGTCGACATCGGCAAGCAATTTGCGCCGGATCGTTTTCGCGACGGGCTCAACGCGCATTTGCGCCCGCATCCGGTCGCGGTGCTCGAGGCCGAGATCGTGCCCGAGACCTTCGAGGCGCGCTTCTCGGCGATCAAGCGCCACTACCGCTACCGCATCATCAACACCCGCGCCAATCTCGCCATCGACGTCGGTCGCGCCTGGCGCGTGCCGCGCCGGCTCGACAGTGACGCGATGCATGCAGCAGCCCAGCGTCTGCTCGGCAAGCACGACTTCACGACGTTCCGCGATACCGAGTGCCAGGCCAAGTCGCCGGAGAAGACGCTCGATCAGCTCGAGGTGATACGCGACGGCCGCGAGATCACCATTGTCACCTCTGCGCGCTCGTTCCTGCACAGCCAGGTGCGCTCGATGGTGGGATCGCTGGTCTGGGTCGGCGAGGGACGCTGGACAGCCGATGATCTGTCGGCCGCACTCGCCGCCCGCAGCCGCGCCGCCTGCGGCATCGTCGCCCCGCCGGAGGGGCTGTATCTGGTGAAGGTGGATTATTGAGATGCGCGGAGGGCGCAGGGTGCCGCTCTCGCTACATCCACGGCCGTCATGCCCCAGCTTGCCGCCTTCGCAAAAGTTTCGGCGGCCGAGCACCCTTGTGGCCCCGGCGTAGCCTTGGCGGAGCCGGGACCGGGGCATCTGGTACGCCGCGGCCTCCCGGTTCAATCACGACTGTCTTTGGAATACTGGATCGCCCGATCAAGTCGGGCGATGACAGCTCTGTTTGTGGAGGCAACAGGGACTCAAGCAAAATACCTTGCCAAAATCTCCCGATACACCCGCGTCAGCTTCTCCAGATCCGTCACCGGCACCCGCTCGTCGATCTGGTGCATGGTCTGGCCGACCAGGCCGAACTCGATCACCGGGCAATAGCTGGAGATGAAGCGCGCGTCCGACGTGCCGCCCGAGGTCGACAGCTCCGGCTTGCGGCCCGTCACCTCTTCGATCGCGGACACTGCAAGATCGGTGAACGGGCCGGGCTTGGTCACGAACACGTTGGAGTTCGAGTGATCCCAGACGATGCGGGCGCGGATGCGGTTGCCGCAGGCTTTGGCGAGGCGCGCCTCGACCAATTCGCGCAGGCTGGCTTGCGTGTGGTTGTCGTTGTAGCGGATGTTGAACTTCGCGCGGGCCTCGCCGGGGATGACGTTGCTGGCCTTGTTGCCGACGTCGACCGAGGTGAATTCGAGATTGGAGGCCTGGAACTGGGCGCTGCCATGGTCGAGCGGCTCGTCGGAGACCGCCACGATCAGCCGTGCGATATCAGGCACTGGGTTGGAGGCGCGATGCGGATAGGCGACATGGCCCTGCACGCCGTCGACATAGAGCGTGCCGGATTGCGAACCGCGGCGGCCGACCTTGATGGTGTCGCCGAGCGTCTCGACGTTGGAGGGCTCGCCCAGCACGCAATGGTCGAACTTTTCGCCGCGCTCGGCGGCCCATTTCAGCAGCTTGACCGTGCCGTTGATCGAAACGTCTTCCTCGTCGCCGGTGATCAGGAAAGAGATCGAGCCCTTGCCGTCCTTGCGCGGCTTGCCCTCATTGGCGGCGAGATGCTCCAGCACCGCCGCCACCGAGCAGGCGATGCCGCCCTTCATGTCGACCGCGCCGCGGCCGTGCAGGACCCCATCCCGGACCTCGCCCGAGAACGCGCCGACGCTCCAGGCGCTCTCGTCACCGGGCGGCACCACGTCGGTGTGGCCGGCAAAGGTGATGTGCGGGCCCTCGCTGCCGATCCGCGCATAGAGATTGTCGATGTCGGCGGTGCCGGGTTCGCTGAAGGTCACGCGGTGGCAGGTGAAGCCTGCTGCGGTCAGGGCTTGTTCAAGCACCCCAAGCGCACCGGCATCGGCCGGGGTTACCGAGGGGCAGCGGATGAGATCGCGGGCGATGGAGAGAGCATCGGTCATGCGCGTCCGATCAATCCCGCAGCAGCTCGTTGATGCTCGTCTTCGACCGCGTGCGCTCGTCGACGCGCTTGACGATGACGGCGCAGGCGGTGCTCGGACCGGGCTGGCCGTTCTTCAGGGGCTTGCCGGGCAGCGCGCCCGGCACCACCACGGAATATTCGGGCACTTCGCCCATGAAGATTTCGCCGGTCTCGCGGTCGACGATCTTGGTGGAGGCGCCCAGGAACACGCCCATCGCCAGCACCGCGCCCTTGCGCACGATCACGCCTTCGGCGACCTCGCTGCGCGCGCCGATGAAACAGTCGTCCTCGATGATCACGGGCTCGGCCTGGAGCGGCTCGAGCACGCCGCCGATGCCGGCGCCGCCGGAGATGTGCACGCGCTTGCCGATCTGGGCGCAGGAGCCGACGGTGGCCCAGGTGTCGACCATGGTGCTCTCATCGACATAGGCGCCGAGGTTGACGAAGGACGGCATCAGCACAACGTTCTTGGCGATAAAGGCCGAGCGGCGCACGATGGAGCCGGGGACGGCACGGAAACCGGCATCGCGAAAGCGGTTCTCGCCCCAGCCTTCGAATTTCGAGGGCACCTTGTCCCACCAGGTCGCCTTGCCCGATCCGCCGGGAATGACGTCCATGTCGTTCAGGCGGAAGGAGAGCAGCACGGCCTTCTTCAGCCATTGGTTGACCTTCCACTTGCCGTCGCTGCCGCGCTCGGCAACGCGCGCCTCGCCCTTGTCCAGGATTTCCAGCGCCTGGTCCACGGCCTCGCGCACCTCGCCCTTACTCGTGGTCGAGATGGTCTCGCGCGCGTCGAAGGCGCTGTTGATGGTGGATTCGAGGGCTGCAAGGGACATCGGGATTTCCTCAAGGAAACGGGAATTTTGATGGATTGGGCGCTTTTTCGGGATTTGGAAAGGTCAAGTCAAGCGCACATTCGTCGCTACCGGGCTTGCCCCGGTATCTCCACCGTCATTCCGGGGCGATGCGAAGCATCGAACCCGGAATCTCGAGATTCCGGGTTCGCCCTTCGGGCGCCCCGGTATGACGATGCATGGTTGAGCGATAAGGCCTACCGTGACAGCTTGGCCAAAAACCCCGTCAGATCATCCGTGACGTGATCGACATGAGCGGCGTCGCGGCCCTCCAGCTCCCAGTCCTCGCGCACCACCTCTTTCGCGCCGTCGGGCACCACGAGCACCGTGGTCATGCCGAGTTGGTGCGGGACGGTGAGGTTGCGGGCGAGATCCTCGAACATGGCGGCGCGGGTCGGATCGACGGCGTGCTGGCTGAGGAATTTGCGGTAGGTCTGCGGCGCCGGCTTGGGCTCGAACTCGGCGGCGATGATGTCGAACACGCCGTCGAAATGCGAGGCGAAGCCGAGCCGCGCCAGCACCGCATCGACATGGTCGACCGAGCCGTTGGTCAGGATCAGCTTGCGGCCAGGCAGTCCAGCGATGGCTGCACTGAGCGCCGGGTTCGGCTCCAGCGGCGAGTGGTCGATCTTGTGGACGTAGGCGAGGTAGTCGTCGGCGGAGACGCCGTGCAGGGTCATCATGCCGCGCATGGTGGTGCCGAAGCGCAGGTAATAGTCCTTCTGAATCTTGCGCGCTTCCTCCGGGGTCACGTTCAACCAGCTCGACACGAACTCACCGATCCGCGCATCGACCTGCTGCCACAGATTGACGTGATGCGGATAGAGCGTGTTGTCGAGATCGAACACCCAGGTGTCGATGTGGGCGAAGGTGCGGGGGGATTTCATCAAGATTCTCTATCTGTTGCGCGCGCAGCCGCCCGGCCCTCAATTGTCGTGCTGGCCAAAGTCAGACCCCTACTCCGCGGCGCATCGATGGGGGCATTCTGGTTGTCGTTCTTCGCCAAACCCAATCCTGGGTTAATCGGTCCTGGCTTTTGCCAGGACGACACCGGTCTATGTAGCGTCATCACGCCATTTCCTCACGGCATCGCAAACCGCAGCGTCTTGCCGCCGCTCGACACATCCACCGCCCCAAACCCCGTTGCCGCAAATCCGCGCGCGCCGCAATCGGTCTGCTCGCTCGTCTCGAATTTGGTCTCGCGCGTGCAGAGCTGCTTGTCGCCGCCCCAGTTCAGCGGCCGGTCCTTCAGCTTGATGACGCGGTTGTCGGCATCGACCGCTTCCGCGAAGCTGAAGATCTGCCTGGGCTGGCCGGTCACATCAGGATGCAGGCATGTCTTTGGATCGATGCGATACCAGCCGCGGCTCGTCACCGATTTGCCGTCGTCGGTCGCGACCGCCGCCATCACCTTGTGCGGCGTGTCGTTGCACCAGGTGAGGCCGGTGGTCGACGGCGTCTGCACCGCATCGACCATGCTCTTGAAGACATTCGGCGACGACACGACGTCGGAGGACAGCCCGCGGCCCTTCAAAAAGGCAGCCAGCGCGGCCTGCGTCTTCGGCCCATCGACGCCGTCGATCGCGCCGACGTCATAGCCCGCGATCACCAGCAGCCGCTGAATGCCGGCGAGGCGCGCCTGCTCGTCGTCATATTCGGAATCCTCGGCGAGATAGGCAATGAGGTTGCCGTCCGCGCCTTGCGTCGGTGTCACCTGCGTGAACGCGGCCTGGGTCTGGCCGCTGCGGCACTGCCGCGCCGCCGCGATGACGAAATTGTCTTGCGCCACGCACAGCATGTCGCGGCCGTTCTGCGGAATCGGCGAGGCGCCATAGACACCGAGCGCGCGCGCATTGAGCAGGATGCGGTCGGCGGTCAGCATGCCCTGCACCACCACGCGGCAGGTGGCGGGATCGATCCTGAACCAGCCCCGCGTCGCGGTCGCCGCCTTGTCGTCGATGCCGATCGCGGCCTCGACGACATAGGACATGCGGTTGCAGATCTTGAGGTCCGCAAAGGCCGGCGCGGAGGAGAAGAACGAGGCGGCTGCAGCAGGCAGCGTCATCAGGAAGCGGGCGAGGGGCGAGCGGCGGTGCTGCGATCCAGTCATTCCGGGGCGATGCGAAGCATCGAACCCGGAATCTCGAGATTCCGGATTCGCCCTTCGGGCGCTCCGGAATGACCGAGCAATGCGAGAGCCGTGGATGGCCGGGCCTTCGCCTCGCCGAAGCGGCTTCGGCCGCGCAGGCGGGACAAGCCCGGGCATGACGCCCTCTTTCCTTGCCCGTTCCCGCATCACTTGTGGATCAGCGTTCCCGTGCCTTGGTTGGTGAAGAGCTCGAGCAGCACCGCATGCTGCATCTTGCCGTCGATGATGACGACGCCCTGCACGCCCTGTTCGAGCGCGTAGATGCAGGTCTCGACCTTCGGGATCATGCCGCCGGAAATGGTGCCGTCGGCGATCAGCTTTCGTGCGTCCTTGACGGACAATTGCGGTATCAGCTTCTTGGACTTGTCGAGCACGCCAGGCACGTCGGTGAGTAGCAAGAGGCGCTTGGCCTTGAGCGCGCCGGCCACCGCACCCGCAAACGTGTCGGCGTTGATATTCAGCGTCTGGCCGTCCTGAGAGGTCGCGAGCGGCGCCAGCACCGGGATCAGCTCGTAGCCGATCAGCTGGTTGAGCAGGGTGAGATCGACCTTCTCGGGATCGCCGACGAATCCGAGATCGATCGCCTTCTCGATGTTCGAGTCCGGATCGATGATGGTCCGCGTCGTCTTTGACGCTTTCACCATGTTGCCGTCTTTGCCCGACAGACCCACGGCCTTGCCGCCAGCTTCGTTGATGTATCCGACGATCTGCTTGTTGACGGAGCCGGCAAGCACCATCTCGACGATCTCGATGGTCGCGGCATCGGTGATGCGCAGGCCGGCGGCGAATTCCGAGACAATGCCGAGGCGCTTGAGCATGGTCGCGATCTGCGGCCCGCCGCCATGTACCACCACCGGGTTGATCGCGGTCTGCTCCAGCAGCACGATGTCGCGCGCAAAGTTCTTGGCGGTCTCCTCGTCGCCCATGGCATGGCCGCCATATTTGATGACGATGGTTTCCTCGTCATACTGCTGCATGTGCGGCAACGCTTCGGACAGGATGCGGGCCTGGTCGAGCGGGGAGATGTCGGTCATGAGGCGGATCTCGCTGGCGGGACTAACGCGGGCTGCGTTCTATCCGATTGGCGGGCGTGGCGCAAAGTGCTCTTACCCTCCCCTGGAGGGGGAGGGTCGATCGCGCGCAGCGCGAGCGGGGTGGGCGATCTCTCCACACGGGCGCCGCTTCTGTGGAGAGACTGTCACCCGACCCTGCGACGCATTTCGCTTCGCTGCATGCGTAGCGACCCTCCCCTCCCAGGGGGAGCGTAAGAAAGAGAGCTACGTCTTCACCGCC
Organism: Bradyrhizobium sp. 137; assembly: GCF_023074095.1. Taxonomy (NCBI): domain Bacteria; kingdom Pseudomonadati; phylum Pseudomonadota; class Alphaproteobacteria; order Hyphomicrobiales; family Nitrobacteraceae; genus Bradyrhizobium; species Bradyrhizobium sp. 137. Next base: position 90,194 of record NZ_JADPKU010000021.1, read on the forward strand.
ACCGCCGCCACGCTCACCGCCAGCCAGCCCAAGATCATCACCGTTCCACCCGTCGGCGCTGCATACGGAAATAGCCCAGATCCCGCATATTTGCCGCAAGGTGAGATCGCCCGCGAACAGCGCGGCGCCCGCTGCAAGGCCGAACGCGGCAACGAGGCCAATTCCGCCATGCAGAAGGCCGCGCGCGAGCAAGGCGACGGTTGTGAGTATGGCAGTCGCATGAAACAGCAGCATGGCGCTGGCAGATGCCAGCCGGCTCGCATCGCCGCCATGCGCGGAGGCGGCCGCCAGCGCAACGCCGGCGGCGCCCATCAAGCCGGCAAGCCCAATCAGCAGGCGTTGTGCCGTCATCAGGCGGCCCGCTCTTCCAAGAGCTTCGCCATGGCGGCGCGCAGCTCGGCGATGCCGGTCGAACTCCGCGACGAGGTCGCGAGCACGTTCGGGAATGCAGCCGGATGCTTGGCCAGCGCGGCCTCGGTCTCGGCGATGCGCGATTGCAGCTCGGACGCCTTCACCTGGTCGGCCTTGGTCAGCACGATCTGGTAGCTGACGGCGGAGCGGTCGAGTGTCTTCAGAACCTCGAGATCGACGTCCTTGAGACCATGTCGCGCGTCGATGAGCACGTAGACGCGCGCGAGTGAGGCACGTCCCAGCAGAAATTTGTGGATCAACTCGGTCCAGGACGCGACCTGGCTCTTGGGCGCCTTGGCGTAGCCGTAGCCGGGCATGTCGACGAGGCGCAGGTCACTCTTTCCCGGAACCTCGAAGAAGATCAGCTCCTGGGTGCGGCCCGGCGTATGCGAGGTGCGCGCCAGCGCATTGCGCCCCGTGAGCGCGTTGATCAGGCTGGACTTGCCGACATTGGAGCGGCCGGCAAAGGCGATCTCCAGCCCCGCCATCGGCGGCAACGTGGCAATCGAGGGCGAGGCCCAGATGAACTGCCAGTCGCGCGCGAACAGCTTGCGCCCGGCCTCGATCAGCTTCGCATCTTTGTCGTCGGTCATGCTCAAGGCCCAGTGCTAGTTCCTCATGGCGAGGAGGCGCGCAAGCGCCGTCTCGAACCATGCAGGCCCGGGAGCCCGTCGCCATCCTTCGAGATGCGGCCTTGCGGCCGCTCCTCAGGATGAGGTTCGAAGTCCTCGGCTTACGTCGCTTTCCTCGCGAACGTCGCCTTGAGATTATCGAACAGCTCCACCTTCACGCCGTTGCGGCGCATGATGTAGCTCTGCTGGACCACCGAGAGCAGGTTGTTCCAGGCCCAGTAGATCACGAGGCCCGCCGGGAAGCCGGCCAGCATGAAGGTGAAGATCAGCGGCATCCAGTTGAAGATGATCTGCTGCGTCGGATCCGGCGGCGTCGGATTCAGCTTCATCTGGAACCACATCGTGATGCCCATGATGATCGGCCAGATGCCGAGCGCGAGATAGTGGCCGAACACGGGAATCGTGGTCGGGTCGAACGGGATCAGTCCGAACAGGTTGAACAGGTTGGTCGGATCGGGCGCCGAGAGGTCCTTGATCCAGCCATAGAACGGTGCGTGCCGCATCTCGATGGTGACGAACAGCACCTTGTAGAGCGAGAAGAACACCGGGATCTGGATCACCACGGGAAGACAACCGGCGACCGGGTTGATCTTCTCCTTGCGGTAGATCTCCATCATCTCCTGCTGCTGCTTCACCTTGTCGTCGGGGTAGCGCTCCTTCAGCGCCTGAAGCTGCGGCTGGATCGACTTCATCTTCGCCATGGAGGCGTAGGACTTGTTCGCCAGCGGGAAGAACAACAGCTTCACGATCACGGTGACGAGCAGGATCGAGATGCCGAAATTGCCGAAGAAGCGATAGAAGAAGTCGAGGCCGAGAAACATCGGCTTGGTGATGAAGTAGAACCAGCCCCAGTCGATCAAGAGATCGAAATGGTTGAGGCCGAGCTCCTTGTTGTAGCCGCCGAGGCCTGCGAGCGGGAAGTTGATGCCGACCACGCCGGCTTCCTTGGCGCCCGCGAACAGCCGCGTGTTGGCTGTCGTCGTGCCGCCGATTGCGACGGTCTGCGCATCTTGCAGATAGTCGGTCTGGTATCGGATCTGGGTACCTGGTTCGGCGACGAAACGTGCCTTGAGCGTTGCCGACGTGTCGGGAAGGAGCGCGGATGCCCAGTATTTGTCCGTAATGCCGAGCCAGGCATTGGTGACCTTGTTGAATTCGAATCCGTGTCCGCCGTTGCCAATCGCAGGGGCCTCGCTGACGGCCTTATAAGCCTTCTCTTGCAAGCCCTGGTCGCCGAGGTAGCCGATGAGGCCTTCATGCAGGATGTAGTAGCCTGAGACTTGCGGCGTGCCGTGGCGCGAGATCAATGCGAACGGAAAGAGCTTGACCGGCGCGTTCCCGACATTGGTCACCTCGTCCTTGATGCTGAACAGGTAGCGGTCGTCGATCGTGATGGTGCGGCGGAAGGTGAGGCCCTGACCGTTATCAAATTTCAGCACCAGCGGCGTGGATGGCGTCAGGCTGTTGGAGCCCTCCTGCTGCCAGTCGGTGGTCCGGTCAGGCACCTTCGTGTCGCTTGTCGCGGCCACCCAACCAAATTCGGCGTAATACGGCTCCGCCGTGCCCGAGGGCGAATAGAGGATGATCGGCGGCGACTTCGGGTCGACCGTTTCTCGATACTGCACGAGCGCAAGGTCGTCGATGCGCGCGCCTTTCAAGGAAATGCTGCCGGTCAAACGAGGCGTTTCGATCTTGACGCGAGGGGAGGCTGCAATCGCGGCCTCGCGGCTGACGATCGGCTGGGCCGGCTGGTTCGCGACAGGGGGAGCCGAGGGAGTGCCGCCCGCCTGCGGCGCGGCACCCGGCGTCGCCGACGCCGTCGGCTGCGGTGTGCCTTTCTGGAGCTCGGCCTGCGTCTGCTGCTGGGCGCGCTGCTTCTCCATCTGCGGCACGTTGTAGAAATACTGCCAGGCGATCAGCACCAGGCCGGACAGAATGACGGCGAGGATGGTGTTGCGATTGTCGGTCATCATTCTCTCGTCATCAATCCGGTTTGCGGCTTATCGCGGGGCGCGGCCTTCGCCGGTCCCTTGGGCGTATGCCGCGCGGGCTTCGCGAATGCTATGCGCAGATCGTCGAGCATGGTCGCGAAGTCGCGCGAGAGCGCGTCCCTTCGTCCGACCAGCACATAATCATGATGGGGTTGCATCGACACCGGATCTAGCCGCTTCACCAGTTCGCGAAGCCGGCGCCGGATACGATTGCGCTCGGGGGCGTTGCCGTTCTTTTTGGTAGCGGTAAAGCCGATCCGGATCGGACCGCCGTCGTCCCGGCGGCGGCTTTGCAGGACGAACGCGGGACTATTCACCCGCGCGCCATTGGCAACGGCGAGGAAATCCGCCCGCTGCCTCAGCCGATCCATGATGAATCCCGGAAAAAGGGGGTCCGGCTCAGGCGCTCAGACGCTTGCGGCCGCGGGAGCGGCGGGCGGCGAGAACCTTGCGGCCGCCGGCCGTGGCGAGACGGGCACGGAAGCCGTGACGGCGCTTGCGCACCAGTTTGCTGGGTTGATAAGTCCGCTTCACGGGTTTTTCTCCGCTGACCGGGCAATTTGCCTGTAGAATTGATGGTAAAGTCCGGAAGATGCGGCCCAAAACGGGCCCTTTTCCGGCCCTAAGAGAGCCGCTCCCGGTGTCGCACCGGGTCATCGCGGACAATTCGCGCGGCTTATAAGCGAGCGCCTTGTTTTCGTCAACGCCGCACAAGCGCGCGTTTCCAGTGAATATCGCTGTTTGTGCGGGGTTTTTAACCCTTGAGGTAGCGACTCGCTTTATCAGCGCTTACATCTCACCTCGGCAGATTAGCGATCCGTAATTTGACCGGGCCCGGGGCCGGTCGCATCTTGCATTAGCCAAGGCCAACAGGGGCGAATTTCGTGGCAGCCACAGATCGCCAGCCGATCCAGGATCTGGATCAGCCGGACCAGCCGGCGATGCGGCCGCGCGGGTCGCGCGGGCTCGGGCTGTCAGGCAAGCTGCTGCTGCTTACCGTCCCGCTGGTGATGATCGCGGCCAGCCTGCTTTACGTGCCCGCCATCGCCAACTTCTGGGTCAACCGGCTCAACGACCGGGTGGCGGCGGCCAACACGGCGGCGCTGGTGCTGGATGCCGCGCCGCTCGGCATGGTTCCCGATTCGCTGTCGCGGCAGATATTGAAGAGCATCAATGCCCGCGCCGTCGCCATCAAGATGGGCCAGCAGCGCCGGCTGCTCGCCAGCGACAACCTTCCCACGGCCATCGAGCATGACATCGACCTGCGCGACATGACAGCGTGGGAGGCGATCACCGGCTCGTTCCGGATGATGCTGGAGACCGGCAACCAGGCCATCCGCATCGTTGGGCCGGGCGTCGGCAACGCCCAGTTCATTGAGATCGTCACCGACGAGCTGCCGCTGCGGCAGCAGATGTACCGGTTCTCCCGTAATGTCGTGGTGGTTGCGCTGATCATCGCGGCCCTGACCGCCGGCCTCGTCTATCTCGCTCTGCATTATCTCTTCGTGCGCCCGATGCGGCGGCTCACCGCGAGCCTGGTCGGCTTCCACGAGAATCCCGAGAGCTCGGCGCGGATCATCGTGCCGAGCCAGCGCAGCGACGAGATCGGGGTGGCCGAGCGCGAATTGTCCGACATGCAGCGCGACCTGATGTCGATGCTGAATCAGAAGAGCCGGCTCGCCGCCCTCGGCCTCGCCGTCTCCAAGATCAACCACGATCTGCGCAACCTGCTGGCCTCGGCGCAGCTTTTGTCGGACCAACTCGCCAGCGTGCCGGATCCGCGGGTGCAACGCTTCGCGCCGAAACTGGTGCGCTCGCTCGAGCGCGCCATCGCCTTCTGCCAATCCACGTTGTCCTATGGCCGCGCTCAGGAGGCCGCACCAGACCGCCGCATGATCCTGATCGAGCCGGTGGTGCTGGAGGTGCGCGAGACCGCTGGCCTCGCCAACGACGCCTCGATCGCCTGGGTTTCGGCGATCGAGCGCGGGCTTGCCGTCGATGCCGATCCCGACCAACTGTTCCGCGTGCTGCTCAACCTCGTCCGTAACGCCGCTCAGGCACTGGAAAGCCATGCCTCGTCCGGCGACGGCGGCGTGCAGCAGATCCGGATCACCGGAAAACGCGAGGGCGCGGTCGCCATCCTGGAGGTTTCCGACACCGGCCCGGGCGTGCCCCAGAAAACCCGGGAGCACCTGTTCGAGGCGTTTCAGACCTCCGGCCGCCCCGGCGGCAGCGGCCTTGGCCTTGCCATCGCCGCCGAGCTCGTCCGCGCCCATGGCGGCGACATCCACCTCGTCGAAGGCACCATCGGCGCCACCTTCCGTATCGTCATCCCCGATCGCCCCGTGGAACTGCTCTCCATCCGCAACGAGCGGGCGCGGGCGTAGCCGGCCAGCCGGCAGTCTCCCGTCATTCCGGGACGGCCCAAAGGAAGGGTCACGGAATCCAGAGGTTTCGGCGCGAGATTCCGCACTTCTCGCTTCGCGAGCCCAGGAATGACCATGCTGGCGGTCATCTCCTTGCAAAATCTCCCCATCCCGGATCTTGCCAACAGGGACAAGAGCGGCTAGTCAGAGCGCTCTTTCGCACCCCTCCCGGCCCTCCGGGAGATGCGTCGCGGGCCATGCCCGCCATCGCTGCTTGCGAAAAACGCGCCCGTAGCTCAGCTGGATAGAGCATCAGACTACGAATCTGAGGGTCGGACGTTCGAATCGTTCCGGGCGCGCCATTCCTTGACGCCGGTCAGGCAACCGGCATCCGAGATCGCGGATCGGCCGCGCCTGTCGGGAACCAAATGAAGATATCGCAGGCATTCAAATTCGAGGCGGCGCATCGGCTGCCGAAGGTGCCCGAGACGCACCGATGCAGCCGGCTGCATGGTCATTCCTACCGAGTAGAGGTTCAGCTCGACGGACCGGTCGACCCGCGCACGGGCTTCGTCGTGGACTTTTTTGATCTCGAGAAGTGCTTCGCCGACATCGTGGGCGCGTTGGACCACAGGTGCCTCAACGACGTCGAGGGGCTCGAGAATCCGACGGCCGAGAACATTGCGATCTGGATATGGGACCGGCTGGAGCGGAGCGTGCGGCAAATCTCGGCTGTCCGCGTTTACGAAACGGCGGACTGCTGGGCCGAATATCAGGGACGGTGACGCGCGACGGCGCCGTGGTCAAAATCGACATCGCATCCCGAACCGGAGGCTCGCTTGGGCGGGATACGCGTGGCGGCATTCACCGCAGCCCCTGTTCGTCGATCAGGATGCGGTGGATCTCGATGCGTTCCGGCAATTCGATCAGGAATTCCGGATCGCGCGCGAGATGATGCACCTTGGTCGGCTCGCCCTTGGTGAAAGCTGTCATGGCCTCGACGTCCCCCCAGTAGGACATGGTCGTGAACCACGTCTCCTCATCGCGGTCCTCGCGCAGCTGCTGCACGCCGAGCGCCGTCTTCAACAGCGGCGGAATGCCCTCCGCTTGCAGATAGGCCTGGTAGGCGTCAGCGATCTCGCGGCGGGTACGTCCGCGCCAGATGCGAGCGATGGTCGGTTTGGTCGGCATGGTGGACTCCTTCGGGCGAACGCCGTGCTTCGCATTCTCGTTCCAGCGTCTCCATGTCACGGTCCGACAGCCGTCCCTGGAACTTGGTGCCACATCATTGAGCTGAAGCAATGATGGTCTTCGGCATAAGTGCTCTTCTGAACTCAGCTGACCGCCGCGTGTAATCTGTTTCACACGCAAACGCCCCCGATGACGCTAGACGAATCAGACCGCGCTCCGCGCGGCCTGGTCCGGAGCTGGCGATGATGGCTGCACTGGCAAAAGCACTATCCCGTGCAATGAGAACCAGCATCGACGTCGAGACCTTGAAGATCCTCATGATCTTCGCCGGAGCGTGGGCGCTACTCTTCCTCGTTGCCGCCATGATCTACGGACAGGCGCTGAAGGCCGCATTATTCTGAGGTCGCGCGAGTAAAATCGCCCTTCGCCGCGAGACGAGCCCTCGTCCTGAGAGCCCGCTACAGGCGGGCGTCTCGAATGATGGCCACAAAGAACGCTCTGTAACGGCGGGCCGGGCATCATCGAATTGTCATTGTCCAGTCATCCGCGTCGCGCTCTCGGATTGATGCCGGGCTTCGCCGCCCCGCAGGAACTTCCACTTTTTCCCGACGTTGAGCAGGCGGCTCGCACGGTCCACCCGATGAAGAACTTTGCCAATGCCGCGTTTTCTCCTGAGGTGATCGAGTTGATGACCACCGCGCTGCAAGCTGCGATTGCGACCCTGCCGGAGCCCGTGCATTCCTCGCACGTCAATGCACTCGCCGAATCCATCCTGCGCACGGCCGGTGCGGGTGAGCGCAACCCCGCCGCCTTGCAGAGGATCGCTTTGATGGAATTGCAACTGGCGCCGCGTCATTGATGAGGCCGACATGAGGACAGCAACTGCTGTGGTCATCGCGCTCTGTGCGACATCGTCGGTTGCCGGGGCAGACAGCTGGACGACCTACCGGATTCCGGAATCCGGAACGTCGGCCGACATTCCCGCCTCGCTTTTCACCGAGCCCGCCGGAAAGCCCGACGGGTACGGCCAGCAATTTCGCACCTCCGATGGCCGCGCCGATCTCACCGTGCAAGCTGTTCCCAATCAAGGTCTCTCGCCCGCCGAATTTCTCGCCAGGAAAAATCCGCCGTCCGGGATCATCTATAAACGGATCACACCGAGATTTTTCGTAGTCTCCAGCATCAAGCGCGGCAAGATCTGGTACGACCGTTGCAATTTCTCGCGGCGCTACGTGCATTGCGTGCTGATCAATTATCCGGCGGCCGAGAAGCGGCAATGGGACGGCATCGTGACGCGCATCAGCCACAGCCTGAGTGCCGGTTGACCGGGCCAACACAAAAAGGCTGCCCGAGCGACTCGGGCAGCAGGTCGTGAGGATGAGCGCGTTTTCTAGCGAGATACGCTTCGCGACTAAAACGCGTCAAGCCAAGCAGCCTCGGTTCAACCAGAACCGATACGCCCTAGCGCGCCGTCGTCGATGTCGTCGACATGGTCGGCTTCGAGCCCGGTACATGCGACATCGACTTGGCGGTCGAGCCGACCTCTTCGCCGGCCTTGACCTTGGTGCGCGTATGCGAGCGGCTGAACGTGCCGCCTTCATGGGCCTGCGCCCGCGCGTTGGAATTCAGCACGGGCCCGTTGCCCTTGTTCATGCTGACGCCGGTCTGGGACTTGCCGTTGACGGAAGCGGCGCTTCCACCGGCCGCGATCGAGGAGCCGGTGCTGCCGGTCGGCGACGTGGACGTGCCGCCGGTGCCGACGGTCGAGGCGGAGGTGCCGCCCGCGGCAGCCGAGCCGCCGCTTCCGCCCGTGATGCTTTTCTGCGCAAGAACCGGCGAAGCGGCAGCGAGCAGGGCCGCGACCGCCGCGGTCGTGAGTAAGTTTCTCATGTTTCAATCCTCTATAAATTTAGGGTGACGAGGTCGAGATTGTGCAGCCATTGACGGTGATGGTGCTGGCACTGGTTGAGCCAGGACCGCCCGCCGTCGACGACGAGCTCGAGACGTTGCCGCCGCCGGCCTGCACATGCACCGACGAACCGCCGGCCGAGCTTGAGCTTGAGAGCGAACCGCTCGATGAGGTCGATCCGGTCGTGCCTGAGCCAGATGAGCCGACCGCGGTAATGCTGCCGTCAGCGTGCTTTTCGACCGTCACCTTGCAGGTCTCGCCCGAAGCTGTCTTTCCTGTCTTTTCCATGGTTGTTGCCTGAGCCGCGCCGCTCATCAAAGCCAACGCTGCGATCGCTATGATTGATCTGTTCATGCGCGTCCTCCTCCAACAAAGACGAAGGAGCGGCATTGCTGCCGCTCCGGGTAAAGGCTCAATCCTTGTCCTTCTTCATCTCGTCCTTGTGGTGGCCTTTGCCCTTCTCCATGCCCATGTCGCTGGCATGGCCCGCAGACGAGCCCGCCGCGCCGACCGTCGAGCCGCTCTTGCCGCCGCCGGCCGAAGAGCCACCGGTGCCGACCGTCGATGCGGAGTTGGAGCCCGAGCCAGCCGCCGAGCCGCCGGTGCCGACGCTTGACGAACTCTTGCCGCCACCAGCCGACGAACCGCCGGTGCCGAGCGTCGAGGCCGAGCCGCTTCCCGAGCCGCTGCCGGCCGCCGAGCCACCGGTACCGACAGTCGAACTGCTGGTGCCGCCGCCCGCAGACGAGCCGCCAGTGCCCAGCGTTGACGCAGAGCCTGATCCGCTGCCCGAGCCGGCCGATGAACCGCCGGTTCCGACCGTCGAGTTGCTGGTGCCGCCGCCGGCCGAAGAGCCGCCGGTACCGACCGTCGAACTCGATTGCGCAACAGCGAGTGCCGTGCCGGCCAACAGTGCGGCCGCAGCCGCGGAAAGCTTCAGGATCCTCATTTCCATTTCCTCCAGGGTTTCCAAAAACAAATCGCCAAATCAGGCACGGGATAAATTGGCAAACACGCAAACGTTCCTTGCGTCGGACACGTTGACGCTTTTGCGCAACCTGAAGTGAAGTTCCGCGATGCGCGAACAAGGCCACGCATCCTCTTATTCATCTGGCGTTCATCTGGAGCGAGCGCGAACGGCTGCGCGCCGCTTGCGCCGCGATCACGCTGCATCAGCACATCTCAAAATGCCCCGACCATCACCTGGCGATCGTAGAGTCGACGCGAGGCCGCCGAGCGAGCCGCGCGATTTGAACGGAGACCGGCAGCTCGCGTCGCGCCGCGCTGAGGTGCGGGCGTGTTGGTCTCTGGCTTCCGCGGTTCGGCCATCGCCAATGCGTTGCTCGCAATGTGGGCGGGCGGCTCGGCGGCGAGCAGAGGCGAAGAGACAGTGGCGCCGATCTGAGTGGACGTGTCGAAGATGATTTTTTCAGGCAAGGCTCGTGCGGAGTGGATGCGAATGATGCTTCGGTCGACCTCCGGGCCGATGGAGCGCTCGCCAAGTGGCGGCAGATTGCGATCGAGTGCGAAGAGCAGCGCCACGACCAATGCGCCTGCAAACAGGAAATATCGAATGATGGGCATCGGGCCCCCTACCGCGAAATGAAAGCAGGATGCACGGCGAGCCGCTCCTCCACGGCCCGCCGCGCGGCGGAGTTAATCCACCTCCTGGACCACCATGCGGGTCTCGGGGTCCACCAGCATGACCCGGTTACCCGAATAGACGTAGCGATACTTCGTCAGCGACGGGCCCCAATCGCTCGGCACGCTCGCGAGCTCGACATCGCGCGGGACCGGCGAGCCGACCACGATCTTTTCGCGCGTCTCGACCGGACGGATCTTGTGCTCGGTGACGTAAGATCGAATCTTGGTGCGGTATTCCGGCTCGATTTGCACGGTCGCGCGGTGTCCGGCGCCGGTCGTCGTGGTGACGGTGGTTTGCGCTATCGCGCTCGTCGACACGAGCAGAGCGGCGGCCGAAATCAGCATGAACTTCTTCATCGCATTCTCCCTCGCCGCTTCATGCGGCGCTGCGATGAACTCGCCATCAGCTCGGCCGTTCCGCAGGAACGCGGAACGTTTGCCGTTTTTTCCTGTTTCTTCCCCGGGAGCAGTTATTCGGAGGAGAGGATAATGCCTGTATTGATTCTTTGGGCCGTGCCGGCGATCCTGGTTGTCGGCGGTGGCATCTATCTCATTGGCCACATGCACTAAATGCAAAGGCCCCGGTTTCTGAATGCAAAGATGCCGGGGCTGCATATCTGCAGGAAATCCTCGCCGACTCGTCAGCCCTACGTTTTCAAAAACTGAACGGCATCGTACGAGCGACAGCTGGCGATCGTTTGCCTCACCGCCACCCCAGCGCCGGTGCCACCTGAGTCAGGATCGCCTCGAGCGCATGCACGCAATAGGCGACGCCGAGCTGGTTCGGAATCGTCAGCAGCAACGTGTCCGCTTCCGCGATCGCCTCGTCCTGGCGCAGTTGTTCGACCAGCACGTCAGGCTCCGCCGAATAGGAGCGGCCGAAGATCGCGCGGGTGCGCGGGTCGATGAAGCCGATCTGATCCTCCCCTCCGCGTTCCCCGCCGAAATAAGCGCGGTCGCGATCGTCGATCAGCGCGAAGATGCTGCGGCTCACCGATACGCGCGGCTCGCGGCTGTGCCCCGCCTCTTTCCACGCCGCGCGATAGGCGCGGATCTGCGCCGCCTGCTGCACATGAAAAGCCTCGCCGGTCTCGTCGTTCTTCAGCGTCGAGCTCTGCAAGTTCATGCCGAGCTTTGCTGCCCACACCGCGGTGGCGTTCGAGCCGGCACCCCACCAGATGCGTTCGCGCAAGCCTTGCGCATGCGGCTCGAGGCGCAACAGCCCGGGCGGATTGGGAAACATTGGCTGCGGATTGGGCTCGGCAAAACCCTCGCCGCGGAGCAGGTCGAGGAAGACTTCTGCGTGGCGCCGGCCCATGTCGGCATCGGTCTGGCCCTCGGCCGGGCGATAGCCAAAATAGCGCCAGCCGTCGATCACCTGCTCGGGCGAGCCGCGGCTGATGCCGAGCTGGAGCCGCCCACCGGCGATGAGGTCGGCGCTTCCTGCGTCCTCCACCATGTAGAGCGGGTTCTCGTAACGCATGTCGATCACGGCCGTGCCGATCTCGATCCTGCTGGTCTTGGCGCCGACGGCGGCGAGCAGCGGAAAGGGTGATGCGAGCTGCCGGACGAAGTGATGTACGCGGAAATAGGCGCCGTCCAAGCCGAGCTGTTCCGCCGCAACCGCAAGCTCGATCGATTGTAGCAGCGTGTCCGCGGCCGAGCGGGTCTGCGACTGCGGCGAGGGCGTCCAGTGTCCGAAGGACAGGAATCCGATCTTTTTCATGGAGGCAAAGTAAGTATGATCGCAGGAGTTTGCGATACGCCGGCTGGAGGAAAGTTGGACAAGAGGGGAAGGCGTGTACTCGCAAGTGCCGCCCTTTGGGAGGAAGCAGACCTAAGCAGACAACGCCGTCATGTCGCTTTTTGACCCATCGCAGGCGTTCGGGCCTCTGGGCCGGCGTCGCGTTTTGACGCTGAACAGACGACTAAATGTTGCCGACGGCGACGCATTTGGAAAACGACTGTCGCCCGACAGCGCAGAGCCGAGGCCTCGTCATCGCTCTGCATGGTCTCGCCATGCGTGCGCAGCGTCTAGCGCCGCTTCCCAATAAGACGATGCGGGCATCCGGTGCTCACGTAAAATTACCGCCAAATGCCGGATAGAAGCTAGCGCACCGGCACGGTGCGGGTCATCTTGCTGTGCTGGCCTAAGGTCTTGCAGTAGATTGTTGAGCAGTATTGCTGCTCGATCTTCGCAGGTCTCCCGCGCTTCTTGCAATATCAGGAGCGCGTAACGCGCCTCTACATACTGGCTCATTATGGTCGCCTGAATTCAACTGACGGAGCCGAAAATCTTGCCTCTGTGCTGGTAATGTCCCTTACCTGCCGCAGAAGAGGCGCAGACCGGAGCACCGGTTGTTGCCTTCCGGCAGCGGCCCTATTTCGCAGGCAATTGGCGCTTTCCATGAGCCTCCCCGCGTTCGCACTTTCCTCCAGTTCTCTCCGCCTTCTGCTCGGCTAAAAGCACTTGCGCTCGCAACTGTTCCAGCTCGGCAAGTTGAAAGACGAGCGCTTCAAGGCGGTCGTGAAGAACTACAACTTCGTGCGCGCGGCCGTAGTGCATTGCCAGCCCCTCTTCATTTAAGACTTGGCCCGTTGGCTGGACCTGCGGGAAAATCTGGCAACTTCGGCCATGGCGCGCATTTACATACAGCAAGGTGTATCGCACCAAAGGCCAGTTAGCCCGGGGCACCCGCCGCATCGCATGCTTCGTGTCTGATGCTGGAGGACCTGGACCAATCCTTCGCGACCACAATAGAAGATGGCTTGCCGAATTAATCACCTCAAAATTGTTCTCTCATGTCATGGGAGGCGTCTATGAGTATTTCCCAAGAATTTTTCCGAGTTGAACTCCGAGTTCGTCGAGAGGGTCAACAGCCACGACGCGGACCGGTGGGCAGCGTTATTTTCTGAAGATGCTGTTGAAGATGCTGTTCTCATCCCGGCCGGACAGCCGGCCGTAACCGGGCGCGCCGGCATCGAGGCAAGGGGAAGGTGGCCGCAACGGGATTCCCGGGCGCCACCGCAGTTCGCCCACTTAGAAGCGCATTGAAAATAGATGATTTAATTTGTTTAAAAACGTGATTTAATTATAACAACGATACGTTGTATGCCATTTCGATGCATCTGCGCATCAACGCAAACCACGAGGGAGGGGCCCATGGCTATTCTCTTTGGCGACACGAGTGGATCACTCAAGGGACGACAGCATGGCGGAGCCCAAACACTGGTTGGTTCCGATCCGGCGAACACGCTGTTCGGGGATGCTGGCCTGGACTTGCTTGGCCACGCAGTCGGAGGCAATGACACGTTGCTGACCTCCGGTTCCGGAAGCCTGTTTGGAGATGCGGGGCAAGACATTTCTGGTGATGCCCGCGGCGGCGACGACACGTTGTCTGCCCAGGTGCCGGCATCTGCTCTGACCTCCGGCGAGACATTCACTCTGAACATGTACGGTGATGCTGGAGGCAATATCTCGAACCGAGCCATTGCCGGCAATGATACCCTCAATGTCGAGTTACCTCTGGGCTTTGCGCCCGAAGTGCGAGTGAATGCCTATGGTGACGCCGGCGATACAATGTCCGGTCAAGCCCGCGGAGGTGATGACAATTTCGGCGTTTCCGGTGGCGGGCTTCAAACAGTCACCGTGTATGGAGACGCGGGCGGAAGCATGTTCAATTACGCGGCCGGCGGCAACGACACATTCGTTGGTTCCATCGGACCGGACAGTAATTTCGTGTTCTATGGCGACGCCGGCGGAAGCCTGTTTGGTCATACCCGCGGCGGCGATGACAGCTTCACTGCGAGCGGATTTGAGTACAACAACTATCTCTATGGTGACGCCGGCGGCGACATGGCCGGTCATGCGGCTGGCGGCAACGACAGCTTCGCGGTGAGCGGGCTTAATCCGTTCAATTTCGTCTATGGCGATGCTGGTGGAAGCATGTCCGCCTCCGCCGCCGGCGGGAATGACACGTTCAATGACTCGAGCGACGCAACACCAACTGATCGAAATGTCTTCTCGGGCGACGCGGGCGGGAACATGTCAGGTTCTGCCCGGGGCGGGGATGACACGTTCAACAAGACGGGCCTGGGGGGAAGTACATTCTATGGCGACGCCGCAGGCGATATGTCTGAGAGCGCCGCGGGCGGCGATGACACGTTCCAGGCCTCAGGCACACAAGACCAGAACGTCTTCTATGGCGATGCCGGCGGCGACATCGGAGATCGAGCCGTTGGCGGCGACGACATCTATATCGGTGGCAACGTATTCCCTTCGCTCGTCAACCAGGCGTATGGGGATGCGTCGACCATGTCAGGCCACGCCGACGGCGGTAACGACACGCTGGTCGGCGGCGATGATCCGAGTCCGCATCCGGCAGGCAGCTACGAGACCATTCTCGTCGGCGATGCCCGGTCCATGTCCGACTACGCACGCGGCGGCGATGACAAGCTGGTAAGCGGCACCGGAAATGATGACATCTGGGGCGATGCCCAGACGATGCTTGGCTTCGCAGAAGGTGGGAACGACACGTTCGTGTTCAAATTCGATAACGGCCACGACAAGGTCGAGGATTTCGGGCAGGGGCTCTCGAATTTGGGAGCCGATCACATCGATGTCTCTGCACTCGCTATCGAGAACTTCAGTGATCTGAGTATCTCAACGTTTGATCCTGTAAGCCACGAGAGCACGATCACGTTCAGTCCGGGCAACGACGTGGTGGTGCATAGCGAGCAAGCACTCAGACCTCAGGATTTTATCTTCGCGCCACAGCAGGACGTTTTGTTGACCTGAGCCGACGCTCAAGACTGCCCGGACGTTCGACATACATTTCAGCCTCGTGCCTGCTTCAGGGGCACGAGGTCGTCGAGCAATGGTCGGGTCCCAGCCAGCGTTCAGTCCCATCCCGTCGTGATGCATTGTCTTGCCATGTGGCCAACGCGAAGCCTGAAAGTTGCTGCGCTGCATGAGTCCCGGTCGGGACCCGCAAGCGGACATTAGCGCTGCGCTGCCCTGGGCGGCCGCGTAGCGTTACCAAGGATTAATGTCTTCGACAGGAGACGGAAAGAATCGATCTTCTAAGATGGACTTAGCGGAGGAGATCGAGTTATCGCCATGCGCCACAGCTCAATCCTGCACGCTGTTACCGCAGCCGGCCTGTTCCTGGGATCCAGCCTCATCTCAGATGCATCCGCCGAGACCGCCGGCCACGCCTTGGCTGTCTCCGTCGACGATTTCAAATATAGAGACACGTCGAACGAGCCCACCGATCAGACGGCCGTGCATGAAAAGCGATTGCGGGCTTTCATGACCGCGCTGCGGGACGATGTCACAGCGGACCACCGTTTTGAGCTTGTGCCGTCCTCCTGCGCTTCAAATTGTCCGACCGATGGACCGACGTTGCGCGATCGGCTGCGCGCGGCGTCACAAGCCGGCGCGCAGATCCTGATCATCGGCGGCTTTCATAAGATGAGCACGCTGGTGCAGTTTGCGCAGACTGTTGCTATCGATACAAAATCCCAGCGCATCGTGTTTAGGAAATACTTCCAGTTCCGCGGCGACAACGACGAGGCATGGCAGCGGGCGGAGCGCTTTGTATCGGAGGAGGTCCGCGACCGGCTGCTTGAAAGCAGATCGCAGCAATAGACTACGCGACGCATGTACATGGCACCGTGAGTCCGGTTTTGGCCCGATGCTGACCCGGCTGATCGCGGAGCAAGTGTCCGCTTTGAAGGAGAGAACGGACGGCTGATCTGCCTGCGGTCGTCCGCTTGTGACCTAGACCAGACCTCTATCGGGGCTCCGTAGACCGGATTGTCGAGGCGACAACTTACCAAACAGCGCCAACGAGACAGAAGCCTTGACCAACCTAAAGCTGTGCAATTCTGCTAGTGTTGGAAGTCCGGCCGGCTGGCCCGAGTGGGGAGGCAATGGTGACAAACTGGGAAGTCTCCAACGGCCCACTTGGCAAACCGCCATCCGATAACGAGCAGCCGGACAATCCGACATCCGATGAGAAGGAACGGGAAAAGCCCGCATCCGATCGCAGCTTAAAGGTCCGCTTGCGGGCACGATTGCAATTGATCGGCGGCGCGCTCGCCTCGATTGCTGCCGTGGGCGCGATCGCGGGTGGCCTAGTTGGCTACTGGACCGTTTGGAAGACACTCCGCACAGACGTGTTTCCGGAGAGCCAAAAAACGCAGAAACAGGCTACGATCCGGCCCGACGTTGCTCCTCGTTTATCCCTTGTTGTCCTGCCATTTGCAAATCTCAGCAACGATGCGGAGCAGGACTATTTCGCCGACGGCATTACGACCGATCTGACGACAGTTCTCGCGCAAATGCCCGAGGCGTTCGTGATCGGGCGCGGGACGGCTTTCGCCTATAAGAATAAGCAGGTCGATTTGAAGACGCTCGGCAAGGACCTTGGTATCCGATGGGCGGTACAGGGCGCGGTGCAGCGGGCCGGAGATCGGGTCCGTATGAACGTATCACTTTCCGATCTGTCGACTGGTCGCGACGTCTGGTCGGACCGCTTTGACGGCGATCAGTCAAATCTTACGGCCCTACAGGAGCAGGTCACGGCTCGGCTCGCCCGCTCTCTCAACGTCGAACTCATCCAAGCCGAAAGCCGGCGCAGCCAAATGGA
>NZ_JADPKU010000093.1:0-1081 GCF_023074095.1 Bradyrhizobium sp. 137
CGAACTCGTCGCGATTCGTACGACGCTTTACAATCAAATTCGTGGTCTACTGAAGACCTTCGGCGTGGTGCTCGCAGCCGGTAAGGGTGGAACGTTCGAGCGCGCAGTGCTCACGCGATGTCCGGAGGACCCCTTGATCCGAAGCGCCATTGACGCGCTGCTTGAGGCTTGGCGTGTTGCGGGAGAGCGCAGGCAGAGGCTCGATTCGCAGCTTCTACGTCTCGCGCGCACCGATCAGGCCTGCCAGCGCATGATAACGATCCCCGGTGTAGGCGCGATTACTGCATTGACGTTCACGACGGCCGTAGACGATCCTAACGCTTCTCCCGATCCACTGATGTCGGAGCGTTTCTCGGCCTGACACCTCGGCGCTATCAATCCGGCGAGGTCGATATCTCTGGCCGGATATCCAAGTCAGGCGACCGCATGGCGCGAAGCCTTCTGTTCGAGGCGGCCAACGCGCTCATGACGCGCGTGCGCAAAGATAGTGCACTCCGCCGTTGGGGGCAGCAATTGATGGCTCGGATCGGGTCGCGAAAGGCCAAGGTCGCCGTGGCGCGCAAACTCGCCATCATCCTGCACCGTATCTGGCTGGATGGCACGGAGTTCGCAGCTGCGCCGGCTAGCTGAGCCTAGCTAGCTAAGCCAGTATCTCTGTAGATCGTCCTGGAGGACGCTGGCCGGATCATCCCGTAACTTCTTGGGCGGCTTCAGACCGCGGGAATCACATGGGGAGATCCACTGGCGAGGGCCATGATGAGGCGGCACATTCTTCCGACCTCGAAGACGACAAGGTCCGGCACCCAGGCAATTGACAGCGATTAGACCCTACCAGGAAGAGAGGCTCGCGGTCCGTCGCCGTGGTGGCCGCAAGCGGGCGCTCGGGACCAGGGCGCCGATGGTGGTGCCTATAGCGCCGAATGACCGCTGGTCGCTCGACTTCGTCTCGGACCAGCTCACCGATGGCCGCCGCTTCCGCATCCTGACCGTGGTCGACGAGTGCACGCGCGAATGCCTGGCGTTGGTGGCCGACACCTCGCTGTCGGGCTCCCGGGTGGCGCGGGAGCTGGACCGGCTGATC